>JAIOQB010000015.1 GCA_021413585.1 Planctomycetia bacterium
AGTACGCTATGGATTAAGCTTGGCGAGTCACTATTATTAGCCGCGACCATAGGAACCGGGGGATTTTTGATGAAGTCTGGAAACCTCCGTTGCACGCGGCCGCTCTGGATCGCGGCGGCCGTCGCGTGCGTGCTGCTGTGTTGCGGACCGGCGGCGGCGGACGAAGAGTCGCCGCGGTTGGCTCCGTTTCGTCAGAGCGTGGACCGGGCGGTGGATTTGGCGCTGCTGTTCTTGGCCCGGGCTCAGGCCGATAATCCGGCCGGCGATGGATCGTTCGCGGATGTTCACGGACAGACCAATGCGGTGGCGGGCTTAAGCGGCATGGCGTTCTTGGCCAAGGGATATCGCCCCGGCGCGGCCCCGTATGGCAACAACATCAATCGGGCCATCGATTACATTCTGGACACGCACACGAAGAACGGCTACCTGGGCGTGCGCGGCGGCAAGATGTACGAACACAGCATCGCCACGCTGTTTCTGTCTGAAGTTTCCGGCATGGTCGACGCGGATCGCCAGCGGCGGATTGACGTGGTGATGCCGAGGGCGTTGAAAATCATTCTCGACGCCCAGCAGGCGCCCAAGCAAAAGGCGGAGAACAGCGGCGGGTGGCGCTACGACCCTGACTCGCGGGACAGCGACATGTCGGTGACCGGCTGGTGCCTGATGGCGCTGCGGTCCGCGCGGCTCAACGGGGCGCCCGTTCCGAACAAGGCGATCGACGACGCACTCGGCTACATGAGCCGTTGCGAACATGCCGAGGGGGGCTACCGCTACGATACCCTGGCCATGTGGGCGCTCACCCGGAACAGTGCCCCCACGCCCGTCGCGGCGACTCCGGCCTGCTCCGCCGCCGGGCTGCTGTGCCGCGAGCTGACGGGCCACCACGCCGACGAATCGAACCGCAAGACGGCCGCTTATTTGCTAAAGGTAACCGCGACCCCAGAACTCTTCCCCGACGCCCATCATGAATACGCGACGTACTACGCCGCCCAAGGGATGTTTCAGTTCGGCGGCGAGGCGTGGGAAAAGTACGCCGAGCGAATGTATCGCTACCTGCTGGCCAAGCAGCAAAGCAACGGCGCGTGGTTCCGCGAAGGGAGCGGGCAAGTCTATCCGACCACGATGTACACGCTGGCGCTGGCGGTGACGTACCGGCAGTTGCCGATTTATCAGAGGTAGTGGGCTAGCGACAGCGTGGCGCCCGAACTAGAGAATTGCGCGCAATTAATAAGCCCCGTCAGACCAACGAGGCCGGACGGGGCTGGGTGCGTGATTTACATGGACGACGGCGTTGGGCTACCTGCGTCGGCGCCAAGCGACGAGTCCCAATCCAAGCAGACCGCAACCTGCCAAAGCCAAGGTGCTTGGCTCTGGAACGGGCGGCGGCGGATCGACGGCGTCAAGTTGAATACCCAAGACGGCAATCTGGTCCCATGCGCCACCGCCGGTGGGGCGCACGGTGACCACTAAATCAGCAAGCGATACGCCTGTGAACTTAACATAGTTGCCCGCTACACCCGTCCCGGTGCTCAAGAGGAACCCGGTGCCATTGTCCCAGGTTGGGCCCGTGCCGGATCCGTTGGCCGTGCCGCGAACCGTTCTCATGCCCTGCGTCGCAAAGGTTACCCCGGGGATGTCGTTTCGAGCAGGATCAGCACTGTTGGTTGGCACCGTGTAGCCGGCGGCGCTGAGGTAGATATTTCCCGGTCCGCCCATAAAATCGCCGTTATAGCCCGTGCCGTAGTAAATATAAACGTCGTAGGGAACGGAGCCCATCGACGAAAAGGCATCGCTCAACTTAATTTGCGAATAGAAGGGACCATCGACGCCCACAGCGGGATTGATGCCGCTGATGCCCGAACTGGTCATCATGACGCCATTGGGGTTGGTCGGCACGAGGGGATTGTTTTTTTCCTCTGTCGAGTTGCTGACCCAGCCGGTGCCTCGAACGCCGATCGTCGTTGCCCCGCCGGTGCTCTTGACCACCGTGCCGCCGTAAACGAACTCGCTGTACGAACCCGCGCGCCCGGAAGGAGCGGCGACCGTCGTCACATTATTCCAGTTCGCCTTGGGCACCACTCCGGCGACATCCGCGGCACCGAGCGTATAGTTAGCCGACGCGTCGTACCGAAAGTTCACGCTGACGGTCGTTGCCTCAGCATGGGGCGCGAAAAGAGCCATGGCAATGGCGAAAGCAAACGCCAATGCACCCAGTGAAAGGTTTCTGCGGATCATTTGCCTACCTCATCAGAAAAGGAGTTTGAGATGACTATCGGCGCTCGGACGTCGAGCGCCGAACAGCGCATGGTGAGCTTGCCTCTTCACGCTCCGCTGTTCATTTCTGATTGTTGACGCGTCTTGATGATCGACGCCGTAGCGGGGCTCAGGGGCTCCTTATGAAAAGTTGGGGCGGGAAGATCCCGCAGAATAGAAAGCAAAACAGAAACAGGGCGCTGACGTTCCACCACCAACGGCGGAGCGCGAGCGCCCTGTTTCTTGGAAGATTTGAAGGAGAGAGATCATTGGCCAAAATCTCCGCGACGACGACATCCCGTCCACATGCAAACGAAAAAAGCTGCCGGGAATCTCTTCGGAAGGCCGCTACCGTGAAACGGCAGGGCCTACGCAAGAGAATCCAGGCAGCTTTTTACAACAGCGGCACTCGGTGGTTTTTGAATACGTCCGATGGCCCAATCAACTATCCGAGAAGATAATTTCTCGCATGACCCGCGTCAATCGTTTTGCGATATTTTTTCAGCAATCACATCACGACCGCTCCCCTACTTCGAGCAGTCCTCCCAGGGGAATCGGGCACCCGCATCAGCCAAGAAATACCTCTTTTTCCCCGTTTTCGGTGCCCAACCCTAAGACCAGCCAGAGGTTGCGGCTGCCCGCGCCGAGCGTGGCACGCTCCACTCGAGCGATTGGCCGGGCAGGGCGTGCGGCATTGAGTTCCATCTCCGGCGGAGCATCCGGTCGGGCCAATCGAGGTGGCGACATGGCGTCCCCAGGCTTCTAACCTCCGGCCTGAAGTGCACGTTGTCCGGCTTTTGGAGCTTGCCAACCTGAAGTGTGCTGAATTTGCGCGGATCGTCAATCGCCACCTGCTCATCGGCCATGGGCCGCAGACTCGCCAGAGCGTTTTGATCCAGAACTACTTGGTGGAATTGCGACCCACCCTATAACTCATGGAACCAAATCATTCTCTACCCATGACCGAACGACAACCTCAATGACCTCTTGAATGGTCTCCCAATCGTGCGGATCCAAGCCGTGAGCATCAATGCCGTCCATCGCTCGTTCGGCCATCCGCCCCGCCCGCTCGGGCGGGACGTCAAACTTGCTGACGATTAGGTTTGCTGTCCGTTCAACTAGTTCCTTTGGATGTGTCATGTTAGTGACGCCGTCCAACAACATTATTCAGAAACGTAGGGTGGGTCGAAGACCCACCAGAGCGTTTCGTAACAGAATTACGTGGTGAGTCTGCGACCCAACCTACATCCGCTAAGGTGAGGCGAGACCTATCATGTCGGGCAATCCTCGAACGAATTTCTTGTATGAGGGCTCCTGCTCAATTTCCGCAATTTTCTCAAACTCAGACCTAAGTGCGAGTTGATCGGATTTCTCCAAAACGAGAAGGCTCGACACAATATTCTCCATGCAACGCACTGCTGAGTCAGGATCCACTTCGTCTGGTCCTGCGGACTCAAGAAACAACAGCGCATTGATTATTCCGTGAATTAACGGAACATAATTCTGAATCAATGGTTTGGTCATTGGTCATAACCCCCCGTTACTGCACCGGCCCCAGTCGTTTATATTCCCCCGTGAACCAGCGCCGAAAATCGTTCTTATAAAACTTCGAAAACCGGCTTTCGCTTGGCCCGCCGGGCAGGTTCGTCCAGGCTTCGTCGCGCAGCATGTCGGTAACGAAGTGATAGCTGGGGGCGAAGGTTTCTTCGCGGGTGGCGGAGCGCAATAAGTGTCCTTGAAACGGCGTCGCGTGGCAGCCGGGCATGGGCATTTCCTTGCTGCGGAAGCCGAGCATCCGGCTCCCTCTGGCCTGCTCAAAATACCGGTTCGAAATCCTGAACGAATTGAACTGCGACCACGGCTGCTCCGTTTCCGCCTCCAGCCGGATCGCCGCCTGCCGGATCAGGTCGCCCTTGTCGCGCCCTCGCCACCAGGAGGAGTGCTCTTTGCGCAATACTCGATCGACGCAAGTGAGCACCATCGTGGAGTAGCCTGCCCTGGAGCAAAGGTACAGCATTCGCCGCCAGCCGAGCCCCCCCTCGCGCAGCCGCGATTGGCCAAACACTTCGAGCAGCACGTTGCGGTAGAACCGCTGAAACAGCGTCGCCTCGCGGCTCTCGGGCGTGTAGCGGCAATCCCAGTTCGCCAGGCGGTGCTTGATCGGGCTCTCCGGCAGATGCGGCAGAAACACCGCCAGCAGATCGCGGGCCTGCACGCTTAGCACGTCGTATTGCAGTTGCTGCATGTCCTCGACGCGGGCGGCCGGCAACGCGCGCAGACGTTCGTCGATCCGCCGCTTGCGATAGTCGGGCACGGGCAACGTCACCAATTGCGGGCCGCCGGGCGTATTGACGTTTTCATTCGCCGTGGCAACGAACCCTTCCGGCGGATCGTAGATGCGCGGCAGCACGCTCTCCGGCAGCCAGCCGTGCCAGTGGTTCTCTTCGTCCCAGGCCGGAATTGGCAGCATGCCGCTGTAGTGCCGCCTGCGGCGCGGGAACCAGCCGCTCGCCTGCTGGCCGATGTGCCCTGCGCGGTCGGCCATTACCCAGCACAACGTCGGCTGAGGACAGCGGCGCACCACGTCCATCCCTTCCGCCACGCTGCCGCAGGCGATCACGCTCAGCCAGGTGCCGATCGACGCGCCCACTCCCTGCGTGTGCCCCGTCCAGGCGAACGACAGATGATAGCCGGGGCCGGCCGTGTCGGGGTTCCCTTCCAGGATGCCGACGCTGTTGGAGTAGATGCGCAGCGTTTCCGACTCGCCGTCCTTGCGCTTGATCACTTCCTCGCGCAATTCGAAATCGTGCCAATCGGCGTCGCGGCGGTATTGCCAGCCGGTGCTGCCGCCGGCGCGGCAATCTTCGATGAAAAAGTCGCTGGTGTCTCCTTTCATGTACGTCACGCCCCAGGCCAGCCGCTCGGTGCGGGCCACGGCGTACAGCGGGCAGCCGGGGAGCGTGGCGCCCATCACGTATTGATCGCCCCACTTGAGCACCGCCTCATACCAGATCGCCGGCAGGCGGTTGACTTCCAAGTGCGGATCGCTGGCCAGCAAGGCGCCGCCGGTGGCACTGCGCCATGGCGAGACGGCCCAGGCGTTGCTGCCGGCCAGTCGCGGCAGGTCGGTGATGAGTTCCAGCGCTTCGTCGGAGATTTGATGCGGCAGCTTCACTTGCCGCAATAGTTCCAGATCGGCGTCTTCGAGCAGCGGGGTGAACAGCTCGCGCAGCCGCTCGTCGTCCACGCCCTGCTGAATCAACTCCAGCAGCAGCCGTTCGTTCTGCTGCTGACCGACCGCCAGCCCGCCGAAGCTCAGCAGGTTGCCCACGAGCATCACCGCCTGCTGGTTCCACGGCGCGGGTTGAAACCCGGTGGCCCACATCGGCAGCGAGCGGCCGGCGTCCTTCAGCCCGTCGTTGACTCCTTCGCAATAGATCGTCAGTTGGTCGAATGTTTCGTCAGACAGCAGCCGCACTTCCTCTTCCAGCCGCCGATACAAACTCGCGCGGCGAAAGAATCGGTCAGTATCGACCATCCGCGGGGTGTCGGCGATGTCGGCCGCCGTGGTCCCCTGCGCCACGGTGCGCGAGAAGAGGAGTTGCGTCGGCCGGTCGATCGCGTGCATGTAGCCCAGGCCGTAGAGCGCAGCGCGAAACGACTCGGCCTCGATGTGGGGAACACCCTGGCGGTCGCGAACGACCTGGAAGCGGCGGCGGGCATGTCGCGTCTCGATGCGCTTCATGGCCGGGCCAGCATTAGCGTACCATGGGCAGCTTGTCTGCCCTTGCCGTGTAAGGGTGCCTGGGGCAACGCCCCAGTATTTTGCGGCATGGCGCCAACCTCGCGCAGAGCGCGCGCTGCATCGCGGCGACGTAGAACTGTGGACGCCCCAGCCATGACGGCGGCCGCTGGGCTATCGCTTGCGATGACGGATCTTCGACCGCATGCGACGCTTCTTACGGCCGACCTTGCGTCGACCCTTGCCTGTTTTCTTCGTACCCACACGAGACTCCGTAATTCCGCCCGCAGAAAAATCAGCCCGCTACGTTCGGCGTCGACAATCGACCGCCGGCTCAGAGCCGTATAACCGGGCGTTAATGTATCACGGCAATAGGGATGGGGGTGGGGGGCCTTCGGCCCACTCCCGCCCCCGCTCACGTCTCGCTCCGCTCGGCCATGGCGTTTTCCACCAGGATCAGCAGGGCATTGGGGTCGTACGGCTTGCGGACGAAATAGTGGCACCCTACGCGGCGGGCCCGGCGAATGATGTCGGGCCGCTCCATGCCGCTGAGGATGATCACCGGAATATGCGAAGTCTCCGGGTCTTCGTCCAACTGCTGGCAGACGCGGAAGCCGTCGATGTCGGGCAGCCGCACGTCGAGCAGCACCAGATGCGGCCGATGCTGATGGGCCAGATCGAGCCCCTCGCGGGCGGTGGCCGCCTCGAATGTCCGAAACCCTTGGCTGGCCAATCGCAGGCTGAGCACTTCGCGCTGCGAAGGATCGTCTTCAATGATCAGCACTGCCCGAGTCTGGGGAGCGTCCGCACCGACCGAATCGAGGCAAGCCGCAGGCTGGTCCCACATGGTACACGGCTCCACAGGGTGCGAGTCCGCGAGGCGAGCGGAGCGGACTCAAGGGCAGGATCGCCCAGGCCAGTCAAGCAGAAGCCGGGCGACGCTGAAGGGTACCCCATGCCGGCGCGTTGTCAAATTGCAACGGTGGGGAAAAATTTTCTGGGTGGGGTTGGGGGGGATTTAGGATTTATGATTGATGATTTTTCTTGCCGTAGGTGGTAGCGAGTACTCAGTACTCGAGGCTCACTGCTCAAAGCTCACTGCTCGCCACGGACAACGGACAACTGACAGCCGATAGCCGACAGCCCCGTCACCCCGCCATCTCCGCCAGCGCCAGTTGCAGCGCTTGCGTGCCATCGTGCGCGTGCCCTTGTTCGGCGGTGCGGCGGTAGAGTTGCTCGGCGAGCGCGAGGCCGGGGAGCGTCAGGCCCATGCGGCAAGACTCGGCCAGGGCGATGCCCAAGTCTTTGAGAAAGTGGGCCACCAGAAACCCGGGCGCGAAATTGCCGGCGATGATTCTCGGCGCCAGGTTGGAAAGCGACCAACTCCCCGCCGCGCCGCTGGCGACCGACTCCAGCACGCGATTCAAATCAAGCCCCGCCCGCTGGGCGTACAATAGCGCCTCGCAGACGCCAATCATATTGCCGGCGATCAGGATTTGATTGGTGAGCTTCGTATGCTGCCCTGCGCCGGGGCCTCCCTGGCGAACGAACGTGCGGCCCATCGCCTGCCAGCACGGGGCCAGTGCCGCCGCGGCCGCTTCGTCGCCGCCGATCATGATCGACAGCTTTGCTTCACGTGCTCCGACGTCGCCACCCGACACCGGCGCGTCGAGGCTGATCACACCCCGGCTAGCCGCCGCTTCGGCGATCTCGACCGCCAGCGCCGGCTCGCTGGTGGTCATGTCCACGAGCACCATGCCGGGCCGGCTGCCGGCAAGCACGCCCTGCGTGCCCAGCACCACCTCGCGCACATCGGCCGGAAAGCCGACGATTGTGAACACCACGTCCGCAGCCAGCGCCACCTCGCGCGGCGAATCGGCCCACTGGGCACCGCGGTCGATCAGCGATTGGGCCTTGGCGCGCGTGCGATTGAAGACCGTCACGCTGAACCCAGCGGCAAGCAAATGCCCACACATGTTGCTGCCCATCACCCCGGTGCCGATCCAACCGAGGCGCGTTTGGGCGGGGGAGATGGTCATAGGCTTGAGACTTGAGGCTGGAGACTTGAGGACAAAAGGTTGGCGCGTGGAGCGATTTCCGACCTTCAGCCTACAGTCTCAAGCCTCAAGCCTCGCCCTCACCATCGATCACTCGGCGGGGCGAGGATTTCGGCGAGGATGACGGCGCGGCGGATGTCGGCGGGGTTGGAGAAGACTTGCCGGATCTCGGCGGCCATGCCGGCGGTGGCGACGTCGGCGGCCCGGTCAGTGCTGACGGCGGCCACGTCGGTTTGCGATGGCCCGCGCCCGCCGACAGAGGCTTCCGCCGTGCTGGCCTCCGCTTCCGATTCCTCCAGTTGGCCAACCTGGTGATCGAACACGCTGTGCAGGTGCTGGTCGATCCGTTCGTCGGCCCGATCGATATCCTGTCCCAGCGTAGAGGCTTGCTCGGAGAGGCGATCCGCGCCGCGGCTGATTTGCTGGGCAGCATCGCCGACCGATTCGGCCAGCGAGCCGGGGCCCGATCGCTGCCGCTTGACGCGCGGGCCAACCACCTGAGCATCGACCACTTGCGCCGTGACTGGCTCGCGCGTGCGGCGCGGCGGAGTGCGATCCGCCTGGGGGCGCTGCGTGGACATCGGCTGCCCAGGCCGAGCCTGCTGGTTCGTCTGCCGCAGGAACGCGTCGACCTCGTCGGCCAGGGTCCGGTTCCCCCCGCCCGCCGGCGGCGCCTGCCCCTGCGGCTTCATCGGCGGCAGCCCCGGTTTCTTTTTGAACAATTGCGTGAGCACGCCGATGATGAGAAAGACGACTACAAACAGCACCCGGATGAATTCGAATTCGTTGGCGGCGAGAAGCACGGTCGACAACATGGCGTTACCCGGGGGGTGGAAACTAACCCGCACTTCCTACAATAATTCTACCGTGGCGCACTCCAATTAAATCCTAATGTCTAAATCCCTATGTCCAAAAAAAGCCTGCGCAGTTCCTTCATTGGACATTAGGATTTAGACATTGGGATTTCCCCCCCTACTGCTTCGACCGCGTCACCGGCTGGTTGCCAGTGCCGGCGATTGTCCGCCGCATGTCGGTATCGGCCTGCACGTTGCGGAGCTTGTAGTAATCCATGATTCCCAGCTTGCCGCTGCGCAGCGACTCGGCAATCGCCAGCGGCACCTGCGCCTCCGACTCGACCACCGCGGCGCGGCTCTCTTCGATCTGGGCGATCATTTCCTGCTCGCGGGCCTGGGCCATCGCCTTCTTCCCTTCGGCCGCCGCCCGGGCGACGCGCGTGTCGGCCTCGGCCTGATCGGCTTGCAGGCGGGCGCCGATGTTGCTCCCCACCACGATGTCGGCGATGTCGATCGACACGATTTCATAGGCTGTTTGGGCATCGAGCCGGCGAGCGAGCACGGCCTTTGAAATGCGGTCCGGCTGCTCCAGCACGTGCTTGTACGAATCGGACGAACCGATGGCGCTGACGATCCCTTCGCCGACGCGGGCGATGATCGTCTCCTCCGTGGCGCCGCCGATCAGCCGCTGCACGTTCGCCCTCACCGTCACGCGGGCACGGACCTTGAGTTGAATGCCGTCCTTAGCCACGGCGTCGAGCGTTTCGCGCCCCGCGTCTTTGCCGGGGCAGTCGATCACCTTGGGATAGACGGTGGTCTGCACTGCTTCCAACACGTTGCGGCCGGCCAGGTCGATCTGCGTAGCCAGCTTATAGTCCAGTTCAACGATTTTCGCCTTGCTGGCCGCCACGCAGGCTTGAATGACCAGCGGCACGTTGCCGCGCGACAGGTAATGGGCCTCCAGCGCCTTGCTGGTGATGCCCGTGCTGTCGTCGAGGCCGGCCTGCACCGCCATGATCTTGCTGCGGACGATCACCTCGGGGCGCACCTTGCGAAGCTGCATGCCGATCAGATCGAAGATGCCGATGTTCGCCCGCGTGGTGACGGATTGAATCCACCACTTGAAGAACCGAAAGAAAATGGCCGCGATGACGATCAGGATGATGATCAGCACGATCAACCCGAAGATCATGATGATCGGCAGGGCGTTGGTGTCTTCGGCAAACAGCGGCATGGTCGAGCCCCAATCGGGTGTTAAGTCACGGCGAAAATGTGGCCGCCGTAGAGTAGGTAATGGAGGAAATTGCCCACATGGGGCGGTCCAGATTCCTTCCTTGTAGCCGTCGGGCCTTAAATGTCAAGCCAATTGGGCCGATCCCGCTTGGCCGCCGTCATTCGCAAATCCCCAATCCGCAATCGCAAATCCCCTACCCCAACGGCTCATCAAACGGATCCAGCCCCAGCGACTCGGCCGGCTGCGAAAGCGGATCCTGCGGGTCGGCCGGCCGCAGCGGGCCGTCGAGCTTGCGGACCACCAGCCGATTGTGGCGCACTTGCACGACGCACACCGGGTCGCCCGATTCGATCGGCATCCCTTCGCTCACCGCCTCGTAGGTGCGGCCGTCGATCGACACCGCGCCGCCGGGGAGCATGACCGTCTTCGCCTGCCCTGCTTTGCCGATCAGTTGCGGCAGGTGGCGGCGTGGGTCGGCGTCGGGGAGCATGTCATCGCCGATCGGCGCTTCGAGCATCACGTGCCGCCCCATGCTGGTGTGCGGCCAGTATTTGATGCCCAGAAGAAACGCCGCCGGCATGCCGAACACCGCGACGGCGACAAAGCTGAACCCGGCCACAGGTCCGCGATAATGAAACGCCATGTAGATCGCCGCCACCGCAGCCACGACCGCTAGAAAGCCAATGAGCCCATACGGCGGCGGCGAGAGAATCTCCGCCACCACCAGCGCCAGCAGCATCAAGATAGCCGACCAAAACAGCGGATCCATGAACCGTCCCCGAACCTTCGTCAGTCGTTGCGCGGCGACACCGCAAGTCGGCGAACCCCTCCGCCGAAACCCCACGCCGCCGGACCGGTCATTATATCACACCCCCCGCGCCTGACAGGGCGGCACGGGTGCGGCAGATTAGCTGGCTTTCCGCGATTTTCGCTGAGCCTGAACCGCAACGATGGCGGCGTCTCGGCAAGGCCAAACCGCTTTCCTCACACTTGGAAGCATTCGCATTGCGTGCTGAGCGACAGAGTTGTGCCTGCACTGGCAAAGCCAGTGGCACACCAGAAAAGGCGAAAACCAGGGAATACATTGCTGGTTCTGCCAAACTTGCGACTGCCCTTCGCGGACAGCCGACAGCCTCCACCCCTCACCCCACCACTTCCACCCGCACCCGGCTGCCGTGGGCTTCCACCACCACCACGGGCGTGCCGGCGGCGATCCATTCGCCGTCGGAGCTGACGTTGACCAGCTCTTCGCCAAAGCGGGCTTTGCCCGAGGGGGTGAGTTGCGTGACGGTGGTTCCCTGCTGGCCGATCAGGTGGCGGAAGTCGGCCAGCGACTCGCGCACTTGCAGCTCGGCGGCCTGGGCTCCTTCGGGCGGCTGGAGCATCATGGGGCGCATCAGCGTCGATTCCGGCAAATAGCGGCGCAGCACCATCGCCGTGGCGACGAAACCCACGCCGGCTCCGCAGATCGCCAGCAGCGAATCGCGCAGCTCGCGCACCTGGCTGGAATTGTGCGGAATCACAAACGTCTGGCTCGCCAGCACCAGCGACATGATGATCATCACGCCGCCGCCCAGGCCGAAGATGGCATGCCCCGGCAGCACAAACACCTCCAGCACCACAAACAGCAGCCCGGTAATAAACAGCACGATCTCCAATGCCGACGCCGTCTGCTCCAGGTAATGCGCCCAAAAGAAGAGCACGAACGCCACTATCGCCACGAAGCCGCCGACCCCGGTGCCGGGCATTTTCAATTCTGTATACAGTCCCACCAGGCCGACCAGCCACAAGATCGCCCCGATGCCGGGCGAGGCCAGGATGTGGATCAACCGGTCCACCCAGGTCGGCTCGACCATCGTCGGGTCGCTGGTCAGGCCGTAGAGCGACTTGAATTGATCGAAGCTGTCGACCAACCCTCGCTCGCGCAACAGGCCAAGCTGCTCCGCCTGATCGGCGGTGACCGCCAGGGCCCGGCCGTCGAGCGTCACCTGCGGGCCGCGCTGCCAGTCCCCCTTGTCGGGCTGCTCCGCCAGCTCGTCGGGCGAAAACCAGTCCTGCAGGTTGCTCTTTACATTCGTGTATTGATGCACCGGCAGCTTGGGGTCCATCAGGGCGATCGGCAGCGACCAGCTTCGCTTCCGCTTGAGCAGGATATCGTCCTTCAGGGCCGACCGCAGGTCGAGCAGTTCCTGATCCGTGGGCAAGTCATCGCCGCCGCCCAGCCGGGCGCTGCGCTGCATCACGATTTGATCGCAAGCCAGCGCCAACAGCACCGACGCGCCACGCGCTTCGCGCGGAATGTACGCCACGGTGAGCGTCTGCGCGGGATCCAAGCCGGCAATGAACTTGGCCAGCCGCAAGGCCGCTTCGGTATCGCCACCGGGCGAATCGATCCAGATGCAGACCAGGTTCGCGTCGTGCTCCTTGATCGCCCGTTCGATCATCTTCTGCCGCGTTTCGACCAGCCGCGAATCAATCCAGCCGCTGACCATCACCGTGGCGCCGTGCATCGGGCCTTCGATCAGCAAGTCTTCTTCCATCGCCTCGGCCGGCAGTTCCAGCGCCCGGGCGACGCTCATCCGGTCGGCCGCCAGATAGCGGGCCAGGCCGAGGTCGCGGGCTTCGCGACCGCTGAAGATGCCCAGCTTGCCTTGCGGTATCACCGTCTGCGGCTGGCCCTGGATCGCTTTGCGCTGCTGCAAGGCGTCGAGGTCGCGGCGGGCGACAAACTCGGCGCCATCCTGCGTCTCGACGCGGAGGACCTCTTCGTGCTTGTCGAGCATCCCGCGGGCGACGGCCGGATGAATGGTGCGCCGCTGGGCGGCGATTTGCGCATAGCCGGCCAACACCGCGTCTTCGGCCGGCGCCTTGGGGTCTTCGTCGATCCCCGCCTCGCCGATCTCGGCGTCGGGGGCCATCACGATGTCATCGCAGGCCATCGCGGCCAGCACGGCGTGTCCTTTGATCGTCCGGGGAATGTACGCCACGGTTTTCACATCGGCCAATTCGCGGCTGGTGAGAAAGCGGGCCAGCGATAGCGCGCGGGAAAAATCGCTGCCGCGGCCGAACTCCGACTTGTCGGGCGAGAACTCCAGCACCAGCGTGATTCGCCGGCCGCCGCCGGGGGGCTCCCCTTCGCGCAGCCGCGCCAAGGCACGGCGGATGGATCGCTTCACGTCGTCGTCGACGCGGTCCTTGATCGGCAAGGGAACGCGAATCAGCCGACCGACGCGCGGGGCGGCTGGCGCGCCGGGGGCCGCATCGCCGGCAGCGGGTTGCGGCGGTTCGGGCTTGTCGGGTGCGGCAAGCGCGCTGGCACCAAAAAGCAACACGGCCGCCATGGCCGCAAGAGTAAACCGTCTCGGCATTCGACCAGCGCAGCGCGCGATCCGGCCATTTGTTGCACAACTCTGGCGAAGGGAAACCATATCTGCCCAATCCATCGCACGCGTCGTGTCGCTGCCCCGATACTCAGTCGCCGTCCGCATAAGCAAATTAAGGATACCTCAGGTTGCCAGTGTGAGTGGCTGGGGCAACGCCCCAGAGTATTCACTGGGGCGTTGCCCCAGCCACCCGTGTCGAGACTTCATCGGAATTATTATCCCCTTGGCGGCGTGCCAGTCAATCAACATTGGCCACGGTGATGCGTGACACCGCGGGAATCCAGGGCCGCGGGCCGTCTCGCCCGCCTGACGGATTCCCCCTAAACTGGTGACGGCTGGGTGCCTCTCTCGCCCCACCTCTATTCTCTCGCCCCAAAAGTCCCTGCCCCCACAGCGTCCTGCCTTGAGCGTCACCCCTTGAATGTCATCGAGATCGAAACCGAAGGGACGATGCGGCCGATGCTGCGCCTGGCGATGCCGGCCTTGGCCGAGCAGGTGCTGGGTTCGTTGATCGTGCTGGTCGACATGTGGCTGACGGGTCACTATCTCCCCGGCGTCGCTCGGCTGGCCGCCATCTCGCTGATTATTTACGCGATGTGGCTGTTGAGCAGCCTGTTCGAGTTTGTGGGCATCGGTGCGATGGCACTGGTGGCGCGCGGGGTTGGCGCGGGGGACATGCCCCGCGCCCGCCGCGTGACGCACCAGGCCCTGCTGCTCGGCACGCTCCTGGCCGCCGCCGGCACCGTAGTGGGTTACCTCTCTGTCCGCTGGTTCGTGCACGTGATGCAGTTGCGCGGCGAGGCGGCCTATCTGGCGGTCGAGTATTTGCACATCATCCTACCGGCGCTGCTGCTGATTATGATTGTGCGCGTCGGCGTGGCCTGCCTGCGCGGGGCGGGAGACATGATCGGCTCGATGCTGACGATGGGCATTGTCAACATTGTCAATATCGTGGTCGCATCGGCGCTGGTGATCGGTATTGGGCCGATCCAGACGATCGGGTGGCGGGGACTGCCGATCGGCGCCGTGTGCGGCTATGCGGCCGGGGCGGTGATGATCCTCGTCATGTTCGCCAAGCGCCGGGCGGGCTTGTCGCTGCATTGGCACCTGTTCGTGCCGGACAAGGCGCTGATGCGCAGAGTGTTACGGATCGGCATCCCCGGCGGCATCGACATGCTGATGATCGTCTGCTGCAACCTATGGTTTCTCTCACTGGTCAACAGCCTGGGCGATCTGGCCACGGCGGCGCATGGCGTGGGGGTGCGGATCGAGTCGCTGGCGTTCCTGCCCGGGGCGGCGTTTCAAATGGCCGCCGCCACGCTGGCCGGGCAATACCTGGGAGCGGGCGATTCGCGCCGCGCGTCGCGCAGCGTGTGGAGCGCCTGCCTGGCGGGTTGCGGACTGATGGGGGTGATTGGCGTGCTGTTTCTGTTCAACGGCAGCGCCCTGGCCCGCTTCTTCATCAGCGCCGACCGGGGCGACGTGATCGCCTTGACGGCCCAGTTGCTGTGGATCGTCGGCTGGGCGATGCCCGCGCTGGGATTGCAGATGATCCTGACCGGAGCCCTGCGCGGCGCCGGCGACACGCGCTGGCCGATGCTATTCTCCATGATCGGCTTCCTGGGTGTCCGCCTGCCGATGACGTATTACATGCTCGGCTGGACCAGCGTCGGGCTCAAAGGGGCCTGGTACGCGATGGTCCTGGATATCTTTATTCGCTGCGGGTTGGTGGCGTATCGATTTTTCCACGGAGGGTGGAAGAGGGTTAGGGTGTGAAGCTCGGCTGTCGGCTGTCGGCTGTCAGCTTTGAGTTGTGAGTACTGCGTACTGCGTACTGAGTACTTACTTCCCCCCGGCAATGGCGATCACTAGCACCAACGCGTAGAACGCAACGCCCAGGCCGAGCAGCACGCTGGAGATGATGCCCAGGATCATGCCGATCTGGGTGGTCGATTCGCCGGCAGGGTCCATCTGTCCGCTGCGCATGGCCTTCAGATCGGCTGCGCCGAAGATCCAGGCCATCGGGCCGAAAATGGCGCAGCACACCAAGCCCATGATGCCTAGCACCAGCACCAGCGTGCCACGGTGCGGCGGCAAATTGGAATACGCGCCGCCGCGATACGGAGATGCCGCGTATGGGTTGGTGGGATCCACAGGGTCCGAATACGACGGCGGCATCGTGGGGAGCTGCGACCGCTGTGGCTGCTGCCACGGTGGTTGGGATGGTTGTGATTGTGAAGGCGACGGCTGTAGCGGCTGCGACCACTCCGGCTGCATCCAGTCGGACGGCGACTGCGGCGGGGGCTGCACGACGCCGCCACCCGGCGGCCCGAGGGGAACGCTAGTAGTGACGCCGCAAGCAGGGCAGCGAGCCAACCGGCCGGCGTGCTCGTCCGCCAGTTGCAATTGCGCCCCGCAACCGCTGCAGTACAACAAGATGGCCATGGATGATCGCCTCGCTCTGAATACTCCGCGCCGGGCGCCCTCGCTGAACACCCTGCCCTGGGCGCCGCGCGTCGCGGCGGCGCCATCGTGGCCGATGATTCTACCGCCACACTCGCCCCCACGCGAGGGTTTTCCTCGCACTCCTTCCGGCATCAGGCAAGGCACCGCAGGCCTCCCGACCACGCCAGACGCTTGTTCGCCCGGAGTTTCGCGTTATCATTAGTTGTTTGCTCATTTTCGCGACACCGTTGGAGGGCTCCCCCAAGTGGCCATGCTAGTTGAACAGGACGTGGCGCAGTGGACCGTGGAAGACGCTGCGGAACTGTACGAGGTGGAACGCTGGGGAAAGGGATACTTCAACGTCAACGCGGCGGGCAACGTCTGCGTCCATCCGACGAAGGATCCGGCCCGCGGCATCGACTTGAAGAAGCTGGTCGACCGGCTCTCCGCCCGCGGCATCGACACGCCCATCCTGGCCCGCTTCGGCGAGTTGCTCAAGCACCGCCTGGTGGAGATCCACGACGCCTTCGCCCAGTCGATGACCGAGCACGGCTACAAGGGGCGTTATTGCTGCATCTACCCCATCAAGGTCAACCAGCAGCGGCTGGTGGTGGAAGAGGTGCTGGAGTACGGCCGGCCGTTCAACTTCGGCCTCGAAGCGGGCAGCAAGCCCGAGTTGCTGGCGGTGGTGGCCCTGGCCACCGGCGACGTGCCGATCATCTGCAACGGATTCAAAGACGCCGAGTTCATCGAAATGGCGCTGCTGGCCCAGAAGCTGGGGCGCAACATCATTCCAGTGGTGGAAAAGTACACCGAGCTGGAACTGATTCTCAAATATGCCGCCAAGCTCGACGTGCGCCCCAAGATCGGCATGCGCGTGAAGCTGGCCGCGCGCGGCAGTGGGCGGTGGAAATCGAGCGGCGGCTCGCGCTCCAAGTTCGGACTGACGGTGAACGAAATCCTCACCGGCCTGGAAGAACTCAAAAGCCGCGGCATGGCTGACTGCTTCAAGCTGCTGCACTTCCATTTGGGCAGCCAAATCACCAACATCCGCCACATCAAAGGCGCGCTGCTGGAAGCGTCCCGCGTTTACACCGAGCTGGCCGCCAAGGGGGCCGGGCTGGAATACCTCGACGTCGGCGGCGGGCTGGGAGTCGATTACGACGGCTCGCAGACCAACTTTGAATCGAGCATGAACTACACCCTGCAGGAATACGCCAACGACGTGGTGTACCACGTACAAAGCGTCTGCGACGAGGCGGGCGTGACGCATCCAACGATCATCTCCGAAAGCGGCCGGGCGGTGGTAGCGTACCACAGCCTACTGATCTTCAACGTGCTGGGTGTGGCCGGCCTGGGGGACAGCGACGTGGTCACCGGCATGCCCGAGGACGCCGAGCAGCCGCTGTTGGACCTCAAGGCGACGCTCGACAACCTCACCGTGCGCAACGCGCTGGAGAGCTATCACGACGCCCAGCAGGCGTACGACCTGGCAATGAACCTGTTCAGCGGCGGCTATCTGTCCCTGTCGCAGCGCAGCCTGGTCGAAAATTTCTATTGGGCCATCAGCCGCAAGATTCACGGCCTGACGCGGCAGATGGAGTTCGTGCCGGAGGAACTGCAAGGGCTCGACCAGCTATTGTCCGACACGTACTTCTGCAACTTCTCGGTGTTCCAGTCGATGCCCGACAGTTGGGCCATCAAGCAGTTGTTCCCCGTGATGCCGATCCACCGCCTGGACGAGCGGCCCGTGCGGCAAGCCGTGCTGGGGGACATCACCTGCGACAGCGATGGCAAGATCGACCAGTTCATCGACCGCCGCGACGTGAAGCGTACGCTGCCGCTGCACACGCTCAACAACTGCCCCAACGGCGTCGAGCCGTACTACCTGGCCGCGTTCATGCTGGGCGCCTATCAGGAAATCCTGGGCGACCTGCACAACCTGTTCGGCGACACGAACGCCGTCCACGTCAGCCTCGATGGCAACGGCGAGATGGTGCTGGACAACATCATCCAGGGAGAAACGGTCCGCGAGGTGCTCGACTACGTGCAGTTCGACACGAAGGCGCTGTCGCGCCAGATGCGCGACGCGGTGGAACTGGCGGTGCGCGACAACCGGATCGATGATCTGCAAGCGGGGCGGTTTTTGAAGTTCTATGAGGAGGGGCTGAACGGGTATACGTATCTGGAAGGGGAGAACGGGTAGGAGTAGCTGTTGGCTGTCAGCTATCGGCTATCAACGTGGGGCAACCCGGAACAACCAGCAACCTCGTCCACGCCATGGATTCCTACGGGCAAGTCTTGCTTGTGATCTCGGCCGTGGTGATCATCTGCGGGCTGGTCGGCCTGTGGATCATTTCTCGGTACGCTCCGAAGGGAACAGTGTTGGCGATTTCCGCCGCCATGTATGTGGCGAGCTGGGGGATCGACACCAATCACGTGCGAGAATTGGTGCTCATCTGCGGCTTGATGCGGTTGCTAGGCTTTGTCGGCGGGATTCTGGGGATTTTCGACCTGGTGCGAAAACGCCCTTCCCCCAACGCGATCGTCGTAGCTGAAGCCGTCGATGCTGAAGCCATCGAAGCTGAAGGTGTGAACCGGACTCCAAACGACAATCCGTATTCGCCATAGTCGGCCAGCGGGCGAGAATCGACCATTCTACCAGCAATCCCAGCTCCTTTTTCCTCACTTGGGAATTTTGATGGCTATGATCGGTTACGCCAACGGCGTTATATCCCAAAGCCCAGAGAGCGGCGACCTATGTACGTGAAAGAATGAATGGCAACGGGCATGGCTGTTATAAATCTCCTCCTAGACAAAGATTTACATACCCAGTTTGGTTCGCGCTCTCATGGCACACCACTTCCAATACAACGGCCTGATAGTAGAGAGCCCTGATGAGTTGCCCGGGAATCCAGTTTGGCCTCCTCCTGGCGGATTTGCCGAGCGGCAGCTTCTGACTGCAATACCCTATTATCACAGAGATTTTCACCGCGAGATTGATCATCTCGACATGGAGCACTTAGAGTTCTGGATGTTTTCCGCAGCGCACGGACTCTTTTCCTATCCTGGTTTGGATACATATGAACTTGCTCAGCACGGGTTATGTACCGAAGTTATACGATATTTCCTCGGTAATGAATGGACATTTAATGTGATTCATGGGTTGACAATACGGGATAGTTTTCCCGATAGCAAGAAGTTTCTATGGGAGGACGACAAAGACAACCCAAATGCCTCATGCCAATCGGCGGAACGAGTTTTAAATCTTGCTGAATGCTTATACAATTTTCGCGATACTCCAGGAATGAAGTATCGGTTATCGCAAATGATGTTGGATGATTTAGAATCTGCCGTTGGCGAAATGGACTGCGCCAGACTAATGGCAGCACCGCATTTGCAATTTAACTTCATTGTCCCCGTTGGAAAGATGGGAAGCGACTATGAAGCGGAATTTGTCGTACCCAGCGGAGCACTTGTGTATTGTGAAATAAAGACAAAAAAACAAAAAACACAGCCACGAGCACAGGCAGCTTGGGCCACCCTTGACCGCGCCAGAAAACAGCTTCCAAAGGGCAAGCCCGGCGTTATCTTTTTGAGCTTACCCCAGTCTTGGGTAACTAATCCATGTATCGGGGATGAATTGGGGAAGGCCATTGAGAAATTATTTCGGCAGTCCGCCAGAGTGGTTGCAGTCAAGTTAAAATTTGAATTGTGGCCTAAAAACATTGGGCTGATTTTTTTTAAACAACACACAGTCTTCAATGAGCGAAGCCCTTTATTGTCAGAAGAGATTAAGTCTGCTCTTCTAACAGCAGGTGCACTCAATAACCCTCATTGGGTCAAATTTCAGCAGTTGGTAATCAATCGCCTACCGCAGATACTGGCGGCGTATACGCGATGGAAACCGCCTAACGGAGTTGTAGCCCCTGACCTGCGCGTCCGGCCGCGAACGAATCCAACGTCTCCTGGTTAGAGATACCAGCAATGGCTGTTGAATCAATGCTGTTAAAACGTGGGTGCTGTGGCGGAAAGCCCGGTAGGGTACGCGAAGCGTACCAATCAGCGGGTCGAATATCCGGTACTCTTCGCGTACCCTACTCGGTATCATGCCATCACCCGGCGATACACCTCCAGCGTCGCTTGGGCGGATCGCTCGTCCGTGTGATGTTCGCGCACGCCGCGGCGGCCTTGCTCGCCTAGTTCTTTGCGCCGTACTGGATCGCTGAGCAGCCCGTACAGCGCGTCGGCTAGCGCCGCCAAATCTCCTTGCTCGAACAGCACCCCGCCGCCGGTCTGTTCGAGCATTTCCGGAAACGCACCGTGGCGCGGCTGCACTACCGGCACGCCGGCGGCCAGGGCTTCTAGCACGTAGCGGCCCTTGGGTTCGGCCATCGTAGTCGGGACGCTTAGGACGTCGACGCCGCGCAGGAAGGCCAGCTTGCCGGCGCGATCCACGGCGCCGTCGTATTGAAGCGCGTCGGGGCCTGCTGCGGCGGCGACTCGCGATTTGAGTCCGTCGAAATACGCTTGGTCGCTGGCCCCCAACCAGCCGGCGACGCGGAGTCGCACGGCGGCCATGCCGGGCATGCGGCGCAATCGCAGGAAGGCGTCGACCAGCATGTGCAGTCCTTTGGCGGGGCAGATGCGAGCGAGGTAACCGACTGTCAGCGGCACGGCGCTAGCCGCCGGTGGCGTTGCCGTTGCCGCAGCGGGGCTGGCCGGGGGACCGGGGGCTAGCGCCCGTCCGCTCACGGGTGGCGGGGCATCGAAATCCTCCAGCGACAATCCCAGCGGCACGACGTGAATCCGCTCGCGCGGGATCTCAAAGTGCGTCGCCATCGCCTCCGCGTAGAACCGGCTGTGCACGATAAATCCATCCACGTCGCGGGCGATGCGGCGCAGCTCGGCCAAGGCTTCATCGCGGTACGGCGGCAGCAGGGCGTCTAGAAATTGGTCGTCTCCTTGCAGCGTGACGATGATCGGCACGCCCAACTCTCGCTTGAGCGCCGGCACGCAACCCGCCACCAGCAGGCTGCCGATGTTGATCACGTCGGGCCGCGGCTGAGTCTTCAGCCAATCCACGAGCCGCACGATTTCTTCCGTCTGGTGCCCCGCTTCGCCCCGGACCATGGACAACGTCAGCTCGCCCAATTGGCTGGCGTCGGTCTTGATCGACCGGCGGCCGAGCAGCCGCAGCAGCCAGGGAGCGTCGAGCGGGCGGGTGATCGCATTGGGCAACCGCCGCACCAGCGGGATTTTTTCGCGCAGGTAGACGCTCAACCCGCCGAAGAAGACCTGCTGGATGCTGGCGTTCGGCTCGTCGGTGAGCGTGGGCGTGTAGAGCGGCACCAGCGTGACGTCGCAGCCGACGCGGCCCAAGGCCCTGGCGAGCATGTTGTCGCTAAGGCAACTGCCGCAGTACATGCCCCCCGCGCCGGGGCTGAGATAGACAACGCTCAGCCGAGAGTGGGGCATGGTGGGAGTTCCGAGAATTGCTGGTACGGTCTCGTTGGGAAGCTAATGACCAATGACCAAATCCCAATGACCAATAAGGCGTGCATGCTTCGTGCATTGGTCATTGGTGCTTGGTCATTGGTCATTCGCTCATTTTGGTCATTCGCTCATTATAGAGCCCCGCCAGCTCGTTCACCGCAACTACCTGCCCCCGGCAACTTGGGCAATCGGCGGCGGCGGGGCCGGGCGGGCCGGTGGCGGGAAATTGGCCTTTAGGGCCTGGGGCCGGATTGCTAGAATCCGCCCCCCAAGGCCCCCGGCGGGCAGCTCATTGCCGGCGGTCGGGAAGCTAACGGGCATCTTGGATAGCCGACTACCCGCGTCGCAGAAGGACCGCAGACCACGATGAACGCCCCTTGGAAACGCACGTCGCTGCTGTCGCTTCTGCCGCTGCTCATTGCCGCCGCGCTGGCCCTGCCGGCCGCTGCGCAACAATACCCTGCACAACAATATCCAGGGCAGCCAAATCCGGGACAGCAAGCGCCGCCACAACAATATCCGGGCCAACAATATGCCCCCATGAACGCGGCGCCCATGAACATGGCGCCCATTGTTGCCCAGGTCAATAATCCCACCAACAACGGTCCCGCCGCCAATGGTCCTGCCAACAGTGGTCCTGCCAACACCGGCCGGCCGCTGGACGAGCGTCCCGCCACGGCCCCATTTGAGCTGACCCCCGAGCAGGCGGACTACCTCGATCGCGTTCTGGAAGCGTGGGAAGCCCACACGTCAAAAATCTCGACCTTCAGTTGCAAGTTCACCCGCTGGGACTACATCCCCGGCTTCGTCCCCGGCGAGGCGAACAAGGATCGGCCGGCGCTCGAGAACGACGGCCTGCTGAAATACTCGGCCCCCGACAAGGGGAACTTCGAGATCGTCAAGATCAAGCGGTTCAACGCCAAGACGAACGAATACGAACCCGACCCCGACGAAGTGGGCGAGCATTGGGTGTGCAACGGCACCGCGGTGTGGGAATACAACGCCAAGCAGAAGCAGGTGATCGAGCGGACGATCCCGCCCGAGATGCGCGGCAAGGCGATCAGCGACGGGCCGTTGCCGTTTCTGTTCGGCGCCGAAGCCAAGAAGCTCAAGGCCCGCTACTTCCTGCGGATCATCACGCCGCAGGAATTCGCCGAGACCGAAATCTGGGTCGACGCCTTCCCCAAGTCCCGCGCCGATGCCGCCAACTTCAAGCGGTCGATCCTGCGTCTGAAGCGCGACAACTTCGAGCCGTTCGCCCTGCGGGTGTACGACCCAGGGGATCGCTACAGCTCGTACGAGTTCCAGGATGTAAAGGTCAATAGCCCGCTGGACAAGCTGCGCGACACGTTCATGCCGCCGCGCGTGCCGTTTGGGTGGAAGAAGATCCGCGAAGACAACGGGGCCGGCGGCCCGGCGCTCCCCGCCCCGCCCGCCGCCGCCCAACGGCCGCAGATGTTGCGGTGACTTGGATTCGCCACGAAGGCAGGGCGAGCAAATAATGTCTAATGTCTAAGCTCGAATGACGAAGGAAGCACGAAATCCGAATGACGAACGACTCTTCGGACTTCGTGCTTCGTCATTCCTTCGTCATTGGTGCTTAGACATTAGTTTTTTCTGCCCCCCTCAATCATCCCCCGACGGCACGGGCTTCTTCTTCTCCGGCTTCTGCTCTGCGTGGCGCTTTACCATCCGCTGGTGTTCTTCGGCCACCAGCTTGGCCACGTCCTCGCCGGCGGCTCGCCAGTGGATGGTGACGTTCGCGTCGGCCACTTCGGCTTTCAGGCCGTGCAGCACGGCGTCGGCATTTTTATCTTCGCTAAGTTGCAACTGCAGAATCGCCTTGAAGCCGTCAACGGCCTGGGCAACCTGGGCCGCCGCCTTGGCGTCGGGGGCGGCGAGCTTGGCGTCGACGAACAGTTCGGCCTCGTTCTGACCGGCCGCTACGGCCAGTCGCTTGCTCTTGCGCACCGCTTCCAGATGGAACGGCGTTTTCTCGGCGTCCATATCGATCCCGCGGGCGATCATGAACGTGCCCGCCGCCGCCGCTTCGGCCAGCGGCGAATCGGCCGCCAGGGCACCCGCCTTGCCGTCGAGCACGTCGAGTGCCGCGGCCAACTGCTTCGCGTCGCGCGAGAGCAGCAGCCGGTCCTGGCCGAAGAAC
>JAIOQB010000420.1 GCA_021413585.1 Planctomycetia bacterium
AAGGTGATGCACTATCGCCGCAGCGCCGCCCGTGCGCCGGCGATGTTGGGTCTGGAGGCTGCCGAGTCGATCGCCGCCGAGATGTCGGAGATGCAAGACGAACTGGCCGCTCGCCAGGCGGCGTTTCTCGATTGCGTCAAGGAGTTGCCTCCGCCCGCGGCCAGCCTGATTCGCGACCGCTATGAGTCGGGCCTGACGGTCGACGTCATGGCCGCCAATCGCGGCGCCACCGTGCATGCCATCTACAAGGCGCTCTCCCGGCTGCGAGAAGTGCTGGCTCAGTGCGTCGCCAAGAAAATCAGCGCAGGAGGCGCCGCATGAGCCGCACACCGGATGATTTTAACTCTGCCCAGCAGGACTGGCGCGCGCTCGTCGGTCCCTATTGCGAAGGGATGTTGCCGGCCGACGACCTGGCCCGGCTCGATGCGCTGCTGGTCAGCGACCCCGAGATCCGCCGCGAGTTCATCCGCCTGATGCAAGTCCACACGCTGCTGGCCAGGCACTTCAGCCCGCCACAACCGGCGCAATGGCCAGAGTCGGAAATAGAAAAGTCGGAGGTCGGTACATCAAAGTCGGAGGTCGGAGGTCGGAAGTCGGAAGAAAAACCGGCGCGGCCAACTCGCCCGCTGAAGAGTCCGCCGGCACCCATTCCGGACTCGCCAATCCTCAATCCTCAATCCTCAATCCTCAATGTCCTCCGCCACCCGGCCACATTCTGGTCGCTGCTGGGGTTCGTCGTCGTGGGCATGATGGCAATCGTGTTTTGGTCCACACGCAGTCCCGGACCGGTGGCAACCACTCCGGCTGGCTCCGCCGCAACGCTGGTCCAGACTACGGACGCGAAATGGCAAGATGACAGTGCTCCCGCCGGCGACGCTTTAGCCCCGGGGCAGCGGCTGAAGCTAACCAGCGGCTCGGTCACGATCACATTCAAGAGCCAAGCCAGGGTGATCGTGGATGGTCCCGCCGAATTGACGATTGTGGACGCCACGGCGTGCCGGCTCTCCAACGGGAAGCTCACGGCACAAGTCCCCGCGCCGGCCAAGGGATTCAAGGTTCACACGCCCGATGGCACCGTGACCGATCTGGGTACGGAGTTTGGCGTGTTTGTCAGTGGTCCGTTGTCCGTGGTCAGTGGCAAAAAGAATTCCGAGCCGATAACTGACAGCCGACAGCCGACAGCCTCCTCCACCGAGGTCCATGTTTTCAAAGGCAAAGTAGACCTCACCGACGAAGTGGACAACTTGGCCCAGGCCCCGCCCGAGCCAAATTCCCCTCCGCAGTCGCCAATCCCCCCTCGCAAATCGCAAATCCTCTCCGCCGGCCAGGCCGTCACGATCAGCGACAACAAGGTCCAGCCCCTGCCCGCCGCCGATCCGTTCAAGTTCGCGCTCGACAAGCTGGCGGGCCAGCCGCGGAAGGTGTTGTTGTCCGACGATTTCGAGACGTATGACATCGGCCCGCACAACACGGCCATCGGCCCGTGGATTGTCCAGACGCGCACCCGCAAGGGGCAAGGCGTGTCCGTCAGCGACCTGACGAAGGCCATGGCCGACAGCAACGCGATAAAGCCCAATCCAAGCTTTAGGCCACCGCCCGCCATTGGTGTCCGCTCCGTGGACATCGCGGCCTCGGCACAGAACCCGAAGGAGACTTTTCCCCTGCTGGCACGAGAGATCGACGGCCGGCAGTTGGGCGGCACCTGTCAGGTGCTGATTGAGTTCGACCTGATGCCTAGCGGCCAATCGGTCCAGCCATCCCTGGCGCTGGCCACCGAGGTCGGCCACACCGCGGGCATTGAACTGTGGCATGATGCCGACCCCGCACTGCCCCCGGTCGAATGGACCTGGAATCAGCCCTACCGCGTCCGGGTGTTAATGGACGTCGTGAATGGAACGGTTCGTGCCGCACGCGTGCAGCGCTCGCAGTGGCGCGGACAGGACGGTTGGGTTTCCGATCGGACATTCCATCCGCCGATCCCGAAGCTCGATTGGACCACTCCCCCTCGCTACGCGATCTTTGGCTTCGCCGTCGTGACGGCCGCCACGCCGGCCACGCACTTTTGGCTCGACAACATCCGGATCGAGGTGATTTCGGAGAAATGAACTATTTCAGATTTAGGATTTCAGATTTCAGATTGACGCGCTAGCGTACTTCCGTCTCTTCCGTCAATCTGAAATCTGCAATCTGAAATCACAAATCCCGTCCCCTGGAGCAACGCTTATCGCAACTCTCATCTCGTCAATTTAAAAACTCTACTCTGAAATCTCTTTTGCTTCTGCCGGGGTGTTCCCGGCCGCGAGGCGAAGGGCACACGCTCAAACCCAATAAGGTGAGCCAATGTTATCGACCAAGAATTCACTCCTGCGTTGCGCAATGTTTTGCTCCGTCTCTATGCTCTGTGTCATGGCCCTGCTGCACGGAACCGCCTCGGCCGTTATTGTCACCTCTGCCAATGCATACCAGCCACCGTCCGCGGGAGATCCCGGTGATCCTACCGGCAACGCCTTCCCAACGTCGGCCACGGACCTGATCAATGCGGGCGAGCCATCGCTCGCATCGCTGTCGATCACGTCAGGAAGCCTCATGTTTTTCAGCCAGCCCTTAGGCTTGGTGAACGACGGGACCCCCTACGGGCCCGGCACCCCGCACGCTACCAATGTAGTGTTTTTTGCGGATGGAACTCAAGTGACGGCGCTGCTCACGGCGAAATACGATCTCTCGTCGATCGTCGTCCTGGGCGGATATGTGTTCGATTCCCGCGATGACTTGAGGTTCAATCTCGAATATTCGACCGACGGAGGCACGTCATGGACGCCGGCCGCAGGGATCGTCGATGTCTTAGCCACCGTGGATCGGAGCAACGCACTGCCGTACCTGGGAGGTTCGGGCACGTCGGGTACGGAACTGCAAGCAACCATCACCAGCACGGGAGACCTGGATGGAGTGGATGGGTTGCGCTTTACCTTCCTCAATGGTTCCGGCGGCTTGCAAGACGCGTACAAAGAAATCGACGTGTTCGGCACGCTGGCCGTCGAAGGGGGCGGCGTCCCCGAGCCGAGCACGTTCGTCCTGGCCGCGCTGGGCCTGGCCGGGCTGGGGCTGGTCGGCTGGCGAACACGCCGCTCGCGCGGCTGAATGTGGAATGAGAAAAGATTTGTTTGTGGGCTGACGTTAACAAGTAACGAACTTCGCGCCGGTCGGTCTGACGCGGGGTAACATTGGCGGGGCCGTCGCGGGCTTTGACGAGAAGTCCGCGGCGGCCCTTTTTGTTGCGCAGCGGGCGGGGGCGGGAGAGCAGAGTACTCAGTACTCAGTACTCAGTACTCAGTACTCAGTACTCGAGTCGTCATTCCTCTATCCTCTTGCGAAACATCTCGGGCCTTTGCTCGCCCGTGATTTGCTCGTAGCGGGTCCGGACTTCGTCGCTGAAGTCGATTCGCTTTCGGATGTGCTTCACTCCCGAGCCGGTCTTGACCATCGAGCTAAGAAACGACACGGTCATCTTGCGAACCTCCGTCCCTTGCTGATACAGCTCAGCAAATTGTTCTTTGGACAGATACGCCCGGTCGTAGGCGGCGCACAGGTGCGATTGCGTTTCATTCAGGCTGCCGATCGCGTAACCCAGGAACGCGACGAATTCTCCCTGCGTTCCACGGCCAAATCCTTCGGCGATGTTGGCCATCACTGACGCCGACGAGTCATTGACCTGCGACACCAGCCGGCGGTCGGAGCAAAACGGCTCGCGCTGAGTGTATTGAAAGATGGCCTTCGACCACTGCCGGGACTTTTGCCAGAAGTGCAAGTCCGCGAAATTGCGCACGCCCGGCATGCGTCGTTCCTGGTGAGGAGGAAAATGTCACGCGGAAAACGACGACATCATACGATACAGGGCGGAAGAATAGAAGTACTGAGTACTGAGTACTGAGTACTGAGTACTGAGTACTGAGTACTGAGTACTGAGTACCGAGTACTGACGTCCTCACTTCCGCGCCGGCTTCCCCCTGACTTCCAGCAGCATCGCTTGCTGGTCTTGATAGAGCGTGCGGAAGCGGCCTTCGGGGGTTAGCTCGTGGGCCATCAGTGCGGCGAGTCGGCGCGGGACGATGAGATAGCCAATGCCTTGCCGATCAATTGCTTCGACAAAGCCTTGCGCTGCGCCGGCAATCGTGCGGTAGTCGTGCCAGGTGTCGGTCGTAAATAGATGCACGTGAGAATACACCAGCGGCTGCACGGCGTTGTGCGTGTGCCACAGCAAATAGTCGGCCCACTCCAGCGGTGCGAACACGCGCCCCTGCAACCCACGGGCACGGATTTCATCCGCCACGAACAACGGCGTATCGGTCGAGCAGACGATCGCTTCGCTGCGCACCCGGCCGGCGATCAGCTCGTGCGTCGGCGGCGACCAGACCAGTACCATGAAGACCACGGCCATGGCGATGAGCGTTCGCATGGCCGTCGGTTCGGCGGCATGCGACATTCTGTTTTCATCTAATGAAACGCTGCGGCGCCGGCGCCATGCTTGCCACACGGCGGCGGCATGGGGCGCCGCCAGATACGGCCACACCAGCGCCCACCAGCAGAGCATCCGAATCGCCGAGAGCGTGGCCAAACCCAGAATCAACACCAGCAGCACTTCGTGCATCCGGATCGGCCGCCGGCTGGCGCGGACCAGCACGCCAGTCATCATTACAGAAACGAGCAGCAGCGTGCCCGTAAGGCTATGCAACGTCGTCGGCTGCCATTCAGAAATATCGGCTAGAATCCGCTCGTTGCCGAACATCAGCACATGCCACCACAATGCTGGCCCGGCCGGGTTCAATAGCGTGGCGGCCAGGCAGAACATCGCAAGCAACCGCATGCGCTTGCCCACTGGCTCGGCCCACGCCCGTTTCAAGTTGCCGCAGCGCCAGGCGACATCAATCAATCGCCCTGTCGCCGCACAACCAATCACCACCAGTCCGATCAAAAACGAACCGTGCAGGTTGGCCCACAACGCGAACACAATCGGCAGCCAGATCCACGGGCTGCGGCTCTTGCGAACCAGCGACAGCGCCAGCAGCACCAGCGACATGCCCAGCAGCCCAAATAACTGCGGCCGGACCGTGCCGACGATCGGCAGCGCCAACATGTACGCCGCCACGCCAGAGGCCACGGCAATACCGATCGGCACGCCGCGCAATCGCACCGCCCAAATCAGAATCCCGATCGCCAAGGTAATCAGCGCCGCATGAACCAACTGCACGCCACCTGGTCCGGCGACTTGATACCACAGGTAACCGCCCCATTGGGCCAGCCACGAGCTGTCGATCAGCTTGCGTCCTGCATCAGCCACGCCCATCGGATCGGAAGAGGGCAAGCGGTGGTGCTCGGCGATCCAGCGGCCATACGCCAAGTGGCCCCACAGGTCGGTGTCGTTGAGTCGGTAGAAGCTGGTCGCCAGAAAGATGCCCGCGAGTGCTGCGACGACGGCCAGCGTGCCGCGGCTGGTGCGTGGCAGTAGCAGTTCCAGCCGAGCGCCGCGCCGCTGGCTGCGCGAGGCGACAGCGTCGGCGTTCGGCGACGTCGACGCAGATAACGCCGCCGTGCGCGGCGGGGTCATCACTTGCAGCAAGGTGGTGTCGTAAGCGCACATAGAGGTGACCAGTAGGTTCCGCCTGCCGGGCGGTACCTGCGTTTCAGGTTGGCGGGCCGCTTAGGTCGCGCCCGGCAGGCGGGACCTACTTTGAAAACCCTCGCTTGCGCTTCGGGCTAGTGATGGATTGGTTGAGTCTCACCCGCTTGCCACGCTTCGAACGGATCCTTGCTCCGCCACAGGCACAACGCTCGAGCAGCATGCGAAAACGGACCATAGTGCATCGCCAGACCGTTGGCATCCTCGGCGATCATGGCCCGCACCACCCATTGGGCGGCCCGCACGATGGTTTCGCGCGGCGGCTGCACTTCGGGAGGAGCGAGAGCCAGCCACTCCAAGTGATGGCCTGTGGTCAGAATTCGGTCGTACGTGCCGTCCTGACGGTTGTGTGTCTTGTTGGCAGCTTCGGCGGCGGAACCCAGGTACCAGTTGCGATTCCAGTAACCCGCGGAGTTTTGCGACGCGATCAGCAGGCCGCTCATGCGGGTGAGATAATCCGTGATCTTGCGCCGCGTACGCCGCGACAGGGCATGATATTGATCGTCGGCCCGCAGCAGCACGACCAGCGCTTCGAGTCGATGGGCACCGCCGCAGACGCCGTTGGGCATCGGCTGCGCCAGCAACTCGTCCGCCAAGGCGTCCGTGTCGATCGGCTGGCCAAAGCGGTTGTCCCAATGGCTCAGCGGAAACAAGTAGCGGGCGTAACTGATCGCCGTCCATTCGTATTCGTATTGCGAACGATGGAACCGGGCGAGCGTTTCGCGCATCAAGTCGGCAACGCTGACCGCTCCGTCGCGGGTAATCAGCGGCGTGGCGAGCGTGACGCCGCTTTCGGCGAGCGTGGCCAATAGATCATCCGTATGCACGGCGCCGGTCAGACGATACGGCGAGTTTTCAATCCAGGGCCGCACGCGCACGCCACTCTTGTCACGCATGAACAGCGGCGGCGTGTTGGCGCCGGCGATGCGGCGGAATTCGGCGTCATCGAGAAAGTAGCCCAGCATCGTCGGGCCGGACGGATAGCGCGAGTCGCCAAATTCGGCACGCGGACCCCATAGGCGCAAGGCATGAACCAGCACGTTCGTGTCGACCGGCGTCAGCGTCGGCTTCATCCGGGCAAGCACCGCGTGCAACTGACCGTCCGTCGCCACGCGAGGGTCGTTGTAGCGAGGCGAAATCTTCGTCGGCGGCCGATCGAACGCCGCATCAGGCTTGGCGAGCCGTTGGGCCGCATCGCCGGCAGGGCGGGGTAGGGCGACGCGATACGCACCGCAAGCCGCAATCAGCAACAGCAGCGGCACCAGGGGGCGGAGGAGATCGGAGAGCATGGCGGAGTCGTTGTGATTAGCGCGGGCCGGATGTTCACCACGGAGACACGGAGGCACGGTGGAGGAAATCCCAATATCTAATTCCTAATGTCCAATGAAGGAGCTGCGCTCGCTTTTTTAGAAATTGGGATTTAGACATTAGACATTGTCGTCTCCGTGTCTCCGTGGTGAAATTAATTCCAACGGAAGCTCTCAATTGAGCATCCCAAACTTCTTCATCTTGTTGTACAGCGTCACGCGGCTGATCCCCAGTTCTTCCGCGGTGGCCTGGCGGTGATGGGCGTTGCGGCGGAGCGTGTCTTCGATGATCCGCCGCTCCATCACCCCGACGCGCGATTCGAGGCTCTTGGTCGAAACGGTTTCGGCCACCGGCAGCGGCTCTTTGCTTCCCTCGGGACGCAGCATGCTGGGCAGGTCTTCGACGGAGAGAACACCGCGGCGGCAATACAACACGCTGCGGCGGATTACGTTTTCCAGCTCGCGAATGTTGCCCGGCCAGTGGTACGCCTTCAAAGCAGACAGAAACTGGTCGTCGATCTCGCGGAGTTGAATGTTGTGCTTGCGGCTGTGCATTAGGGCGAAGTTGCGGGCCAGGAACTCGATGTCGGCCGGCCGCTCGCGGAGCGGCAGCAAGTGGAACTTCAAGATGTTGAGCCGGTAATACAGGTCGCGGCGGAACGTGCCCGCGGCCACGAGTTGCTCCAGGTCGTAGTTCGATGCCACTACCAGCCGAGCCTGCGAGTAATGCGTCTCGTTGCTGCCGACCGGCTCGTACTCGCCCGTCTCAATCACACGCAGCAGCTTGGCCTGCTGCTCCATCGGCAGCACGTCGATTTCATCCAGCAGCAGCGTGCCGCGCCCCGCGGCAGCGAACTTGCCGAGCTTGTCTCTGTCGGCCCCAGTAAATGCACCGCGGACGTATCCGAACAATTCGCTTTCGATCAAGTCCGGCGGCAGCGCGCCGCAGGCGACGGTGTAAATCTGCTCGTCGGCGACTTGCGACAATTCGTGGATCAGCCGGGCGAGGTACGTCTTGCCGCTGCCGGTCTCGCCGATCAACAGCACGGTCACATCGTGGGCGGCGGCCACCTTCAACTCGTCGATCATCTCGAACATCTGCGGGGCAAACGTCACCATCGACCGGCTGCGGCCGTGCAGCACTTTGCTCGGCAGGCCGCTGAAGAATCCCGCCAGGTCGAGCGCCGGGTCGGGCTGCTGGCGGACGAGTTGCCCCAGCTTCTGCCTCCCCTCCGGCATCATCACGCAGGCATCGGCCGCTTCGGCGGCGATCTCGCGAACGCGCAGCGGACAATCGGCTTCCAGTGCCACATAGACCGACGCACTGCCGGCCGCGGCCTGCACTTCCGCCAGGTAGGCGGCGGGCGAACCGCTCCCGATCATTCGCGGGCCCAGTTGGGCGACGACCGCCCGAACGGACGAGCCGTTGGTTCCATGGGCCGCGCCATTGGCCCCTTTGGCGCTGGGACTGTCGAGACACAGCAGGTCGAACTCGGGCGAGAACTCTTCTCGCATCGCGGCCAACAACGCCGGGTCGCGGCCGATGATCTTGACGGTCTGGCTCATGGTGCTCTGTTCTGTTGGTGGTCTGTTCCGAAAGGAATCGAAGAAGATCAAGAATTGGGTGCCTGGGGCATTGCCCCGGCCTCGAAGTTTCTGCCCGAATGGGCAATGCCAGCATTTGCAGCAACAAGGCACGTCAAACTCAATGCATGAATCTCAGACTACTTGGACAACCCAAGCTAACAAGTGTCAAGCGATGTTGACCCCGTAAAATTTCTCTACATTGGCGCGGCGCAAACGGATCGCAACGGTTGTGCGTTGCGTGCCACTGCTGGCTTGTCCAGTAGTGCCTTGAGAACCTGTTAACAATCATTTAGCGAAGCCGTGTTTGTCAAACCTTGCCGGTTGTGACGGTCGTGCCGATCGTGGCGATCGAACTTGATCTTCGGGTTCTAGCGGCCGATCCAACTAGGGCCGGAGTGATGCGCCCGCGCCAGGGCACCGCGCCGCGCGACTGCACGTTGTCAGCTACTGCCGAGGAGGAGATCGTATGGTTGCCGCCGCGATGACCCTGATATTGCTGACTGCCGCCGCCGGCAAAGGGTATGAGCCGAACACGAACTACAACGACGAGACGGCGTCGGAGTCCGACGGCGCCGACTACTCGCTCGAAACCGGCTGGGGCATGCCGCAAACGTGCTACGCCCCGCGGTACGGCTGCTACCCTGGCAACGATCGCTTCGTGCATCGCTATCCGGCATTCCACGGCACGTACTACCGCCGGCCGTACAACTATCGCAACCTGTTCGACTACCCTTGGCACGCCGAGCTGCACGAGCCGACGTCGATGTTCTCGTACCACGTGCCGGCTCCCGACGACGAGCCGCGCGCGCCGCGCAGCACCAACGACGACGCCCCGCGGCCCCCGCGCAGCAGCCGCCTGCCGAAGCGGGAGCGGTCCGTGATGATGCCGGCGCAACCGGTGTCGGCGACTGAGCCGGCGGATGGGGAGTGAGGCGGCTTATTTACCACGGAGGCACGGAGAAGGAAAAGGAGTTAATGACCAATGACCAAATTCCAATCTCCAATAGAGATGCTGCGCACGTTTATTGGGGATTGGAATTTGGAGATTGGTCATTAGTTTTTCTCCGTGCCTCCGTGTCTCCGTGGTGAAAAAAGATTCCGTGACAACCATGCGCAAACCCCTGACGGCCGCCGCGGTTCAGATGAACTCGGGGCCGGATCGAGAAGCTAACCTCCGCGTCGCCAGCCGGTTGGTCTCCGAGGCCGCCGGCGGTGGCGCGCGGCTGGTTTGTCTGCCAGAGTTGTTCAATCGGCTTGGTCCGCTGGCCGAAGTGGCCGCCGCCGCGGAGCCGGTCCCCGGCCCCACCAGCACGGCGATGAGCCAACTCGCCGCGCAGTTGCAGATCACGCTGCTGGCCGGCAGCATCTGCCAGCAATCCGACACGCCGGGCCGCGTCTTCAACACCAGCCTGCTCTACGGCCCCGACGGCCGGCTGCTGGCCGCATATCGCAAGATCCACTTGTTCGACGTCGATCTGCCGGGAGACGCCACCGCGCCGGCAGTGAGGGTGGCCGAGTCGCAGCACTTTGACGGCGGCACCGACGTGGTGGTCGCCGCCAGTCCCAGCGCGCGGCTGGGCCTGTCGATCTGCTACGACTTGCGATTTCCGGAACTCTATCGCCGGCTGGCCAAGCAGGGGGCCGAGGTGCTGTTGATCCCTGCGTCGTTCACGTTCACCACCGGCCGCGACCACTGGCAGACGCTGCTGATGGCCCGCGCGATCGAGAACCAGGCCTTCGTCGTCGCCGCCGGGCAATGCGGCACGCACCCGCCCGGGATGAAGACCTACGGCCACTCGCAGATCATCGACCCCTGGGGGCACGTGCTGGCCGAGGCTTCAGAGTCCGACGAAGGAGTGATTCTGGCCGAACTGGACTTTGAAGAACTGGCCCGCATCCGGAGGCAATTGCCGGCGCTGGCGCACCGGCGGTTGGTGGAACGGGCGGGGGAATGACTAGCTGAGTTTGATTCACCACGGAGACACGGAGAAGAAAACGTAATGTCTAATGTCTAAATCCCAATGTCCAAAAAACCTTACGTAGCTCCTTCATTGGACATTGGGATTTTTTCTCCGTGTCTCCGTGGTGAAAAAACTAAATATCACTTCCGTTCACCCACCGCCACCCATGCTCGCGCCGCCGGCCCGGTGTACCGCGACCTCGGCCGGATCAACCGGTTGTTATCAAGCTGCTCGATCACATGGGCCGACCAGCCCACCACGCGGCTGACCACGAACAGCGGCGTGTAGAGTTCCACCGGGAGACCCAGGTAATGATACAGCCGGGCACTGGGCCAATCGAGATTCGGCGGCAGGCTTTTTTCCTCGCCGACAATTCGCTC
>JAIOQB010000449.1 GCA_021413585.1 Planctomycetia bacterium
GCGGGTCGAGGACTTTTGGCAGCGGGGCGGGGGATGGCGCGCCGGCGGGTGGCGATGGCGCTTTCTCATCTGCCATGCCGAAACGAGTGGCAATCAGACTCAAAACGCAGGCAGCCAAAGCAATCAGCGCCCGAAGCCATCCTCGTTGATCATCACGTGCGCCCACGGCTCACCTTAATCCTGCAACTGGTGAATCGTGTTGTGGATCACACCATTGATCGCCTTGCCATCGGTCCCGGGCGCACGCAACGTGTAGCGAATCTCCATGCACCACGTCGGCGCGATCTTGGGGATGGCCAGCGTCACCGTCTTGCCGTCGTCGGAGAGCGTGGCGGCTTTGACTTCCAGCGGATGCTCGTCGATGTGGTTCGAGCCGTATTTTGCCGTTCGCTTGAGCGACCACACCTTGACCGCATAGTTTTTGGCGTCGCACGCGGCCTGCTTCTCTAGCGGATCGGTGAAGCTGATCTTCATCCCTTCGCGCCGCGCCGAAAGGCCAATCGGCAAATTCACCGGGCCGCCGGTGTAGCGGACGCGATAAAAACCGCCCGGCTCGGTGGCGTTGCCCGCCCAGGCATACATGCCGCAGGTGTAAAGCTGGCCGTCCGCAGGGTTGAACCGACCGCGGATGATGCCCGTGGGGAAATCGGGCAGATTCAGGGCACACATTCCTCCCTGCATCTTGTCTCCCACCTTCTCGTGCAGAATGACGTGGATCCGGCCGTAGCCATACGACAGATTAAGCAGCGCGCCGGAGAGCGGCTTCCAGCCGTCGCCGGTCACCCACAACGGTTCGGACGGCGAGCGGTCAAAACTGTTCGTGATCCAGCAGACGGGCTGCTCCATCGCGGCGTCGGACGGATCCTTGATCGAGTGAAAGCCCATCATGTTGCCGTAGAACTTGCCCGGCTGGACCCAATTGATCCGATTCTTGGGGGTCCAAAAACCTTCCTGGTCGGTGAGAAAGAACGTGCCGTCTGAGTTGAGGCAGACGCCGTTGGCCGCGCGAAATCCGGTGGCGACGATCTCGGTCTTCAATCCGTCAGGGCTGACTCGCAGCAGCGTGCCATGCTGCGGCACCACCGCCGGCAGGGCGTGCCGCGCCGCTTTGGCGTAGTAGAAGTTTCCTTTCTCGTCGGTTTGCAGGCCCATCGCAAACTCGTGGAAATGGTCCGTCACCTGGTGATCGTTGTTGAAGTTTTCGTAATAGTCGGTTTCGCGATCGCCGTTGAGATCCCGCAGCAGCACGATCTGATCGCGGCAGGTGACGTAGATTCGCCCTTCGACAATCTTTAATCCCAGCGGCTGAAACAAACCCGACGCGATCCGCTGCCAGGTCAATCCCTTCGCCGCATCGAGCAGATCGCCGACGATCCACACGTCGCCATCCCAGGTGCAAAGCGCCGCTTCGTGCCCGCCGGAGAGGAAATCGAGCCCTGTGAATCGCACGCGTGCCTGCCACGGGTTGTCCGCCGGCAGCGTGAGCACGTCGACGGCGAACGGGCCTGGACTTTTGCCGATGACTGGCCGCGTGGAGATCTTCTTCGCCCATTGCGGCGGGCCGCCGTGGGTTAGCATTGATAAATCGCGGTTTGGCTCGGCGAGTTTCACCGCCGCCACCCCGGCCGCTTGCTCAGGTCGATCCACTTCCGCCGTCCAGAGCGTGAAGCGCAACGGCGCGCTCCCCTTGGGTATTCGCATCCGCAAATTGCCGTGGCCGTCGCTGAGCCACTTCGCGCCAGCCATCGGTGGCTCGATTCCCGCGACCAGATATCGGTTGGCGACGGTCAACTTGGAGCCGCTTGGCTGATTCTTTGCGGGGCCGACTATGACGCATGCCGCCGGCGATTGATCGGCCGCCGGTTCTGACAGGTGAGCGGCGTCGCGAATCTGCGCCGCCGCGTCCGCATGATGCGCCACCTGCGCCACGAGAACACGGTCGCGCGGCCCAATATTGAACGTCCGCGTAAACAACATTCCGGCAGGCGCCTCAACCACGCCGGGCTCCTCCAGCAAGTTCGTGGTCCCCACGCTATACGAAATGACCGCGCGATGGCCATTGCGATACAGCCCGCGATAATGGGCCCACTCGCGCGGCAGTGGCCCATAGCGTTTGCCATCGGTGCCGAGCAGCCGCACGTCGTCAAATTTGCCATCCTGCGGATTTCCCCAGCCGGGGCCGATCGGATTCGCCACGCGAACC
>JAIOQB010000450.1 GCA_021413585.1 Planctomycetia bacterium
CTCGATGTCGGCTCGTCACATCCTGGGGGTGGAGAAGCTCCCAAGGGTTTAGCTGTTCGCTAATGAAAGTGGCACGTGAGCTGGGTTCAGACCGTCGTGAGACAGGTCGGTCCCTATCTGCTGTGGGCGTTCGAAACTTGCGGGGGTTCATCCTTAGTACGAGAGGATTTGGATGGACGTTCCTCTGGTGTACCAGTTGTCGCGCTAGCGGCACGGCTGGATAGCTATGAACGGATAGGATAAACGCTGAAAGCATATAAGCGTGAAGCCCGCCCCAAGATTAGGTTTCGTTGCGTCACTGACGCGAGAGTCCCCTGGAAGACGACCAGGTCGATAGGCTAGATGTGTACGCGCAGTAATGTGCTTAGCTAACTAGTACTAACGGACGAATGCTTGACCACATATATCCAACGCTCTTAATTTTCAGCGAGCTACATCTGTAGATCGTTCGACAAATCTGAGCGCCATATATCGGATGAATGGCCTGACGGCCCGCTTCAACCACGCTGATTAACATCAGCCATGTTGATCCCGGACCAACGCCAGGCCTTTCCACTCTTGCAATAATTCCAGGGCCGTTTGCGCCTTACCGCGCAGCGGCTCCATTCCGGCGACCATATCTGAAAGGTCACACCCGTTCCCATTCCGAACACGGTAGTTAAGCTTTCAGAGCCGATGGTAGTACCACAAGTGCGAGAGTAGGTATCGCCGGATTTTTTAAACAACCAGCCCGCCGCGGAACTCAACAAGAGATCCGCGGCGGGCTTTTTTATTGACGGATGTCAGCCAGTCTTTAGAATGCAGTCAGAAATGAGAGCAAAAAGGAATTGCAATGAATGTTTTTATTTCTTGGTCTCGACCGCGTAGCGAAGCAGTCGCGCGAGCAATTTACTGGTTCTTGCCGAAGGTCGTGCATTTCGTCGAAAGGTTCATGTCCGAGGAGGATATTGAAAAAGGCAGCAGGGGCCTGGACCGCATCAATAGTGAACTAGATCAATGTAATGTCGGGATAATCTGCCTTACCCCTGAAAATCAAGATCGACCATGGATCAACTATGAGGCCGGGGCAATAGCCAAGAGCGTCGCAAAAGGCAAGGCGATAACTCTCAACTATGGATTGTCGAAAGCAGACGTGAAGGGGCCATTGTCCCAATTCCAACACACAGAACTCGCCGTGGACGAAAAGGAAATGAAGTCAGAGGTAATCGCTCTAGTTACATCTCTGAACAATTCAGGCGGCGAAAAGAGAATCAGAGAGGCTGAACTTTTAGAGAACCTTGAGAAGTGGTGGCCGGATTTCAAAAAGAAAATTGACGAGGTGAAGCAAATACACACTGACGAGACTGTGCCAAAAGTCAGATCGCTGGATGATAAAGTTGATGAGATTTTGGAAGTGGTGAGAAACACACGACGAAGCCAGCCAGGTGATTTGAGTTGGCACTCGCAATTTGAAAACTTGTCAAAAGAAGAACTTAGCAAGAGATTGCAAAGAAGCTTCGCGATGTACCTCGACTATGGCTGCACTTCAGATGGAGAACGTGAAAAGGCTAAGGCGATGCTTGAACTTGCGAAAGCAAATCCGTACCTGCTAAGGGGTATCATCGGGGAACTCGAATCCAGTGGAAAAATCTGACCGTCGATTCTTGAATCGGTAGAGGCATGAGACGGTTCCCTGGAAAAAACTTTCAGGCCGGAGGCCCGGCCCGTTTTGGAGTGCGATGACTTGTCATCGCTTTTGATTTCGATTCGCCATCGATTGGCTTGAAGTGGCATTATCCGAACTGCCCATTTGAAATCGACTATGTCGGCCACATCGCCAGACAAGGAAAGCGGCGACAAGTCGCCGCACTCCAGAGGCCTAACCTACGGGTTACCCGGCGCGATGAACACATCCCCCTTCGGGAACTTTTCAAACAGCGCCTTCGGCTGGCCAAAGTTCGTCGCCAGCACTTCGGCCGGGTTGCCGGCGATCCATTGCGATAGGCCGATCGCCTTGTAGTGCCCGGTATTGAAACCGATCAGCACGCGGCAGCGGTCGGGGCCGATGTTTTCGATCGAGTGGCCGAAGCCTTGGGGGATGTAGGCCACGTCGCCTGCTTCTAGCGTTTCGGTCCGGAAGCGGCCGTGGGAGCCGAACAGGGTTACGCTCACCTGGCCGCTAATGACGTACTGCCACTCGTCGGAGGTCGGGTGCCAGTGCAGTTCGCGCACGGCGCCGGGTTCCAATTCCAGCACCACGCCGGTCATCGTGGTCGAGATCGGAAACCGGCTGGCGTCGACGCGCCATTCGCGCCCGCCGGCGTGTTCGGAATGCGGCGGCTCGGCCAGCATCCGGAACTTGTGCGTCTCGGGCGGAGTCTGCAGCCCGTGCAGGTTCGGCGGCTGCTGCTCGGACGGGAGCGGCCCTTTGGCGAAGTACACCTCCTCGCGCGGAAAATCCTTGAACGTCTCCGCGGGCAGGCCGAAGTTTTTGGCCAAGAGCGCCGGCGGGGCGTGCCCGATCCAGTCGCTGATGCTGAACGTGCCGAACTCGGAAAAATAGCCGTTGTCGAAGATCAAAATGAAATGCGTCGGCTCGTTGCCCAGGCATTGCAGCATGTGGGCATAGCCGCGCGGGAAATACCACACGTCCCCCGGCTCAAAATCGTTCGTCTCGGCCTCACCCGTGGGATGAATCACGGTGGTCCGCACGCGTCCCGAGATCACAAACGCCCACTCCGCCGCGGTGGCGTGCCAATGCAACTCGCGCATCACCCCCGGCTCGAGCCACATCGAGACGCCGGCGATCCCCTTGGAGATCGGCAGTTGCTCGACCGTCGCCTCCCGGCCGACGCTGTTGCCGATCGTCTTGCCCACGGATTTTTCCAAGGCGAACTTGAACGACGGCAACTCGGGGCCGGAGAGGAGCGGATCCGGCGCGTTGACGCTGGCGGTGAGTACCACACCAGCGGGTGCGATGGGCGCGCCGGCGACGGACGATGGGGCGATTGTGGTAGGCTTGGTCGATTCAGACATTGTTTTCTCCGTGAGCGTATTGCCAGATTGTGAATGTTCAGGCTGTAACTTTTCAGGCCGCGTTTTTCCCGGCCACAGATTTTTTCCCAGCCAACCCTTTTTCTTCTCGGGCCAGGGCGGCAGCTCGGCCAGAAAATCTCGATGCACCCCTTTGAGCCAGTAGAACTCGTCGGTGATCCTTTTCGCGGTCACCAGCGTCGAAGCGTTCAGTCCCCACAGCAGGCCTCCCAGGATGCCGAAGATCCCCAAAACCAGCGTCCAAATCTCCACGCTGTCCGTCCGGCCTCCGCGCTGCATCAAATGAATGCCCCACAGCATGGAGCCAATGGACAGGGCAATGATTCCGCCCGCGACTATATATGCACGTCGCCGCTTGCGCTTCCATCGATCGCTCAGCCCCACGAAGAACTGGACTCGCCGCCGGGCCAGCGCTCCGATCATCTCCCCAAAGATCGGACTTAAAACATAGGCCAGCAGACCCCATTCGCCTCCGCTTTCAACCGCCTGCTCGACCTGTTTGCCATCGGCGGGCAAATTGCTCTTGATGCAGCGATCCGGAAACGATTCGCCCATCCGCACGACGAGCAGTTTTCCATCTCGCCACATTTGCCAGGCCTTTTCCGGATACCATCAAGATACTGGGTCGCGGCGTGGCGGTAAGTGCGTAGCCGGATCACGCATCACGCACAGCGTGATGGGTACTATCTCAACTTGCCACGAAGTAACTCGCGGCGTGCCATTTCAAAGTCCTTTTTTGTATCTTTTGCGCGGTTTCGTGGCCACTCAAATGACGAACGGATTTTTTGGCCACGAAAAAGCACAAGAAGCACAAAAGAAACGGCGGGCGAGCCGTGCCGCAGCATTTTTGTAGTCGCCGCGAGCCCGCTTGTCCAGAATGGAGGGGAAGCGGCCAAAAAAACGACACTAGCCCGAAGCGCAAGCGAGGAGCCGTGACCCCCTCGTTTGCACTACGGGCTAGTGTGTGGCCCTTTCAACGAGGTCCACAACGCCTCGCTACAGCACCGCGTCCCCAGACTCCCCAGTGCGGATTCGCACGGCATTGGCCAGATCGGTCACAAAGATCTTGCCGTCGCCGATCTTACCGGTGCGGGCTTTGTCGATGATCAGGTCCATCACTTGCTGCGCGTCGGACTCCTTGACCACGACCTCGACTTTCAACTTGGGGATGAAATCAATGGTGTACTCGGCGCCGCGGTAGTGCTCGGTCTGCCCTTTCTGGCGGCCGAAGCCGCGGACTTCGGAGACCGTCATGCCGTGGAACCCGGCCGAGGTGAGCGCGGTTTTGATGTCGTCGAGCAAATGGTGCCGTACGATGGCTTCGATCTTTTTCATAAACTGGGATCCTTTGCAGTGATTTTCCGTGAATTATATGGGTGATTCGACTCGTCCCCACATGTCAGGGACGGCGACAGAAGTACGATGGGAGAATCGAGTTCGTGGATATCCGTTGCCGCCTGAAAAACCGCCCCCGACTTGGACCGGCCAGGCGGATAGCCGGCCCAAGTCTTTGGGGCGTACTTCTGACCAGGCGGTAGTCAGAAGCGCGAGACCAAGCCTCAAGATCAAACGCAGCGTCGATGGCTCTTCGAGCTAGTTCGCCATCACAGCATCCTCCGGATACGCCACGCCGCCGAACTCCGGGATGTCGAGCCCTTCGGTTTCCACCTCGGGCGAGACTCGCATGCTGCGGACCGCGTTGACGCATTTAAACACCACGAATGTCACGCCAAACGCCCACGCCGCGTTGATCGCCGCCCCCATGACCTGGCATTTGAACTGCGAAAAATCTCCATAGAACAAGCCGGTGACTCCTTGCCCGGCCTTGCCCAAGTAGGTCGAGGCTCCAACGCCGTTCCAACCGGCGCCGTACGAGCCGTCGGCAAACAGCCCCACGCACAGGCCTCCCAGCGTGCCGCAATAGCCGTGGACCGAGATCGCCCCGCACGGGTCGTCCACCTTGAGCACGCGCTCGTTGAACAACACGCCAAAGCAAACCAGCAGGCCCGCCAGCACGCCGATGGCGATCGACGCACTAGGGGTGACGAACGCGCAAGGTGCGGTGATGGCCACCAACCCGGCCAGCATCCCGTTGCAGGCCATCGAGATATCCGGCTTTTTGAACATCATGTACCACAGCAGCAGCGCCGTGGCCGAACCGGCGCACGCCGCCAGGTTGGTGTTCACCGCGATTACGCCAATCCGCAGATCGGTCGCCCCGAGCGTCGAACCCGGGTTAAAGCCCATCCAGCCAAAGAGCAGGATGAACGTCCCCGTGACTACGAACACAATGTTGTGCGCCGGAAACGCCCGCGGCTTGCCGTCCGGCCCGTATTTGCCCAGCCGTGGACCCAGAATGATCGCCAGGGCCATGGCGGCATATCCGCCGACGGCGTGCACCACCGTGGAACCGGCAAAGTCCACATAACCGTGGCCAAGTCCCAGCGTGGTTCCCACTTGCGATAGCCAGCCCCCTCCCCAGACCCAGCAGCCAAAGATGGGATAGAGAATCGCCCCCATGAACATTTCACAAAGCAAGAAGGCTCCAAACGTGATCCGTTCGCAGATCGCCCCGACGATGATGTAGCCGGCGGTCTCCATGAACACCACTTCAAATAGCATCAGCACGTTAGAACTGGCGTCATACGCGGGTCCGCTCATGAAGAAACCTTTCCCACCGAGGAAACCCCACAGTTTGCCGTTGGCCAGCAGAAACGAGTCCATGGTCGGCGCTCCGCCGATATTGGTCGGGGCCGCGTTGATCGCCACTCCGCCCCATTGAAAGGCATAGCCGCAGGCATAGTAGGCGAGAAAGGCAAATACGTATGCCGCGAAGTTGAGCATCATCAGATGGGCGGCGTTCTTCTTGCGGACCAATCCACACGTGAGCAGGGCAAACCCGGCCTGCATGAACAACACCAGGTAGCCGGTCAACAGCGTCCAGGAGAAGTTCGTCGCGATCCGGACGTGGCCGACGGTGTCGGCCAACTTGACCGCCAACGGTTCTTTGGCCGCCTGGGCTTGATAGTCGTCAAAGTCCTTTTTCTTCTTGGCGAAGTCGGGATCGGTTTTGTCGGTGGGCTCGGAGACAACGAACGAGTTACCTCCGCCGTCCACGACGGATGTTTTGTCCCCGGTGACAAGGCCGGCGGGATCGGGTAGCGGGCCGGTGGGGGCAGGCGCTGCTACCGCGGCCGGTGAATCGGCGGCAGGGGGTACAGCGGCCGGAGTGGCGGGCGCGTCGGCCGGCTTGTCAGCGGTTTCGGGCTTTTTTGCTTCTGGCGCCGCATCCTTTTTGGTTTCGGGCGGGGCTTTGGCGTCAGCCGCGGTTTTCGCCTCTGGCGAAGCCTCCTTCTTTGCCGCGGGTGCGGACTCTTGCCCGGCTTTTGCCGCATCTCCCTGAGCCCAGACGCTCGCCGACCAGGCGACCACCACTGCCACCAATGCATAACACGCCATCGCCTTCAGACTGATATTTCGTCGCGACAAAACCATACGACCTCCGCCTGCAATGAGGAACCGAGGACCAGGGAAACCGGTAGTGGGAAACGGGCCTAACATGTGCTCGGCGCATATCGCGAGCGGTTGCGATTGGTCGTCGCAATTTCTCGCTGGAGCGTTAAGCACTCGCCAAGATTGGCCGCACGTTAAAGCAACGAACGTGCCGCCGCCCGCAACGTGGCGGTGGCGATTGCCGCAAACACCTGTCCCTGGAAGGGATGGGGCGATCCGTGCGCGTCGCCAACTTAGCTTTGACGGGGAACGCCAATTCGCGCTTCGTTGCAGATTGCACGGAGGTGCGCGAAAAGCTGGCAGGCATCGCGAACGGGCCCTGGCGATCATAAACCAGTGGCGACCATGGAAATGCCATGCGATGGCTGGTTATACTCAGCGCCACGTTCGTTTGATCACAAGCGGCTTTTCCCGCCCCACCTCCCACCATTCGGTATCGCCATGACATTTCGTAGCAAAATGCTCTACTCGCTAAGCGTGGTTGCCTTATTTACGACGGCCTCGATCGCCACGGCCGTGCTGTTTGTCGCTCTTGGCCGGGCTGACGATGCGGACCCTGCGGGCAAAGCACCGGCCAAAGAAGCACAGCCGCCGACCAAGGTCCAGTCGTCAAATAGCACCGACGAACCCGCCAAGCCCCCGAAAGAGGCCCAGGCCGAAATCAAAACCGGCAACGGCTTTCTCCATCCGCCGCTGGAGTGCATGAAGCGGTTCACGCGGATCGACAGTTATCCGATCGTCGGCTGGTGCTTTCACGGCAAAGGGGGCGGGGGAAACGACGCGGAGTACGTTCGCACGGCGAAGGGAGCCGGATTTAACGTGCTGCTCGACGCGGCGGAATTGCTTACGCCGGCGGCCGAGGTGGGCGGCGTGAAGGTGATGCCGATCGTGTTCCGCTGGCCGGTCGATAAGCTCAAGTCGGATCTGTTTGCCAGGCATCCCGATTCGCCGGTGCTGCTGGGCCTGGTGCTAGACGATGACTGCCCTCAGATCTATCCCTGGTCGATCAACGCGTCGAATTTCCTCAAGTCCGATTATCCGCACCTGGTGCCGTACATTTCGGAAAACCCGCATCCGAAATCGCAGGCAAAAACGCAGATGCCGATTCTCAGCACGCAGAATTACAGCATCAAAAACTTTGGCCACAAGGACTACGCCCGCCGCGCGTATTGCAGCGGCATGGGGCGCGACCGCGTGGCCGCCAACAAATACCACATGACGTTCTGGCCG
>JAIOQB010000426.1 GCA_021413585.1 Planctomycetia bacterium
GTGTGACACGTTGGATGATCCTGCTGAGATGTTCGTTATTCGCCGACGGGTTATTCGCTGACGGGCCATTCGCTGAGGGAATGAGCGGTTATCCCCCGCCCACCAACGTCACCACTTCCACTTGATCGGCGGCCGCAAGAAACCGGTCGGCATGCTGCGTTCGCGGCACCAACTCCAGGTTGATCTCCACCGCCACATGCCGCGGCTCAAGTTCCAGTTGCAACAACAATGCAGCCACCGAAGTGCCCGCCGGCACGTCCAGCGGCCGACCATTGACAACAATCGACACAGATTCGGCATCCACCTGCAACGGCTGCACTTTCTCTTCCCAACTTTTATTTCTTTGCGCGTCTTTGCGTCTTAGCGCCTTTGCGTCAAAGCGTAAAACCAATCGCAACAGCTAATCCCGAATCTGCGTCGTCCGGAACTCGACCCGATCCACCGGCACCAGCGGGGCCGCGGCTTGGAAGCCCAGGGCCGTCTTCGCCACCGTCGAGGGGACGCCGTACGCCACGCACACGCCGGTGTTAATGTCGGCCACGTAGACCAAGGCCCGCCCCATCCGTTCGTTGCGGGCACCGCGCTGCAGGTCGGCGATGCCGGTGACCATCAGGTAACGAGGGTTCTTCACATCCCCCTTGTGCTTCATGTCACCGTAAATCTGCCGATGGTAAAACGCGTTGAACTGGTGCGTGCGGACGTTCATCGCCACGGCGCGCAAGTCGCCGGTGAGGAAGTCGAGAAAGAAAATCGCCTCGATCCCTTCGTCCAACTGCCCGGTGCAGACGGCAAAGTTGTCTTGCCCATGCGTGGCCGTGGCGAACACGGGCCAGGGAATTTGGGCCTCAGGGGGGGTGCGGGGGCGGGCGAACTGGCCGATCAACAGCCCCGCCGCCAGGCACACTGCGGCCGCCGCCACGCCGACCGCCCAGCTCAGGGCGCTTCCTCTGCGAAATCGTCGTTGGAGTTTCATATCGCCTTCCCCTCTGCTGTTGGTTGTCCTGCTACAATTCCGCGGCGGGTGGCTGGGGCAACGCCCCAGGATCGTTGAGTCCGATTCATCTGGGCGTTGCCCCAGCCACGCCAATTTGCTTCGGATGGCCCACAGGCATCCTACCGCTTCGCGGCGTCCATTTCCAGCACGCCACTTCCACGCCGCTCCCACGGCGTAAACCCTGGAACTCGGCAACGATTCTGCTACAACAATTAGGCTGCTGGAACCATCGGTTTCACGGCGGCGGCCGGGCGTCTTGTCCGGCGGCGGCCATGTGCGGAACTTGTCTCGCTGTCCCCAAAACACCTACCGAGGAGTGTTGTCACGATGTCTACGAACGGAGCGTTGAATCGCAAATTGCGGATGGGCCTGGTCGGCGGCGGCCAGGGTTCGTTCATTGGCCGCGTCCACGTCACCGCCGCGGTGCTCGACAACCGGGCGGCCCTGGTGGCCGGAGCCTTGTCCAGCGATCCGGCCCGCTCCAAGGCGTCGGCCGCCGACTACGATATCCCGGCCGATCGGGCGTACGGCTCGTACCAAGAAATGATCGACGCCGAGCTGAAGCTGCCCGCCGACAAGCGAATCGACTTCATCTCGATCACCACGCCCAACCACATGCACTTCCCGGTCGCCAAGGCGGCGCTGGAGGCGGGGCTGAACGTCGTTTGCGACAAGCCCCTGACGCTCGACATGGCCGAAGCGGAGATCCTCTGCCCGCTGGTCGAAAAGTCCAACGCCGTGTTCGCCCTGACGCACAACTACACCGGCTACCCGCTCGTCCGCCAGGCGCGCGAAATGATCCTGGGCGGCGAGTTCGGCCAGATCAACGCCATCCGCGCCCGCTACATCCAGGGTTGGTTGCGCACCCGGCTGGAACTAAGCGACCAGAAGCAGGCCGCCTGGCGGACCGATCCCAAGCGCAGCGGCGCCGCGGGCTGCTTTGGCGACATCGCCACGCACGCCTACAATCTGGCCCGCTACATGACCGGCCTGCTGCCGGCCGACATCAGCGCGCAGCTTAAAACTTTCGAGGAAGGCCGGGCGCTCGATGACTATGGCAACGCCGTGATCCGCTTCGAGAACGGCGCGATTGGCACCGTCACCGCCTCGCAAATTAGCCATGGTCGCGAGAACGATCTGGAGATCGAGATCGACGGCACCAAGGCATCGCTCCTCTGGCGGCAGGAAGAGCCGAACAAAATGATCGTGCGCCGCAACGGCCAACCGCACGCGATCTATACCCGCGACCCGAACGCCACTTACGCCACCGGTTCGCTCAAAGGGGCCACACGGCTCCCCAGCGGCCACCCGGAGGGTTACTTCGAGGCCTTTGCCAACGTCTACCGCGCGGCTTACGACGACATGGCCACGCGAGCCGGCGGCGGCAAGTTCGAGCGCGTCAACACGATCTACCCCAACGTCTACGACGGCCTGGACGGCATGCTGTTCATCCAGCAGTCCGTGGCCAGCAGCCGCGAAGGGGGAGCGTGGCTGCCGCTAAAACATCCGAAGGCGCGGCGGTAGGGATTTCAGATTTCAGATTTAGGGGACTGAAGTGCGCGATATTCGTGATCCGCGTTGTGTCCACGTCTCCAACGACCCTGGATTGGCGCACATCGTTGTTGGCTGGCTCGCTGCCCATGGCATTCCAGCAATGGTCGTGCATGAATCGACGTTTCGCGGGATGTTGCGTGGTCCCAATCGCTCAACTTCCATAAATAGAAGAAAATGCATCGAGGTTTGGGTGCTTGACCTGGCGCAAGTACCGGTTGCCCAGTCGTTGTTGGCCAAGCATGACCGCGAGTTGGACCTGGCTCAGAAGGCGAAGAAAAACCTGGTGGGCCTAATCAAAGCGCGCTGCGAGGAGTGCGGACGCACGAGTGAGTTCGAGGCTCGAGATGCGGGCACCCTGCAAGTCTGCCCGCATTGCAATGCGTACGTCGACGTGCCGGAACTGACGGGTGAACCGCCAACGCCGGCGGGGACTAGAGCCCCTCTGGACCAAGAGTGAGCGGCTCGGCGCAAGCCGCCGGTAACATGAGGCGCGTCGCCTAACAGGGACCGCTGTCTAACTTGAAGGTGCCATATAGAACCCAAGGCCAAGATCTCGCGAATCCTGGTTCACGATCAAGTATCGGGCACCCTGCTGATGATCTCGCTCTCTCCGCTGTTGCTGGTACTCATCGGCGGAGTAAGCTTGCTGGTGCCGATGACGCGGCAGCAACTACTGAGTGGAATGCCGGACTGGGGTGTGATCGTGCGCGTCGTCGCCTTCGCGGTGGCGATTTGTCTGGGATCTGCGGCGGCTGCCTACTTTGCGATTCGCCGAGCCAAAAGAATTGCCGCGGTGATCGACGAAGGGGTTCCCGTCACCGGGACGCTCACCGAGGTTTCGTTCAATCTGCGAAAGCAAACGGGGCAAGTTGTCTACCGATACACCTATCAGGACACGGACTACGAGTCCTGGGCCGCGGTCTTCAGGAACATCGGCTCAAAGAATCTTGAGCCGGGCGATCCGGTTGACCTGGTCCTCGATCCCGAGCGGCCGACCGTGGCGTTTATCAAAGCGATGTATGTGGAGTGATGGACCGGCCCCATGAGCACCGCCCCACCGCCGAAGCCCCAGCCCACCGAGCCGCCGCAATTCAGCTTGCGGACGATCTTGATTTTCGTGGCCATTGCAGCGATCTTCATGGCCCCGTGGACTCCCTGGGCGAAGCTGAACACGGGCGAGTTTATTATTTGGGGCGTGTTCTACTTCGGCAGCACCGCAGTGATCATGATGCTGCTGGCCGAAAGGCGCCGCCAAGCCAGGCTGGCTCTGGCCCCGTGGGACGAACCCATCGGTTCCAAATCGGGCATCTATCGCGATCCGCGCTGCGTGTACGTCGCCAACAATCCGGGCGAAGCAGACATCATCGTCATCTGGCTCGACAAGCATGAAATCCCCGCCTGGGTCACCAACCAGAACACGCTCGGCGGCCTGCCGGGGCTCACGTCGTTCTCGAAGACGGGCATCTCGCCGCGCGGCATCGAAGTGTGGGTGGTCGATCCCGAGAAAGCACCCGCCGCCCGAACCTTATTGGCGGAGCACGCCCGCGAGCTGGCCGCGACCCAGCACTTCAGGCAGAACCTGCCCGACTCGCTGCTGGCTCAGTGCGATGATTGCGGCCGCTCCACCCCCTTCGAGGCCCGCTTCGCCGGCACGGTGCAAAACTGCCCGCACTGCAAGGCGCACATCGACGTGCCGGAACTTAAGGCTGAAGCGCCGACGCCGGAGGGGACTTGAGACTCTTCGCGCCCAAAGTGAGCGGTTCGGCGCTAGCCGCCGGTAATACCGTGCAGGCCGCGAACTGAAGACCGGTGGCTAGCGCCATTCCGCTCACAAGGCGGCGAAGCGGAGCCTGGAAACACGGTTCAGGTCACGCCCGGCAGGCGAGACCTACTTCTGCTTCACCACCGTAAAGTTATCCACCACGTTTCCCCGATCGTCGATCTCCCAGCCGCGGAGCGTTAGCCCTTCGGTCTCGAAGACGAAGCTGCCGGGGCCTATGATGCCGCGCAGGGTTTTGCCGTTCGTGGTGAACGGGATCATCATCGGAATCTCAAACCGACCGCTGGGCCGCCCGCCGCCGGCGGCGCCGGAGACGATGTAGATCGTGCCTCCTTCGGGGCCGGCGCGCTTGACGATCGGCTCTTTGCGGCCATCGCCGGCGAACTTCACGTGCTGTTCTTTATTGAACGTGTTGGAGTCTCCCAGGTTGCCGGAGATGAGATACGAGCGCTGGTACGTATGATCGTGGCCGGAGAGGAATAGGTCCACGCCGTATTTGTCGCACAGCGGCACCAGTTCCTTCCGCAGCAGTGCCAACTGGCCGCCGTCGCCGTTGGAACTGTAGTTGCCGTCGCAATACACCGGAAAGTGATTGGCGAACACGGTCCAGTCCTGCTTGTTGCGGGCGAGGTCCGCCTCCAGCCATTCCACCTGCTGCCGCCAGGGGCGATGGTTCAAGTTCGTGTTGCTGGTCCACCACGTTTGCCACGGGTCGAGCACCACCAAGTGGACGTTGCCGATGTCGGCGCTGTAATAGAACGGATAGTGTTCCCCTTTGTTGTTCGCGTCCTGGTTCACCTGATTTGGCGCCACGGCGAACGTCTGGCCATAGACATTGCGAACCATGTCGTGGTTCCCCACGCACGGCCACAGCGGCGAGTTTTGCAGCACTGAGCCAAACGTCTGGAAGAACGCCGATTGATATTGAATGTCGGTCCCTTGCGGATTGCCGTTGTCGCCCAGCAAAACAATGCCGCCGCGCAGAGGTTGGTTGCCGTTGAACTTCTGAAACCCGGTGCGGACGGTCACCGATCCGGCGGGACCGGTCAGCTTCAGGGCTGCTTCCGCCGTGCTGGGGCGCGGCCGGTTGCTGCCGGAATCCCCCAGGCACCAGAACCGCATTTTTTCCGTTTGGCCAGCGGCCGGCGTCGTATAGAAATAGTGCTGCTCATCGCCGCCGGCCAGCGTGACCAGCGCCAACTCGACACTGTAGTAGTACTTGGTATTCGGCGTGAGCCCTTCGATCTTGGCCGACCAATCGTGGGCATTGGCAGCGGCGGAGGGAATCTCAATCGCCAGCACGGCATGGTCCAGCTTGCCCGGGTCGGCGCCATATCGAACCAGCGCCGGACCGGCCGACGAGGTATCGGTCCGCCACCGAACCGTCACCCCCGCAGGATTCGCCTCCAGTAAATACGGAGCGCGCCGCAATTCGCCCGCCGCGGCCGGCAATGCCGCCAAAGCGAACAACAACCCAACCAACGCACCACAACTGATTCCAATCAAACGTCCCATCTTCATCCCTCTTCTGTAAATGTTAAATCTATCGCCCCCGCTCAACGCCGATAGCCGACAGCCCTCTCGGTCACCTCACCTTTGCCCCGGCCGTCGGCTGCCCTGTCAACTGCAAGTAGCCCATGACGAAAAGAAGCTTGTTGAGCGGGATCACGATCACGCCTCCCACCATTGGAATGAAGCTCGCCACAAACGAAACACCTACCGAAACCAGCGCCAATAGAAAAATGTCCCCTCGTTTTCCGCGTGTCAGTTCGGCGGCCGCACTGAATGCTTCGCCAAAACCGAGATTACGATCGATCACCAGAAAGGGGGCTGGAAAATAAATCAACATCAGCAACACGCCCGGCACGACACACATCGAAAAGCCGATCACCCACATCAGTCCGAGGGCCAACGTAACTCCCATAAACGTCCAAAAACATTGCCGGCGCGCAAAAATTTCGCTCACTTGAGCTGATTCACCACGCGCGAGCTTCAAACAAAAGACTGTCATTCCTAATTCCATCCAAATAAAAATGCACGCCCCCAAGAAACCTAAGGGGAGCATCATCAACCAAATGGGGATGATGGCCGCATCCTTCATCGACGCAATCAATAATCCCCCTAACACGGCACCGACCAGTATGGCTACGACGATACCCCCAAGCATGGTGCCAAACATCGCTAGTGCCGCCAACAGGCAATTGCTGATATTGTCGGTATACAAATTCCAAGCGCGCGTCAGCATCTCTCCCACTTCAAAACGGATGGGGGAGAGTGTCAATGCTCCAGCGTGGGGCGAGCCATAGGGATTGAGCGCCGGCGGCGCCCCGGGCGCGGCTCCGTCAGCCAACGTGGCGGTAACCACATCCGACTGCTCGGGCACCGCCAGCAGCTTGCTGCACTTAGGGCAGCGTGCCTGGCGTCCCGCCGCGTCGTCCGCCACGCGCAATAGCGTCTGGCACTGGTCGCAACGGAATTCGATGGGCATCGGTTCACCCTGCATGTTGAGGCCGGTTTTTTAGCGGTGGAACAACTCACTACACACGATTCTGCTGCGCCGCCATCGCAACATACGTCACTCCAAACATCAGCATCGTCAGCGGGACCGATGCCAGTATGCCCAAGCAACAAGCAAGCATCCCCCCCAAATTGATCACGGCCGCCAATAGCCAGACCAGGAAGATCGTGCCGCGATGGCCGCGGGTCAGCGTCACCGATTCCTGCAACGCCTCAAACACACCCAGGTCGCGATCGACGATCAAGAAAAACGATTGCGAAAACAGCAGGGAGACGTAGATGAGCGGAATGAACGCCACCGCCACCCCTGCCAGCGCCGCCATGCCGGCCGCATCCCTTCCTCCGATGGCGCCGCCGACCGCTGCCGGCACTCCAATCAGCACGGCCACCAGCACAACCACCAGCAACCCGATCAGCAAGGTGACGCAAATCCCCCGCACCAGAAACGGGCCTCCCTTGAACAAATCTCCCAGGTCGGGCGTGGCGCCGCGGGCCACGCGCAATTGAAAAATGGCCTGCCCTACATTGAGCCATTGCTGAACGGCCCAGGAAGCGATGCCGACCATCACCCCGATCGCAACGACCACTGCCGATTCGCGAGTCGCTTCCCCCAAGGCCTGGAAAATTCTTTGCACAAATTGCAGCCCCATCTGAACGCCGATGAGAATCAGAAATGCGACCACGCACAGTCCCCAATGCACCTTGAAGATTTCCCAAGAGCGCGACAAGATCGCGCCTGCCTCCACCGGAATGTTCGACGGGTCACCGCCCTGGGGCGCAAACGGCGCCCCCGAGCTTTCCGGCGAGGCGTAGGGATTCAACGACTGCGGTGGGGGTGGACCGTATCCAGACCCCGGCGAAGCGGGTTGCAGAATCGGCATTTCGCCGCCGGCAACAGCAGGGTAGGGAATGGTCAGCGTGGCACTGCATTTGGGGCAACGAGTTTGGCGCCCGCCGGCGTCGTCGGGCACCCTCAAGAGCGCCTGGCACTGCGTACAATGGAATTCGATTGGCATGCGTGGACCCCTGCGGCTCGATGCGTCTCTAGCGACCTGAGAATCGAAGCGCCGTAAGATAGCAAACACCGACACCCAACGCCACACGATGGACCGCCGTTGCAAAACGTGCCACCGGCGGTTTTGCCGCCCGATAATGTGCCGTCGAACTGGCGTGCAACCGGGCGGCGCGGCCCGAGCCCGCCCCCACGACTCGCCAATCGGGCGGCGGGGTGATAGGTTGGTGTGGTCATTTGTGCATCCCACCGTCCAGGTTCTTTTTGGTCCATTGCCGCCATGTTATTGCCCGCCGACATTCTCGGCCGTCAGGGAACGATCGCCGCGCGGCTGCCGCACTTTGAGCTGCGGAGCGAGCAACTGGCGATGGCCGAGGCGGTGGCCGGGGCGATCGAGCGCCGTCGGCACCTGGTGGTCGAAGCCGGGACCGGCGTCGGCAAGACGTTTGCCTACCTCGTGCCGGCGATTCTGGCCGCCACGTCCGCCTCGCCGGATAACGATTTGCCCGCCAGGAACGAAGACGACGCCCCGCGGCGGCGCGTGGTCGTGTCGACGCACACGATCAGCCTGCAGGAGCAACTGATCGCCAAGGACTTGCCGCTCTTGAAAAGCGTCATCCCGCGCGACTTCTCGGCGGTGCTGGTCAAAGGGCGCCGCAACTACCTGAGCCTGCGGCGGCTGGCGGCGGCCACCGAACGGGCGACGAGCATTTTCCATCTCCCTGAGGAGTTCGAGCAGTTGCGTGCGCTTAACCAATGGGTACGCAAGACCGCCGATGGCTCGCTGGCCGATCTGGCGCAGCGGCCGCTCGACAGCGTGTGGGACGAAGCCGCCAGCGACAGCGGCAACTGCCTGGGCCGGAATTGCCCTCAACCCAAAAAGTGCTTTTACTTCTCCGCGCAGCGGCTGGCGCAGAATGCCGAAGTGCTGGTGGTCAACCACGCGTTGTTCTTCAGCGACCTGGCGCTGCGGCGGCAAGGGGTCAGCCTGCTGCCGGACTACGACGTCGTGATCTTCGACGAAGCGCACAACCTGGAGAGCGTCGCCAGCCAGCACCTTGGCCTGGGCGTCACGTCCGGCCAGGTCGAGTACATGCTCAACAAGCTCTACAACGACCGAACCAACAAGGGGCTGCTCAAGCAGTTCGGGCTAAAGGACGCCGAGCAGCAGGTGGACGAAGCACGGCTCAAGGCGGACGACTTCTTCGACGACGTCCGAAGCTGGTGCCTGAAACACTCGGCGGCGAACGGCCGCGTGATGTCGCCCGAGTGCGTGCCCAACCCGGTCAGCCCGGTGCTGCTGTCGCTCTCCGCGACAATCAAAAAAGCG
>JAIOQB010000016.1 GCA_021413585.1 Planctomycetia bacterium
CGCGGCGGCGGGTGCCGGCCAGGGGACGGACGGTTACGTGGCCGTCGACCACGCGCACCATCACCTCGGGCGAGCTGCCCACCAGCGTCACCGCCGGCGTGCGGAGGTAGAACATAAACGGGCTGGGATTGACCACCCGCAGCGTGCGGTAGATTTCAAACGGGTGGGCGCGAATCGTGTGCTCCAGCCGCTGGCTGATGACCACCTGGAAGATGTCGCCGGCTCGAATGTACTCGACGCACTTTCGCACCGCCGCCTCGAACTCCGCCTGCTTAAAGTTAGAGCGGTAGTCGATCTTCACGTCGCCGCCGGTGGCGATGTCGGAAATGTGCAGTTCCGGCTCGGGCTGCTCGAGTTGCTCCACCAGCCGATCGACTCTATCGCAGGCGTCGCGATACGCGGCCGCGGCGTCGCCAGAGCCCACGCGGGCCATCGCCAGCACGACGATGGTCTTGTTGATCTGGTCGAAGACCAGCATGTGGTCGTAGAACCCGAAGCACAGGTCGGGCAACTGGCGGTCGTCGGTTGGCGCGTTGGGGAGATTTTCTGTGTAGCGGACGACGTCGTAGCCGGCGTACCCGATCGCGCCGCTGGTGAACGGCGGCAACTCCGGCAGCGTGGCGGCGCGGATCGCGGTCACGCGGCGTTCGAGTTCCGTCAGGGGATCCTCGCACTCAAACGATTCTTCGCCATCGGCCGAGGTGAGCGTGACGCGGCGGCCGCGGGCTTCCATCAGCAGAAACGGATCGCCCGCGAGGAAGCTGTAGCGCCCTACCCTCTCGCCGCCGACCACGCTCTCGAACAGGCAGGCGGACTCGCCGGCGTCGATTTTGTGGAAAGCCGAAACGGGGGTGAGCGTGTCGCTGGTCAGGCGGCGATAGACGGGCACCAACTCCGCATCGCGTGCGAGTTGGCGGAACGTGTCGAGATCGGGATAGTGGCGTGTCATAGTGTCGTTTCAGCACGCAGGGTGTGTCCAAGACGCACCATCGTATCTGCTGGTTCGCGCGGCGTCGATATTGACACGCGCGGCGCGACTGTTAGAATCCTTGTGACAACTCCTAGTCGCGTAGGGATTTAGGGCGGGAAAGAGCAATGACCAATCACCAATTACCAATAGCGATGTTAGTTGCTTTATTGGAGATTGGAATCTTGGTCATTGGTCATTAGATTTGCTCTGTGGTTCAAAGCGTCCTGTGAGCGAGTGGAAAGGGCGATTGCCGTGAAGTGTCAGCAGTGCGATAAGCCGGCGACGTTCCACATTACGGAACTGGCTGGCGGCAAGCCGGTGGAGTTGCACCTCTGCGAGGAGCATGCCCGCGCGTACTTGGCGCAGGGGGAAGAAGAGCAAGCCAGCGCGCCGAGCCTGGCGGGAGTGCTGGCGAAGCAATTGGCAGTAGGTCAGACGGCGGAAGAACTCGCCCGGCTGGATCAACAGGCCTGCCCGGTGTGCGGCATCACGTTTTACGAGTTTCGCAACCAGGGGCGCTTTGGCTGCCCTCACGATTATGTTTGCTTCTCAAAGCAGCTTGAACCGCTGCTGCTAAATATCCACGGCGAGACGCACCACGTAGGCAAATGCCCCAAGCACACGGCGGAGGGAACCGGCCGCCAGACCGAGCTGATTCGCCTGCGGCGCGAAATGAAAGATGCCATCGCCGGCGAAAACTACGAACGAGCTTCCGAACTGCGCGACGAGATCAAGAAGATCGAGCAAGAGTTTGGGGACAAGTAAGCCGTCGCGAATCGTGGTGGTGGTGCCGCAATCAAAGTATTAATGACCAATGTCCAAATCCCAATGACCAAAGGTTAAGACCGGCCCGCGATCCTTTATTGGTCATTGGGATTTGGTCATTGGTCATTTGAAAGTGTCCCGTGGATCTCAACGAACTCACCGACCGCAGCGGCGAATGGCTCAAGGGCTCGGGCCCGGATTCCGACATTGTGATGAGCAGTCGGATTCGTCTGGCCCGCAACCTGGCGGATTTTCCGTTCATCAGCAAAGCGACCGAGCAGGACCGCACCGACATCGAGCAGGAGCTGCGCGACCGCGTGGTCGATTTGTCCGCCGCCGGCAAGCTGTTTTACCTCGATGTGAATGAACTCGGCGGCCTGGACCGGCAGTTTCTTGTCGAGCGGCAGTTGATCTCCCGCGAGCATGCGGAAAGCCACGGTGCCCGCGGCGTGGCGATCGACGCCGGCGAGCAGGTCAGCCTGATGATTAACGAGGAGGATCACCTGCGGATCCAGGTGCTGCACAGCGGCTTTGACCTGGACAACGCCTGGAAGCGGATCGACGCCATTGACAACGTGCTGGAAGAGAAAGCCACGTATGCCTTCAGCAGCAAACTGGGCTACCTGACCGCCTGCCCGACGAATGTCGGCACGGGTCTGCGGGTGAGCGTCATGCTGCACCTGCCCGCGCTGGGAATCACGCGGCAGATCGAAAAGGTGTTCCGGAGCCTGCACAAGATCAGCCTGGCGGTGCGTGGGTTATACGGCGAAGGCTCGCAGGCGATGGGAGACTTCTACCAGGTGAGCAACCAGATCACGCTGGGGCGCTCCGCGAGAGCCACGAGAACCTGCACGACCGCGTGAGCCGTGCTTACGGCATTCTTTCGACCGCGCAGACGATCAGCTCCGAAGAGACGATGCATCTGCTATCGAGCGTGCGGATGGGCATCAACCTGGGCCTGATCCCGGATGTATCGGTCCCTACGATAAATGCCCTGTTCATCCGCACCCAGCCCGCGCATCTACAAAAAATCCGCGGCACCGAGCTAAGCACCGCCGACCGCAACATCGAGCGGGCCACGTTCCTGCGCGGGCACCTGAGCAAGGACGGCGGAAGCGGGCAGAAGAACTGACGTTGCGGAATTCGCCTCCCCCCGCTCCGAGCCACGGAATTTATCCCGGTGGTGGACGTGCCAAGTTGGCGTGCTAGATTGAATGCCGGTTTTCGAGTAGCCAGTAGTGCGGTACGTTAGCTTAACGCGCACATGGCGGATACCTCACGGTGGCCAATATGTCACAAGCGGTCCCGGCACCTTCTGCAATACTACCACATCGCATCGCGGCTCTAATAGTCGTTCATGTTTTTATAGATGTGGCGTTGCTGACGGTTTGCGTTGTCGAGCGAGACAAAAACTCTCTCAATGAATATGAGTTGTATTTTTATGTGCTCGACGCGATCGCCAATGCACAGTCATGCCTAGTCGTCTTGTGGGCATTGTCCGACGAATACGATCGAGGGCCTCGCTGGCTAATTGGCGGGGCTGTGGTCGCATGTCTGGGACTGTTAACGGGTTTTGCATCGTACGGCGTATCACCTTCCGGATGGCTTATTACGGACTATGTTCAATGCAGCGCACTTACGCACACGATCAATTGGATTTGTGTATTTGTCATCGCCGGAATTGTAAGTTGGACCGTGCAACTTCGGCTTTTAAACATGAGCAAAGTGGACGTTTCGGCGAATTCTCCAAATGGTAGTTCGCTGCATATATCTATTCGACAGGTGTTAGTCGTGACGACATTAGTGGCCATTGTATTGGCCAAGCCTACCATCGATCTGCCAGGATTTGTGCCGTTTGCGAGTCACCTGATCTTTGGGGCGATATGTGCGTCAATCAACATCATGGTAAGCGTATGGGCAGCTTTGGGCGATGGACCGATCGGATTACGCTGTCCGATTGCAGTAATCGTACCTGCCATAGCGGTAATGGTGTTTCCATTTCTGGAAGACGAATCGCTTATCGAATACATTCGCTACGGTTGGACTTCGGTCCTGACCGGCGTCGTCCTTGTGGGAAGCCTTTTAGTCGTCCGAGCGTGTGGCTATAGGTTGATGAAGAAGTCGATTCCGCCGATTCGACCCGCGACAGCAGCGAGTTGACGCCTGATCATAGGAATCGAGGGTTAAGGCTGTTCTCATGCGAGTCACCGCCGAACAATTATTGCAGGTCGCTTCACATGATGCCCGCTACGAATTAATCGCGGGCGAAATCCGCAGGATTCCATTCTGCGGATGGAAGCGAGGTGAGATCGCTAGCCGTGTTCGTTATGTGCTGAGCCAACACGCCTATGCCGCCGGACTCGGCGAACTCTTTGGAGCCGAGACCGGCTTCTTGATCGCCAGAGACCCAGACACGGTGCGGGCTCCCGACGTGGCCTTTCTCGCCACGGAAAACCTGCCCTCAGTTGAGCCCGAAGACGCTTTCTGGCCCGGACCACCAGATCTGGCGGTGGAAGTGCTTTCGCCCAATGACAAGACCGGCGAGGTCGATGAAAAGATTCAAGCGTGGCTTGCCGCCGGCGCGAAAATGGTGTGGATCGTGGACGGACGCTTGCGAACGGTGACGGTATATCGTTCGGCAACGGACGTTGTCGTTCGGACAAGCACAGACGAGCTGGACGGCGGCGATGTCGTGAAAGGATTTCGCTGTCGGGTGAGCGA
>JAIOQB010000458.1 GCA_021413585.1 Planctomycetia bacterium
GTGAACCAGAGCGGTGGATTGATCCTTGGTCAGGTTGTAGAGGCCGGTTTCGAACACGGTGTTCGTGTTGCTGCCCACATGCCAGGCCACGCGCTGGTTCTTCTTGTTCACCGCGCCGGTCACAGGCGAAGAGCTGTCGGAAACTTCGCTGTAGTAGTTGCCGCGGATCGTGCCGTTTTTGTCGACGGCCAGTTGGAACGTCATCTCGGGCGAGGTCTCGCCGGCGGTCATCAGGCCGAATACGCCCAGCGGCAGCCACTTGGTATCGCCGCCGGCTTGATCGGTGGCGTTCGAATTGGAGAGGTTCTGGGCTTCCTGGTAATACTGTTGCGAACTGCCGATCGACTGGCCGCCGTAGTAGACATTGCCGTCGTTGTAGACAATGTTGTCGCCGTAGTCGTAGTCGTACGCCGGGGCCGACGCGGCGCCGATCCAATCGCCAACCGTAGACCACGCGGCCGTGCTCCACACTGCCGCTGCCCAGGCGCCCGCCCCATACCCGGCAGGGCACCAGCCCCACGGATGCCGGCCGACCCAGCCGGCGGTGAAGACGTGGTTGCCGTCAAACCAGCGCTGGCAGCCCACGGCCGAAGCATGCCCGTACGTTGCGCCATGGGCGTAAACATTTCCATTGGGCCCTTTGACCACAGTTCCATGCGCAACGCCGCTCCCCGCAACCGCGCCGCCAGGGCCAACCGCCGCGCCACGTCCGGCCACGGTTCCGTGAGCGACCGTCGCGCCATCCGCGCCGTGGTAAACACCGCCCGCTGCGCCACCGCGCCACGCCGCGGCGCCATCGGCTCCGGCCACCGCACCGCTGCCTCCCCATGCGCCTGCGGCGGCGTGCATGCCGCTATCGGTCGGCAGTCCTAGGAAGCCGCCAAGCTGGCTGCGATTCACGCCGGCGTAATCTCCGCCGCGGAAGCCGTCGGCGCCGAATCCTTCAGCCCGACCACCAGCAAAACCGCCGTCATGGAATCCGCCGGCACCAGCGTCACGAAATCCGCCGCCGCTTCCAAACCCTCCTTCGTGAAAGCCGCCGCCGCCAAATCCACCTTCATGGAAACCGCCGCCACCGCCAAAGCCGCCTTCGTGGAACCCGCCGCCGCCAAAACCCCCTTCGTGGAATCCACCACCGCCGCCGCCATGGAAGCCACCGAAGCCGCCACCGCCATGGAAGCCGCCGAAGCCGCGGGCGTGCGCGTCGCGCGAAGCACATGCCACGAGGACGCACAGTGCGGAACCCAGCAGGACGCAGGAAAGTTGGATGGATCGACGCATGATGGCGGCCCTGTATTCAGGAGGTGTGTCAGTGATGTGTTATTGAACGTGTGGGACTATTTCTTGCTCGTCACGCGATCCAGCACCACTTCCGCCGAATCGGGCAGATCGACATTGCCCAAGTGGCGATCGGACGATTGCCAACCCAGCACGTTGGGCTCGCCCGGCACGCGGATCAACCGATCGCGCGACGCGGTGGGCGTGCCGTCCGTCGTCTGGCCGCGGGAGACGAGTTGCCAGCCGTCGGCCGCCGGCGTCCACAACGCGGTGCCATGCCCGCCGCTGGAGTCGAACGACCAGGAGCGAATCTTCCCCGCCTGCGCGTCCCAGCCTATGATTTGAAAACCGCTCGACGCGGCGACGCCGTCACGCGCGGTCTGGTATTCACGCTTCAGGAAGCTCTTGTTGGCGATCCACTGGAACTCCGTCTTCACCGCGATGCCGCCGGAAGTGGCCTGCCACTTGCCGACAAGGAACTCCAGGTCCTGCAAGCGGGCGTAGCTCGACGGCACGTCAACCGTCGACTCGCGGACGCTGGCCATCAGCCATTGGCCGTCAACGCGAACGTGAACCGCCGTGTAGCGGCTGGCCCGCGGCGGACCGGGGCGGCTGGTGGTGATCGTGGTCACGCCATCTTCGACCGCCGTGCCCGGGGCGGGGAACTCGATCGATTGAATCGCGATTTGAATCTTCGCGTGCGGATGTTCCTTGAACAGCGCCGCGTACTCCGCTTCAATCGCCTTGCGGCCGCGGGTCATTTCCCCCTGATCGTCGGCCACGGTGCCGTCGGGGGTCCACAACTCGGCGACGGTTTTTGCATCGCCGCGGTTGAAGGCCTTGGTGAAGGCGTCGCCACTGGCCCGGATCGCCGCTTCGGCCGACTTCACCGCATCCGCATTCTCCGCCGCGCCGGCGGTGGCGTGCACGCCGAACAGAAACAGTGCTGGTGCCATTGCGTGGAACACAGCGCGCGAGAGGCTTCGCGCAGAAAACAAGCGCCGAAAATCCAAGGTGTTCATCTCTTCTGCTCTCCAGGCTGCTCGCCAGAAACTGGCTCTGCGGAAACGGTCGAATCCATGCCCCAACGCCCCAGGGCATCACGATAATTCAAGGCATTTGCCAAGTCTACGTTACCGATGGAACCGGTGCGCAGCGCTCCACAGCGACGATTATTTTATTAATCAATCGACGCGTTTTTTCGACAATCGGCCTTATCGACCTCTAAACGGTCTTATTTTGTCGGCCAAAAAGTCACTGGGCCGGCGCTTGCGCCGGCTGCTTCAACCGCACCAGCAGCCACTGCTGCGTCTTGTCCTTGCCGACGTGGATCAAGGCCGGGGCCTCGTCCTGCGTCAGGTTATACAACCCGGTTTCGCCGACTGTGTTCTTGTTGCCGCCGACGGTCCACGCCACGCGCTGGCTTTTCTTGTCCACAGCTCCCTGGATAGGCATGTTCGTGCCGCTGACGACGTCAGAATAGTTGCCGCCAATGACGCCCTGCTTGTTCATGGCAATCTGCATGATGAAGTGCGGATCGGCCTGGTCGTTTTGCACGAGGCCGAACACGCCCAGCGGCATCCAGTCGTCGGCCTGCGGATCGGCGGCCGGCGCACTTTGGGCCAGCGTGGCTGCTTGCTGATAGTATTGATCGGCGGTGGCGACCGGCTGGTTGCCGTAGTACACCTGATTGTCTTGATACGACACGTTGCTGCCGTAGTTGTATGGAATCGGCTGCACAGTCGCGGCGATCCCGATGGCCGGAGCGACGCCGCCCCAGGTGGCGGTCCCCCACGCGGCGCCGGCGGGCCAACCCGTTGCCACCCAGGCGCCAGGGTGAGCGCCGTACCAGTCGCGGCCGTACATGCCATAGTCGCCGAACGAAGAACGCGTGGCCGCGCCGCGCGCCGCCACAACGCTGGCGTTGACCGGCGCCGTGCGATGGTTCGACACGTACGCCGCCGCACCCGCGCCGCCGGCGGGGAAGCCATAGCCGGCGTCGGTGGGCAGGCCGACATGCGCCACGGCCGCCCCATAGGAGTTTTGCTGACCGACCGCATAACCCGCGGCAGCGCCTGCCGCGCCGGAGTATTGCGGTTGATTATTATTGGCAACGGCCGCCCCCGCGGCGGCTCCTTCGGCACCCGAAAACTGCGGCTGATTGCGATTGGCGACGGCGGCCCCTGCGGCCGCACCTTCGGCGCCGGAGTATTGCGGTTCGTTGTGCTTCGTGGCAGCGGCGCCGGCGGCGGCACCTTCTGCACCCGAGTATTGCGGTTCATTGCGCTTCGTCGCGGCGGAACCCGCGGCGGCACCCTCTGCCCCGGAGTGCTGGGGTTGATTGCGATCGGTATAAGCGTGGCCCGCCGCGGCTCCTTCGGCGTCGGAGTGCTGGCTATTGTTGTTGCGATTGTTGCCGCCGTAACCTCCTGAGGAGCCTCCTTCGCGCGAGCCACCGCTGCTGCCGTGGAAGGAACTCCCGCCGCCGCCACTACTGCCGTGGTAGGAACTCCCGCCACCGGCGCTGCCGCCGTGAGGACTCGATCCGCCAAACCCGCGGGCATCCGCAAGTTGCGCGGGAAGCAGCGTGGCTGCCGCCGCAATCGTCAAGCTGAACATGGTCTTTTTCATGGTCCGGTCCTTTAAGTGTGTCACTGGATTGTCTGGATAATTGTCTGGATATAAATGGAATGAATGAAATGGAGCGCCCGAGTCGACAGCAGTAATTGCCGCCAATGTTATTTCTCCGCCTGAATGCGGACAATTTTCACCGGGCCGGTGTTGGGCAGGCTCACGCCGTCGAGCGTGCGCTTGATCGACATCCAGGTGAAGGCGTTGGCGTCGATCGGCGTAATCACATTGACCGCGGTGCTGTCGCTGCCGTTGCGAAAGATGCCGGTGGCGTCGATCACCCAGCGGGTGCCGTCCTTGGTCCACACGTCGTGGCCAAAGCCCCCTTGGGCGTCAAAATGCCAGGAGACGATCTTCGCCTTCCGCGGATCCCAACCGATGATCTGGCCGCCGGTGAGCGATTCCTTGCCGTCCTTGGTGGCGATGTACGTGTTCTTGATGAAGTTCCGCTGGGCCATCCACTCGAAGCGGATCCGCAGGTTGCGGTCCTTGGCATCCATCCGCCAGTCGCCGATCAGCCACTCCAGGTCTTTGAGATAATCCTCATTCGACGCGGAAACGTACGGCGCATCGCGACCCACGACCATCACCCATTTGCCGCCCCGGCGGGCATGAATCACGCTGTACCGCGCGGCGCTTTCCGCGTCTCCGCCGGCCGACTTCACCTTGGCGATCCCCTTTTCCGCGGCGATATCGGGCCCCAGAAACCGGATCGACTCGATCGTTAAAGCGATGGTCAGGCCGTGCTTTTCCTTGAACAAGTCTGCGTATTCCTTCTCGATCTCGGCCCGACCGTGGAACACGTTGCCCGATTCGTCGGTGTATTCGGCGTCGGTGGCCCACATGGCGCCGATCGCCTTGGCGTCGCCGGCGTTGAAGGCCGCGACAAACGCGTCGGCCGTAGCCCGGATTCCCTTTTCATCCGCCGCGCTGCCGGTGGTTGGACCCGACTCCGCGCTGGCGGGATCCGCATCGGCCGCCAAGACTTGAGAGATCGAAGTGTTCATGGCCGCCACCGCGACCGCCAACCCCAGGACCACCCACAGGGCGGTCACCATTTGCTTCTGCTTCCACCGCGAAATCATCGGACTCTCCTGAATTACTTTTTACTGGAATCGGAAATGTTCGCCGAACCTATTTTCCCCGTTTAATCATGCGTTGAATCGTTTATGTTGAGCCGTTTGGAATGTCGCTCCCTTGCATACGGCGATATCCCCCCGCCAGCAGTATTGCCACCACGGTGTGCAGCACGACGGCCGGCCACAATAGCATGCCACCCCACGCCACGAACGCGCCATAGTAGGCCAGGTACAGCGCGATCAAAACATTGTAGACCACCATCGCCCGGCATGCCGAAGGATTGAAATCAGCGCGACGCCGACTCGGCCAACACGCCACTCCCAAGGCCAGCAGCGCGATGCCAAAACATCGGCTAATCGTCCGCCCCGCAGTCCCCGCACCGGAAAACTCATTCCCCAACAGCAAACTAACAAGCCTTTCAGGATCGATCATCAAGGCCAACCCAGTGCCAACCTCCACGGCCGCGGCGAAGGTCAATATCTTCTTGAGCATGTTTTATTGCTCGATTTGCTCGCTGAGACCGCCCACTCCTTGCTACGACGAGAATTAGCTACTCGCTGACCTTGTTATTCCGCTGGCTATTTTCCATTAATTTTTTTTCCTCTTCGGGCTTCAGCTTCGGCCGATCCACTTTTAACGTCAGCTTCACCAGCTTGCCGGTGAACTTGAACGGGATTTGATAATCCTTGTCGTCCACGGGTGTGCCCGTGTCGGAGCCGATGTCGAATGTCTCGTCCCATTGCAGGATCAGCGGCAGCGTGTGCTCCATCTTGTGGCTGGCCACTTCCTTGCCGTCCACCTTCAGCACGCCGGTGGCCCCTTGGCCGATGCCACTCATGTTATTGAACGCCAGCGTGCCGGCGCCGAGTCCATCGTACTTGAAGTCGAACTCGATGGTGTGCTTGCCGGGAGTTAGCGCCTCGGTTCCTTCCCAGCGAACGCGTTTCAGATCCACCAGGTTCCAGAGAAACACCGGCTTCCCTTTGAGCAGGTAAAAGCCATAGCCGGCAAAGCGCCCGCCCGAGGTGAGCAGCATCCCCTCGCCTCCGCCTGCCGGAATCTCCACGTCGGCGGTCAACGTAAAGCTGGTGTTCAGCAATAGGGGCGAGTCCCCTTGCGGAATGCCGGTGAGCGGGTTGGTGTAGACGAACTCCGTGCGTCCCGCGGTGATATTCGGCCGCGGCGCCACCAGTCGCGTGGCGACGCTGGAGTCGAGCGGCAGCACGTTGTATTTTTCCGCTTCCTTAAGGAACAGTTCCTGCAATTCTTTGACCTTTTCAGGGTTGGCTGCGGCCACGTCGTTGAACTGTGTCCAGTCCTTAGTCAGGTCGTACAACTCCCATGTCACATTGTTAAATGGATCCTGATTCAATGCGCCGGCGACGACCCAAGGGGGACGAATGACCTTGGTGCTGGCCAGCCAACCCTCATGGTAGATGGCATGGTCCCCCATCATCTCGAAGTATTGCGTCTTGTGCGTCGAGGGAGCCTTTTCATTCGCTTTGTCGAACGTGTAGGCAAAGCTCACCCCTTCAATCGGCTTTTGGCGGATGCCGTCGACCATACCGGGAGCCGGAATGCCGGTGACTTCGAGAATCGTCGGCGCCACGTCAATCATGTGATGGAACTGGTGGCGAATTCCGCCGGCGTCTTTGATGTGCCCTGGCCAGGAGACACACATTCCCTGCCGCACGCCACCGAGGTGCGACGCAATCTGTTTGGTCCACGAGAACGGCGTGTCGAACGCCCAGGTCCAGCCGATTGCCATGTGGTTGTACGTCTGGTCGGTTCCCCACACGTCGTAGAATTTCAATTGCGCCTCGACCGGCACGTCAATGCCGTTGAACATCGCCACTTCGTTGGGGGTGCCGACCAGGGTTCCTTCGGCGCTGCCGCCGTTGTCGCCGCTGATATAGATGATCAGCGTGTCGTCGAGCTTGCCCATGTCCTCGACCGCTTGAATGACGCGGCCGATTTCATAATCGGTGTAGGCGAGGTACGCGGCGTAGACCTCGACCTGGCGGATGAAGAGCTTCTTTTCATCGGCGCTGAGCTGATCCCAATTCTTCAGTAGCTTGTCCGGCCAGGGGGTCATCTTCGCATCCTGAGGAATGACGCCCAGCTTTTTCTGGTTGGCAAAGATCTGGTCGCGCAGCTGGTTCCAACCTTTGTCGAACAAGTGCATGTTGTGAATCTTCTCGATCCACTCCGGCGTCGGATGGTGCGGGGCGTGGGTGCCCCCTGGCACGTAGTAGCAGAAGAATGGCTTGGTAGGATCGATCTGATTCACCGCGTTAAGGCGCTCGATGGCGTCGTCCGCCTGGGCAGTGGTAAGATTCCAACCCGGATGGCCAACGTAGGGATAGATTGCCGTCGTGTTGCGGAACAGGTTCGGCTGCCACTGGCTGGTGTCGCCGCCGACAAAGCCGTAGAAATATTCAAAGCCCATGCCGCAGGGCCATTGGTCGAACGGCCCCGCCTGACTGGCCGTGAATGTGGGCGTGTTGTGATCCTTGCCGAACCACGAGGTGGCGTAGCCGTTGTCCCTCAAGATCCGCCCGATGGTCGCCGTGTTTTTCTTGATGATGCTGTTGTAACCCGGAAAACCAGTGGACTGTTCCGAGACGACCCCAAAACCGGCCGAGTGATGATTGCGGCCCGTAATCAGCGCAGCCCGCGTGGGCGAGCAGAGCGCCGTGGAGTGAAACTGCGTGTAGCGCAGCCCCGCCTTGGCCACGCGGTCGAGCGTGGGCGTGGGGATGACGCCGCCGAACGTGCTCGGCGCGCCGAAGCCCACGTCGTCGGTCATAATCAGCAGCACGTTGGGGGCCTTTTTGGGCGGCACCACGCGCGGCGCCCACCACGGCTTGGACTGAGCGGCATTCTCTTTGATGACGCCGCCAAACTTGGGATCGGGGGGCGGAAGCTGCTTGCCGTCGATCGTCGTGGTAGCCCCCGGGGTACCGAGGACGCCGGTCACTTGCGGTGCTGCACCGTTCGCTGCGGTCGATTCTGGAGTTGGATCGGGATTGGCGGCGGCCACTACCGCGGGCTCAGCCAGCTTGCTCGCTGCTGGCGTGTTGGGCGCGATCTTCGCCTCTTCACAGCCGCCGATGCCGAAGCCCACCAGTGCCGCCACCGCCGCAATGCCCGCCAGTCGCCAATGTTTGATATGCACGAAACGAGTCCCTCCAGAAAAGGCTGCATTAATGCCGCATTAAAATCGATTAGAAATATGGCCAGCGTCCCCGCGGGCGTTGCCGCCGCACGGGGACGCTCGCCCAATACACCTCGTTACTTCCCGGAATGGCTTTCGATCGCCTTTTCGATCTGGGCCTTCACCGCTTCCAGGTTGAAGCTGGCGCCGCGCTGCATTGGCGGGAACTCGATGGCCGTTTGAGCCAGCTTGCCCACTTCCTTCTGCACGAACTGGAATCGCCAGAACTCGAACACGAACCAGTTGTAGTAGCCCAGCGAGCCGTTGTCCTTGCCGTTGAACATGCCGGTTCGCTCGAAGGGGTCGAGCCGCAGGTTGCAGAGGATCGGCCAGTCGACCTTGAGCGTCGCTCCCAGCCAGCCGTTGGGCTGATCGGTGAAGCGATACTTGTAATCGTCGATCCGCACTGCCGAAAGCGTACTCTCCGTGAAGTAGAAAATCTCGTGCCGCTTCGACGGGCCGTTGCCGGTGATCAGGTCCATCTGGTTGTAGCCGTCCAGATGCACCTTGTATTTGTCGTCTCCAAGCTGCTTTCCTTGCTTCAGCTCGTCGATGATGTTTTCATTTCCGGCCGCGGCGACGAAGGTCGGGAACCAGTCGAGCCCCGACATGATGCCGTTGACGATCCGGCTGGCCGGCACATGCCCCGGCCAGCGCACGATGCACGGCACGCGGAAGCCTCCCTCCAACGCCGTCCCCTTGCCGCCGGCAAACGGCGTTTGACCGCCGTCGGGCCAGGTGAAGTTCTCGGCACCGTTGTCGGTGCTGAACGCCAGGATCGTGTTGTCCTCCAGGCCGTTGTCCTTGAGATACTTCATCACGTCGCCGACGATGTCGTCGATCTGCGCCATGCCCGCTTCTTCTTCCGACCAGCCGTTTTCCGGCGTGCGCATGTTCTCATACTTGTCGGATAGGTGCGTTACGATGTGCATGCGCGTGGGATTGAGCCACACGAAGAACGGCTTGTCGTCCTTGCGGGCCTTGTCGATGAACTTGAGCGTCAAATCCAGAATCTCGTCGTCGACGGTTTCCATTCGCTTGGGAAACAACTCGCCGGCGTCTTCGATTTTTTGCTTGCCGATTTTTCCCCACCGCGGTTCGATGGTCGGATCGTCCACGTTCGTGGCCCAGCAGTGGAGCATGTTGCGCGGTCCAACCGTGGCCTTCAGCGCCGGTGGATAGTTGCGGTGCGCCGGGTCTTCCATCGCGTCGAGGTGGTAGAGGTATCCGAAGAACTCATCGAAGCCGTGAACCGTGGGCAGGAATTGATTGAGGTCGCCCAGGTGGTTCTTGCCGAACTGGCCGGTGGCGTAACCCATCGACTTCAGTGCCGTGGCGATGGTCGGCGCCTGGGCGGGCATGCCGAGCAACGAACCCGCCTGGCCGACCGTGGTCAGGCCGGTGCGGATCGGCAGCTCGCCGGTGATGAAGTTCGCGCGGCCGGCGGTGCAGCTTGCTTCGGCATAGTAATCCGTGAACCGGGCCCCTTCGCGGGCGAGTCGATCGAGATTCGGCGTGCGGCCCGCCATGATCCCCTGATGGTAGGCGCCGATGTTAAACCAGCCGATATCGTCCCCCATGACGAAGATGATGTTCGGCTTCTTGCCGGCGGCCTGTTTTTGGGCCACGGCTTCGGACAGCGACTTCATCCGCTGCGGGGCGGCGTTTTTGCTGAGGCTGACGTACGTCAGCTCTTTGGGTTGCGACGGGCCCACGGCAGCCGCCTTATCGGCCGGCGCCGCATTGGCCGGGCCGCTGACGCCGATTCCGGCGGAGGACGCTGCATAGCCCAGCAGCACTCCGACGGCCAGCAACAGCGCGGCCTGAATTTT
>JAIOQB010000459.1 GCA_021413585.1 Planctomycetia bacterium
TGCGAAGAGAAGAAAAGTGTGCGAGCCGCCTGTTCGACTTTGCTTGTGCAACCCCGGTGCCGCGACGCCGTGGCCCGGGTTCCACCAGAACTTCTGTTGCGCAAGGTTCTTAGCCCACGCGCTATGTAAACTCTTTCACACAGCGGCCAGGGTGCAAGTCAATTCCGCCAAACCGAGCCCCGCCGCCGCCGCCGCCGTGCCGACTATGCATGTTGCTCAAATGCGACACTCGCGCCGCACCTCACCACGTGTTGCGTCCGAGCAACACCCGCAAAGCTGAGGAAGCGGCCCCACGGCCTCCAGATGTGGCCGCCGTTTCGAGCGCAATTCCTTGTGGGCATTCGCGTTGAGCTCTGTTCGAGAGACCCCTGCGGCGGCGAACGGCCCGGGTGTTGGCATCCAGTTTGCAAACTGTCCCTTCCACGCGAGCCGATTGCCGCCGCCTGACACCGAGACCGACTGGGAGATTCACACCATGCCGTCGATTGCCGATCACTTTGTTCCTGCCGAGCTGGTGCGAATCCTGAGTCAGCACCGCCGCCGTTTCCTCATTCCCGCGGCAGTCATCGCGGGCGTGGCCACGCTGTACGCGGCATTCCGCTCCAGCACCTGGGAAGCGTCGCAAGCCCTGATCGTCCGCAACGAAGCGGTCGCCCGCACCGTGCAGGAGCGTCCGGGTCGCTTCGATCGCCCCGAGCAGATGCAAACCGTCCAGGAAACCATTCTGGAACTAGCCCGCAGCCGCAGCGTGCTGGCCGGCGCCCTGGAAGCGGTCGGCCGTCCCGACGGATCGCACCCGGCCAACTATCCCTCGCAAAAAGACATTGAACGGCTCGGCCAATCGGTCAAGCTGGTGCCGCCCAAGGGGGCCGAGTTCGGCAAGACGGAAATCTTCTATCTCCGCGTTCAAGATTCCGACCGCGAGCGGGCTGTCCGCCTCGCCACCGAGCTGAGCCGCCAGTTGCAAACCCAGTATCAAAAGCTGCGTGATCAGCGGGCCCAGAGCATGACCTTGGAATTGGCCCATACGGTCTCGCGTGCCAAGGGGGAACTGGCCAACGTCACCGAGCGGCTGGGTAAGGTCGAGTCGCAGGTGGGTGCCGATCTGTCCGAATTGCGGATCCTCGAAAAGTCTCCGTCCGGCAACAGCGATCTGCGGGCTCAATTGATTACGCTGGAAAACGAAATGCGGGATGCCCGCACGAGCTTGCGGACCAACCAAGCACTGCGTGAACTGCTGGTCGCCTCGACCCACGACGCCGGCCACCTGCTGGCCGCGCCGAACCGGTTGCTCGAATCGCAGCCGGCCCTGAAGCGGCTCAAGGAGGGTCTGGTCGACTCCCAGTTGCGAACCTCGCAGTTGCGGGGTGCGATGTCGGACGATCATCCCCGGGTACTCGCCGCGCTGGCCAACGAAGAGGAGATTCGCCACAACCTGACGAATGAACTGAGCCTGGCGATCAGCGGCATCGATGTCGACCTGAAGCTGGTTTCGGCCCGCATCGATACGCTGTCGCAGCAACTGGCTGGAGTGCAAACTCGGCTCGGCACGCTGGCCAACGTGCGAGCCGAATACAGCAACCTGCTCGACGAAATCCAGCACCGCCAGCAGAACCTGCAGGTGGCGGAAGAGAACCTGGCCGACGCTCGGGCAGGCCGCACCGCCGCCAGCTCCGCCAGCTTGATCAGCCAGATCGATACACCCGATACCGGCAGCTCGCCGGTCGGCCCGGGCCGGACTTCGATTGCCCTGGGAGGAATCCTGGGGGGCGCGATCGTCGGTTTTGGCGTAGTGTTGTTAAGCGTTCCGCCGGTGCCGTCGCCGTCGAATGTGGAGACTCGCGTCAACGGCCATGCGGAACGGGCCATCGCCAACAAGCCCCGTCGAGTTGCCGCACCGCAAGTCGGCGGCATTTCGATCAAGGATGCGTTGGCCCGGTTGGCTCATCGTGCAACGTCTTGGAATTGAAGTCGCTTGTAAACTCGCTTCCCTGCGGGGCGCGGCTAAACGGGTCTTTCGAGTATTGCTTCTAAACCTGTGCTTCTAAGCTTGTAAACTTTAGCCGCGAGTACTTATGGACTTCCTCATCGCCTTGGTGGTCGTCGCGGCCTTGGTGTGGGGGGCTGTGTACATGGTGCGCGGCTCGCTGATGGCCGGCTGCCTGGCGTTTGTGGCGGTCAACGCGTGCCTGGGATTTTTCTTCTTCCATACTCGCGTCGGTCCGGTTGAGCTGACGCTCGATCGCGTGATCTTGCTGCTGCTGGCCGGCGCGTACGCGATTCACCGGCTGGTGGGGCGCACCGATCCCAAGCCCCTGGGCATGGCCGACGTGGCCACGCTGGCGTTTCTCGGCTGGCTCACCGTCCGGACGTTCACCGCCGACTGGGGGCTGAGCGTGCCGGGGCAACCGTCGCCGGCGTGGCACCTGGTCGTAGGGTATCTCAGCCCGCTCGTGCTGTACTGGATCGTTCGCCAGTCGCCGCTGACCGAGCGGAATGTTCGCTGGGTGCAGTTGTTCTTCGTCGGCCTGGGAGTCTATCTGGCGCTGACCGCGATTGCCGAAGTGACTCACCAGTGGTGGGCCGTATTCCCGAAGCACATTGCCGATCCCACGGTTGGGCTGCATTTTGGACGTGCCCGCGGACCGATGGTGCAATCGATTGTGCTGGGTTTCACGCTGGGAATCAGCCTGATTTCGACCTGGATTCTCCGCGAACGGCTGACTGGCCGCGGGCGGATCGCCATGTTGGCGCTGGCCGCGTTGATGCTCGTGGGCATTTTCTTCACGTACACGCGCTGCGTCTGGATCGGGGCCGGACTGGCTATGTTGTTGGTGATGGGTTTGACACTGCCGCGGCGGCTGAGCTTGCTGCTCGTCGGCGGACTGCTGTCGGTGTCGCTGGTCGTCGCCACGCTGGAGTGGGACACGCTCATGAACCTCGACGCCGGACGCTCGGCCGCGGAAACGCGCGACTCGACGTACATGCGAGCATCGTTCGCCTACGTATCGTGGCAAATGTTTCAGGATCACCCGCTGTTCGGCATTGGCTTTGGCCAATACCCGCACGAGCATCCGTTGTATCTCTCCGATCGCAGCACAGACCTGCGGCTGGAAGGGATCCGTGGCCAATTGCTGCACAATCTGCCGCTGAGCATTTTGGTGGAGACCGGCTTGATCGGCCTGGTGCTAATGCTGGCGATGCTGGGTGCCTGGTCCCGCGACGCGTGGCGGTTGTGGAACGATCGCGGGTTGCCCGACTGGGTCCGCATGCATGGGCTGCTGATGCTGGGCGTGGTGGCGGTCTACATCCCGAATGCCCTATTCCAGCCGTTGGGCCACATGAACCCGGTTCACATGATGTTCTTCCTGCTCTCAGGCATTGGCAGTGGTCTGGCGGCTCGGTTTCATCCGGCGAAGAGCCTGTTGCCAATCCGCGCCAATCGGTCGCCAGTGCCGGCGGAATCGAGCTTGGTGATCTCCAAGTAGTAGCAGTAGTAGTCACAAAATCGGCAGAACCAGCAACATCGTCCCTGGTTTTCGCCTTCTTCCGTGTGCCACTGGCTTTGCCAGTGCCGGCACCGCCAGCTCGCTCAACACACAAGTTAGAGCCGCTGCCGGCAAATCAAGACTGCCGATGGCCCGCCGCAACCCATGTTGCCGACAAGCAACATGGGCTGACAAAACGACTCCCTGTTCCGCCGCCTCTCCCTCTGCAACTCCTGCTCTAATTCGCGACCCTGACGCCACTTATCGCATTCGCCGCAAACCGGTGGGCGAAGCCGCGGAGCATGGCACGCTTCTTGCCTTTACTCCCGCCCAGAAGCCTGATCCACTCGCGCCAGTCCCCACGACTTCACGGTGAGCACCTGATGAGCACGCAAACTGAAACCTGGCCGACGACGACGACCCTGGCACTGCCTGCGGTACTAGTGCCGTCGAAACTTCGTCGTCGCGAGAGCACCGCACGCCCTCGCCGCAGTACGCCCCGTCGCGTGGTCGCAACCCAGAATCCCACGGAGGTCCTGGCGAAAATCCACAGTGGACGAACGATCGTCGCTTCGCAAGGCAACCGCAGCGTCAGCTACCGAGTGGCCCGCCGGCTGCTCGATATCGTCGGCGCGCTGGTGTTGATCGTGCTGCTGTCGCCGCTGATGCTCACCGCGCTGCTGGTCCTGCTCGTCACCACCGGCGGCCGGCCGCTGTTTTGCCAGCGGCGCGTCGGCGAAGGGGGGCGGCTGTTCCCGATGCTCAAGTTCCGCACGATGCGCCGCAACGCGGCCCAGTTGCAACACTTGGTCAAGAACGAACACCAAGGTCCGATCTTCAAGAATCGCCGCGACCCGCGCATTACCCGGTTCGGCCGCCTGCTGCGGCGGACCAGCATCGACGAGATGCCACAGTTGCTCAACGTGCTGGCCGGCCACATGTCGCTGGTCGGCCCGCGTCCGCCCATCGCCGAAGAGGTGGCCAAGTATGAACTCTGGCAACGGCAGCGCCTCTCAGTCCGTCCCGGTTTGACCTGCCTGTGGCAAGTCAGCGGACGGAGCGATATCGGCTTCGAGGATTGGGTTCGCATGGACATCTGGTACGTCCGCAACCAGAACCTGTGGACCGACCTCGTGCTACTATTTAAGACGCCGCTGACCGTGGTGACCTGCCGCGGGGCGTATTAACAATCCAAACGCTTCGCTCCCTCACCCCGCGGGATAATACCGGGTGAGGGAGCCCTTTTTACACGCCACCTGTGCAAATGCCTTGTCGGAGTTAACCCGGTGATCGCCCCCATCAAGTCTCAAAAACCGGTTCGCGTGCTGCACCTGATCAACGGCGAGCACTATGCCGGCGCGGAGCGCGTGCAGGATCTGCTAGGGCTGCGGCTGCCCGATTTTGGCTTTGAGGTGGGCTACGTCTGCGTGAAGCCCGACCGGTTTGCTTCGCGACGTGCCGCTCAGGACGCCCCGCTGTACGATCTTCCGATGCGGCAACGATTCGATCTGCGGCCGGCGATGGCCGTCGCGTCGCTCGTTCGCGCCCAGGGTTATCGCTTGCTGCATACGCACACGCCGCGCACGGCATTGATCGGCGCGCTGGCCGCGCGTCTGGCCGGCGTGCCGATGGTGCATCACGTTCACGGACAGACTCTCGTGGAAGTCGGCGGCCGTTGGCGTTGCAGGGCGGCGGCGGCTGTCGAACGGCTGAGCCTGGGGACGGCGAAGCGAATCGTCGCGGTCTCTCCCAGCGCGGTCGAGTACCTTGGCCGGCAGTCAGTCCCCGCCAACAAGATCGCCCTGGTCCCCAACGGCGTCCCCGCCTCGAAGTTGGCTCGCCGCCACCGTAACGCCGGCGATCCCTGGACGCTGGGCACGATCGCTCTGTTCCGCCCGCGCAAGGGAACCGAAATGCTCATCACCGCCCTGGCCGAGCTGCGAGCCGCCGGCCTGAACGTGCGACTGCGTGCCGTCGGGCCTTTTGAAGACCGCGGCTACGAAGCAGAGGTCAAAGCCCGCGCTCAAGCCCTGGGCCTGCACGACCACATCGATTGGATCGGCTTCAGCAGCCACGTGGATCGCGAGCTGACCCAAATGGACATGATGGTGTTGCCGAGCTTGCTGGCCGAAGGACTGCCGATGGTGGTGCTGGAAGCGATGTCGGCCGGCGTGCCTCCGGTCGGCACCCGCGTGGACGGCATTATGGACGTCATCCGGCACGACGTGGACGGCCTGCTGTGCGAGCCCCGCAGCGGCGACCTGGCGGCCCAGATCGCCCGCGTCATCCGCGGAGAGTTGAACTGGCAGCAACTCAGCGACTCCGCTGTGGCCCGCCACCGCGAGTGTTATAGCGAAGAGAGCATGGCCGGCGGCCTGGCCGAAGTCTATCGCGACGTGTTGCAAATGTAGACGCGTGGTGAGAATTATCGACGTGCGACAGGGACACAACCGGCGGCCTCCCGAGGAAATTGGGAGTATGCTTCAAGGTGTAGGCTTAAATGCGACCGGCCAATGGCCAAAAGATGCTCATCTCCTTTCTCGTCTCTCGTCCCAATGTCTGTGGCCGACCTCGCTGAGGATCAAGCCGTGCCGACCGACCTTTGCACTAAATCCGAATCGCCCAAACGCGTGTCGCTGTTCGGCGTCGCAATGGACCCGCTGCGCATGACCGAGGCGATCGCCCGGATTCAAGGCTGGATCAGCCACCGCGAGGGACGCTGCCAATACGTCGTCACGCCTAACGTGCAGCACTCCGTGATGCTGCAACAGCACGAGGGCTTGAAAGCGGCCTACTCCGAAGCGGGCCTGGTGCTGGCCGATGGCCAGCCGGTGGTGATGGCCTCGCGGCTGCTGGGCCGGCCGCTGCCGGAACGAGTGGCCGGCTCCGATCTGCTGCCGGCGCTAATGGCCTCCGCGCAACCTAACGCGCCACTGCGATTGTTTCTATTGGGTGCCGCTCCCGGCGTGGCCGCGCGGGCCGCGGTGCAAATCGCCAGCCGTTGGCCGGCCGTGCAAGTCGTCGGCACGTACAGCCCGCCGTTGGGCTTCGAGCATCAGCCAGAAGAGAACCAGCGGATTCTGGCCCGCATCAAAGCGGCCAAGCCCGACGTCGTGGCCGTCGGACTCGGTGCCCCCAAGCAAGAGCTGTGGGTGCATCGCCACTGCCACGAGATCGCCGCCCCGGTGGCCCTATGCATCGGCGCCACCATCGACTTCCTGGCGGGAGAAAAACCGCGAGCCCCGCGCTGGATGCGAGGGCTAGGGCTGGAGTGGCTGCACCGCTGCGCCTCGGAACCACGGCGCCTGCTGAAGCGCTATGCCCACGACGCCGTCGCGTTTCCGCAATTGGTGTGGCGCGAGTGGCGCGCGGCATGACAAGCGCGCATAGCCCCGGGCTCCGCCCGGGGGTTGCAGCACCAACCCGCCCCCACCGCACGAATCGAAAGGGTGATCGGGCGCGCTGCATGACGCGCGCCAAATAGCCCCCCTTGCGAATTCATTGCAAATCCTTGCCTTTTTAGCGCATTGTCTTGCGTTTTCATGGCGATTCTTTGCGTTTTTATGGCGTTTTTTTGCATTCTTTTGCGTACTTTTGCATCAACAACTTTGGCTGCGTTTGCCCGCTCTGCGACGTAACTCGTGTCGCTCTTTGGCGTTGCTCGGTGCGCACGACCACTGGGTGCAATGCGAAAAGGCGATCGCGGACGATTTTTTGTTCGTTTGCATCCGAGCACCTTTGTCCATTCGGCCGCCGAAGCTGGTCGACCATACAAGCCCGCCACAGCGACCCGTTGCCGCGCGAGCGTGCGCACCGATATTTTTTCCCAATCAAGCGCCCCAATCACGCACCCGACGAGGCGCAACGCCTCGGTCTGATACTGAACACATTACTACCTCGGTCGCGCGAGAATTTCAATCGCCGTTTTTGGCCACTCCGTGGCGAGTAAGTTCCGCCTGCCGCGCGGAGCCCGAGGGTGGCAGCACCAACCCGCCACCAACGCACGAATCGAAAAGGTGATCGGGTGCCACTGCTGGCTTGCCCGGCTTGCCCGGCAGTGCCGCAGCTTGGCCATTTCATAGCCGTGGCCTAATTGAGAATCCTTACTACTTCGCCTGTCGATTCACGGTTGGCAACCGCGCCCGCACTAGTCAGCCATGGCCTTGTCCAGTGGAGTGATTCACGGGATTCAGCCGCTAAGAATTGGCCAAGAGCAGCACTGCTGGGCAAGCCAGCAGTGGCACCTGCCGCGCTTCGGGCTAATGACTGCCTTGCGATGCGGTGCCTGACTGGTGGCGCAACCCCCGGGCGGAGCCCGGGGCTATGGGCGATCTTACTCGCGTAGCAAGTCCGGCCAGATGGCATCGCTGACCAGCAATCCTTCGCGCGTTAATCGCAGACGATTACCTTCAATCACCAGCCGTTGTCCCGCGATATGGTGTGCCAGCTCGGCACCGCCAAGGCTTTCCGCGTCGAACCCTGTCTGGCGATGAAACTCCGCCAGATCGATCCCTTCCAACCGACGCAGCCCAAACACAAGCCGCTCTCGGGCGGCATCCTCCGGGCCTAACTGTTCCACCTCCGCCACCGCCGATTCTCCATCCAGCACGCGGCGAATGTAGTTGATCGTGCTGCGGTGGTTCACTTCGCGGCGGCCGTCGATGTAGCGGGCCGCCCCTGGGCCGACCGCGTGAAAGCTGCCGCCGGTCCAATACACTTCGTTGTGCCGGCAGCGGCAACCGGGCCGGGCGAAGTTTGATACTTCGTAGTGCTCGAACCCCGCGGCGGTCAATCGCTCGATGGCCGCCACGTACATGGCCAGTTCCAATTCGTCATCCGCCGAGCGCAGTTCGCCCCGCGCGCGGCGGCCGTAGAACTGGGTCCCTTGCTCGAATGTCAGTCCATAGGTCGAGATGTGGTCGGGGGCTAGGGCCAATGCGGCCACCAGATCGGCCTGCCAACCGGCGAGCGTCTCGCCCGGGGCGGCAAAGATCAAATCGAGCGACACGGCCAACTTGCGGCCGCGCGCCAATTCCACGGCTCGCACGATATCGGCCGGAACATGATTTCGGTCCAGCGTCGCCAACTTGGCCGCATCGAACGACTGGGCCCCAATGCTCAACCGCGTAACGCCGAAATGCGAAAGCACGTCGAGCCGTGCGGCGTCCACGTCGGCCGGGTTCGCCTCAACACTCACCTCGGCTCCCGCGGCCAGCGGGAATCGAGCCAACACGAGTTCAAATAGCCGCGTGAGCTGCTCGGGCGGCAACTGCGTCGGGGTGCCGCCGCCGAAGAACAGCGTATCGACCTCGCAGGGCGGGTCGATCACCGACAGCTCGCGCTGTAGCGCCGCGAGATACGGCTCGATCAGATCATCGCGCCCGGCCACGAGCGTGAAATTGCAATAGCCGCAACGGTGCGCACAAAACGGAACATGCACGTAAGCGGCGCGAGGCACCATAGACAAATGCGCCAGGAAACTCGTTTAGCCGCGCCCCGCAGGGAAGCGCGCCGTGACCCGCATCGCTTTA
>JAIOQB010000460.1 GCA_021413585.1 Planctomycetia bacterium
CTGCGACGGCTTCTCACCCGCTGGCTGTTTGTCGCCCGCATTATCCTGCGGCGTCTTCCCTTCCTTCTCTTTCCGATGGTCCAAAATATCCTGCACGGCGTCGCCGTCGCTTTGAGCCGGTTCGCTGGGTTCCTGGTCGCGCTGGGCTAGTTGATCGTCTCCCTTGGACTGACCTGACTTTGATCCGCGGCTTCCTTTGGAACCGGTTTTTCCACCGCTCGACGAGTCGCCGCCCGACATATCGTCGGACTTACCGTCCGACATGTCATCGGATTTGCCATCCGACTTGCCGTCTGATTTGTCGCCCTTCTCTCCCGACTTGCCTCCCGAGGAGCCTTTGCCTCCCTTCGATTTATCTCCCTGCTTCGGATCGGACTTTTGATCTGCTTTGTCATCGCCCGACTCGCCGCCGCTTCCCCCCTCGCCGGAGTCGGACTTGCCTTTTTGATCTTTGGAATCTTTCTTCGATCCCGAACCTCCTTGCCCCTTGCCCCCCTTCGATCCCTTTTCCCCCTTGGAATCTTTTTCGCTCTTCGAGTCCTTCGAGTCGCCGTCCCCCTTTTGATCCTCCCCCTTGCCGCTCTTGTCGTTCTGCCCCTTGTCTCCCTTTTCCCCCTTGTCGTTCTTGCCGCCCTTCATTCCCTTGTCGCTCTTGTCGCCTTGCGCGTCCCCCTTCTCACCCTTCGCACCGTTCTCACCCTTCTCACCTTTTTCCCCCGGCGGATTTTCCGGCTCGGTGATCACGATCCGATACTCGCCCGTCTCCGCCCGGTTCGGCTGCGGCGTCTTGTTGTCCAGCGCGATTGCCCGCAGTTGCACCACGTCGCCGGGCTTAAGTTGATACTTCGCAGGGCGGAAGCGCATCTCCAGCCGATACGTTTTGTTCCACGGCAGCGGGTCGCGCTTGCGGTCCAGCAGCGGCTCGTCGCACACCTTGCGGTCGCCGCACTTGGCCTGCACGCGCAGATCGGACAGTTCAAAATCCGCGTCGCGCCCGCGCACTTCGATCGGCAGTTCGCCGTCGGCCGGCAGCTTCAACTCGCGTTCTTGCGGAGCGAGAATTTCCACCTGCGGCCCCAGATCGGGGGTGACTTCGATGCGGTAGCTCACCGTGTCGCGGTTGCGGTCGCCCCGCTCGTTGGTCACCCGCAGCCGATAGCTGTTGAACTCCGGCTCAAAACCCGACCTATTGCGCACCAGCCGCAGCGGCAGCGCCACCCTGGCGGCCAATTCGCCGCGGGTTTCCATCGACCGGGCCTGACTGCGTGCGCCGGACAGCTCGATGCTGGCGGTCTGAATCGGCTGGCTCGCCTGGGCGTGAATCACCACCGAGGTCCCTTCAATCGCCTTGATGTCTCCCAGCCGTTCGACAACTTGGGGCGGCATTCGCGTGTATTCAGGGTAGCGGTATTCGATCTTCGCGATTTGAATCACCGGCGCGGGGATGACGCGAATATGAAACGGCCGCGAGCGGGCGTCCCCCGCGCGGATCGTGTACACCAGATCGCGCTGCATCCCGCCCGACTCCGGGGGCAACTGGCAACTGTAGACCAGCTCGCCCTCCTTGGGATACATCACCACGGTCTGGTCTTCCACCTGGCCGTCAACCGTAGAGAAGTGCAGCGTCACCGGCTCGCGATCGCGCAGCCCTCGCACTTCGGCCGACACGGTTAGCGGCTCGCCACGATACGCGTCGCCGTCGCCCGGTTGAATCTTTTCGATCCGCACCCGCGTGGACGCGGCGATGTCTGCCCACGGCACCAGCACGCGGGCGGCGGCGGTCAACGGATTCTTGGGCGAGATCACCAGGTATCCCGCCGCCAAAACCAACAGCCCGATCAGCACATAGCTGGCGCGGAGCAGACGGCGGCGATCCACCGCCGCTTCGACCGGCAAGTCGACCAGGCCGGCCGCGGTTTGCAGCGAGAGCCCACGGAACACGGCGTCGGCGGTGCCGGCCCGATGCCCCTTGAGCAGAATGAAATTGACCAGGCTGTTCTTGAGCGTCGGCTGCGCTTTTTCTAGCGCGGCGGCGGCATACAGCGGGCTGATCTTGCGCAAGCAGAACGGCACCAGCGTCCAGGCCGCATAGCCGCAGCCGGCGAGCACGAGCACTAGCCACGCCACCGCACGCCCCCAGCCCCCCATTCCGCCAAAGAACAGCCAATGATCGGCCACCGCCATCAGCAGCAGGTAGCCCAGGCCGAAGGCGAAGAGCGTGACGAGCGACCCGGCCACGTCGCAAGCGGCGACATACCCCCGCGTGCGGGCAATGTGCTCTTCGATCAAATCGTCGCTCGGGCGCATGGCATCCGGCATCGATTCAAGCTGCTGCGTCGTGCCTGTTGCCATAGCCAGAATTCCTGGAACCCGGGCGCGCCCCAACCGAGCGCGCAACGCCACCTCCATTATAGACGTTTTTGGAGGGGAGAGGATTCCCTGGAAAATGGGGCGAAAGCGGGTGTGAAGGGTGAAGCTCCGGCAAAACGAAGCTCATAGCTCGCGGCTCGCTACTTATAGTTCACCGCCCCACTGGCCCTCCCCATTCGCCAATCAACATTCGCAAATCGCCAATCGGTCACGCCGCCGCCGCCTTCAGAATCTGCGTCGTCGACACCCCCGGGACCAGGGGCAGGATCACCACCCGGCCGCCGCGGGCTTCTACCAGGTCGCCGCCGATCACGTCGGCCGGCTGGTAGTCGCCTCCTTTGGCCAGCACGTCGGGGCGCAATTTATCGACTAGCAATGCCGGGGTCGCTTCGTCGAACACGGTCACATAGTCAACGCACGACAGCGCCGCCAGCATGGCCGCCCGATTGTGCTGGTCGATCACGGGGCGGCGCGGGCCTTTCAGCTCGCGCACGCTTCGGTCGCTATTCAGGCCGATCACCAGCACATCGCCTAGCTCGGCCGCTTGCTGCAGGTACGTCACATGGCCGACGTGCAGCAGGTCGAAGCAGCCGTTGGTGAACACGATCCGCTGCCCTCGGGCACGGCACGCCTCGACATGACGCACGAGCGCTTCGGCCGGCAGGCACTTGGCCGCCGCCGGCTGGCGCTCGGCCAGCAGATACGCCCGCATGTCTTCGCGACGGATCGGCACCGCGCCGACGTGCTCGACTTCCAACCCTCCGGCGACATTCGCCAACCGCACCGCCACCGCCGGCTCCAGCTGCGCCGCCAGGGCAACGGCAATGGTCGAGAGGACCATGTCCCCGGCGCCAGTAATGTCATACACCGCCCTGGGCCGCGTCGGAAACACTTCGGCGAATCCGTCGGGGCGGACCAGTGCCATGCCGTCCCGATCAAGCGTGACAATCGCCATTTCCAGCTCCGCCTGAACGCACAGCCGGCGGCCCGCCTCGAACGCGTCTTCCGGCCGGTTGATCTTCACTCCGCTGGCGCATTCGGCTTCGTTGCGGTTGGGGGTCATCGTCGTGGCGCCGCGGTAGCGCGAATA
>JAIOQB010000017.1 GCA_021413585.1 Planctomycetia bacterium
CCCGTGGCAATTGAGTATCTTGTTGATCGACGCCCCAAAACCGTTGATCCCCTGGTAGACGTTCACGCCGGCCATCGCCGCGGCCTGGCGAATCTTCGTCCCGACGGGGACTTCGATCTCTTTCTTCTCGTTGATGAACTTGACGGTGGGCATGGTGCGGGCCGCGGGAGGATTGGCTGGGGAGTAAACAGGCGTTCGGCGGCATCGCTGCCGCCGCCGCATTCAACCACATAATTTAGTCAAACCGCCGGGCCGCGCGAAGGGAGAGTCGGGGGGCAGGCCTACGGCCCCACAAAATCCGCGTCAATCAGACTCGGCGGCAAGGCGGCTGCGGCGCCAAGGCTTGCCCGGCGGGCGGGGATCGAATAGGTTTTACTGGCCTTCGGTCGGCGGCAATTGGGCGTTGCGCTGAGGGCCGCCGAATCGCTGATTCCAATCGACACGGATGTACCTCATTCTATTGCCACCCCTTCAGGACGGATCGCATGGCGAAGCACAGCAAGTTTCAGCAGAACATCATCAAGAACTACTACCAAAACCGCGAGGCGATCGGCCTGCAGCGGCTCAGCGAGCTGGTGACCGAGCTGTACTTGGCCGAGGGCAAGGCCCGCGAAAAAGTGTGGAAGCAAGTCACCGCCGCCCTGGTGAAGCTGGAAATCAAGCCCGACCGCATCGAGCACCTGCAAAAGCAGAACAAGCCGGAGTTGGTGGCGAAGCTTGTTGAAGAATTACTGGCGAAGGGGGGGTGAAAACAGGCTATCAGCTATCGGCTATCGGCTATCAGCAAGAATTTGAAAACGCCCAACAACCATGAGAGTAAAAGCTGACAGCCGATAGCTGACAGCCGACAGCCTTCCCCGCCATGCAACAATACCTCCACCTCCTCCAGCACATTCTCGATCACGGCCGGCCAAAAGCCGATCGCACCGGCACGGGCACGCTCAGCGTGTTCGGGCACCAGATGCGGTTCGACCTGGCCGACGGTTTTCCGCTGGTGACGACGAAGAAGGTGCATCTGCGGTCGATCGTGTACGAGCTGCTATGGTTCCTGCGCGGCGAAACGAACGTCGGCTACCTGCACGACCACGGCGTGTCGATCTGGGACGAATGGGCCGGCGCGGATGGCGAGTTGGGGCCGGTGTATGGCTATCAATGGCGATCATGGCCCGCGCCGGACGGCCGGCACATCGACCAAATCTCGGAGGTTATCGACCGGATCCGCAAAGATCCGGACTCGCGGCGGTTGATCGTGTCGGCCTGGAACGTGGCCGACGTGCCGCGGATGGCGCTGGCGCCGTGTCACCTGCTGTTTCAGTTCTACGTCAACGACGGCCGGCTGTCGTGCCAGATGTATCAGCGCAGTGCCGACGTGTTCCTTGGCGTGCCGTTCAACATCGCCTCGTACGCCCTGCTGACGATGATGGTGGCCCAAGCGACCGACTTGGCCCCCGGCGAGTTCATCCACACGTTCGGCGACGCGCATCTGTACAACAACCACTTAAGCGAAGCCCGGCTGCAACTCAGTCGCGACCCACGCCCACTGCCAAAGCTGACGCTCAATCCGGCGGTGCGGTCGATTTTCGATTTCGATTTTGATGATATCACGCTGACCGGCTACGACCCGCACCCGCATATTAAGGC
>JAIOQB010000427.1 GCA_021413585.1 Planctomycetia bacterium
GCCTTCGATCATGCGCCGAATCGGCGCGTGATCGGGGCCGCACTGGCCGACGTCGAGAACGCGCTTAGGCACTTCGCACCTTTAGAGGAGGTCTGGCGTTAGATGGGGCGAATGACCAATGTCCAAATCCCAAGGACCAAGGACGCGCAAGCGTGTGGTGGCCTATTGGTCATTGGGATTTGGTCATTGGGATTTTTCCTTAGGAAACGCGATCGCAAACAAATACGACTTGTTCGTAATATACAGCACGTTATCCGCCACGATCGGGGTGCTGTAGACGGACGAGCCCATGTTCGGCACGGTGGCGTTGCCGTCTTTGTCCACCGTGGCGTTGAGCGCCTTCCATTCGCCGTCGATCTTCTTCATCGCCTTGCTGCGATCGCTCGACAGGCCGAACACGAACACGTCGCCATCTTCGTTGCCGATGTACACGTGGCCGTCGACAATCAGCGGCGAGCCCCAGCATTGCGACATCATGTCGTAGCTCCAGAACGCCTTGCCCGTCTGCGGGTCGAGGCAATGGAAGATGCCGCTGAAGTCGGCGATGAACAGCAGGCCATCCTTGATCGCCACCGAGCCGATCGTGCGGTGCATCTTTTCGTCGTGGTCGATCTTGCCGTCGCCGTTAGTGTCGAACTGGCTAAAGTGCCACACCGCGGCCGAGTTGGGATTGTCGCGGGCAACCTCCCCCTTCTCCGCGATCACCGCCTGCTCGCGACGATGCGGAATGGGGTGCGTCAAGTCGCCCACCTTGTACGCCAGTTGCGGGCTGACGTCGCCGCGTTTCGTGGGGTCGATGCACCACAGGTGGCCGTCCCCCTCGCCATGCTCGGGGTCTTCGCCGACGGCTACATATACCTTGCCGTCGTAGATCACCGGCGTGCCGATGATGTGATTGCGCGTGCTGCGGCCGCCCAGAATGTATTTTGATTCCTTGGGATTGCAGTCGAACTTCCACAGCAATTCCGAATGTCCCGATGCGTCGAGCAGCTTGAAGCTATACAACCAGCCGTCGCCGCCGCCGAAGATCATCTGCGGCACGCCGCCCAGCACGGCGTACGCGGGCGAAGACCACTGGCCGTGCAGAATGTTCAACCCGGGCGACTTGTCGGTCCACAGCACTTTGCCCGTGTTCTTGTCGACCACGATGAACGTGGGCGCGTTGGGGGCCGGGATTACGATGTGCGATTCGTCGACGCCGTTGCCCGTGTTGACCAGCAGCAGATCGCCGACGGTGGTGACGCTGCACGCCGCCATGTTGTGCTGCGAGACGCCAAGCTGCTTCATCATGTCGAGCACCCAGATGACGTCGGCTTCCCTTTTGTCTTCGGACTTTTCCAGCTTGTAGGGGCCGTTGTTCACGCCATCGTGAAAGCCTTCGGTGTCGAGGCAGCGGACTTCGCCACGGCTGGTGACGAACCACAGGCGTTTTCCTTCGACGAGCGGCGTCGAGCAAATCCCCTGCATCGGCCAGTCGTGGACGCGGCCGGTGGGGAGCTTTTCGCTGGAATGCTGCCACAGGAATTTTCCGTCGGCCGCGTTGAAGCACAGCAGGCAGCCCAGGTCAACGCTCGGCGGATACCGCTTCAGCCAGCCTCCCTGGTTGTTCGTGCCGACAAATACCTTGCCGTCCGCCACCACAGGGTTGCCGTAGCTTTGCGAGCCGAGCTGGGCGACCCATTTAATGTTTTGCGCCGTGGCAGGATTCCAGCGCGGCGGGTTTCCTTCAAACGCGCCGACGTTCCAGGTGATCGGAATATGATGCCCAACGGGCGTGTTGTTCCGCTGCGAAGAGCCGCCCCACTGGGCCCACTCACGCGTCGTGGCGTCGGCCGCAGCGGCATCGGCCCGGGCGACTTGGGGCGCCGTAGATTCGGCGGCGGCACAGCAAGTGGCGAAATACAGCCCCAACAGAAGCCCCGCGCTGGCGGACAATTTCATCGACATCGTAGGAGACTCCTGATTTAAGCTATCGCTGGGTGCCTGGGGCAACGCCCCAGAGGTTGTTGGTTCGACGCGGCTGGGGCGTTGCACCAGGCACCCGCCTTGGAATGTTCAGTTAGTTGAGGGATTCGGCGTCACCGTCAGGTTGTCGTAAAAGATCTCGGCGTTGGTGGCGTTGCCGTACAGGCCGGGGGATCCGTTGCGGTTGGGGGCTTCGTCGTCCGCTTCGATGGTCCAGGCGGCCGGTTCCGCTTGACCGTGCGGCCAGACCTTGGCCTGCACCACAGCCTTATCGCCGACGTTGCTGACCCGCACTTTGAGCGTGTACCAAAGGTTCGGCTGCCAGGCGAAGTCGATCGTCTTACCCATCCGCTTTTCGAGCATCGGCGGCCAGGTGCGGATCTGCAACTTTTGCGCGGCCCCCATCAGATCGACCGTGTAACGCTGGGCGATCAAACCAATGTCGGGCATCCGGCCATCGGTCGCCGCGCCGCGGACGTCGGCCTGCACGGTGTAGTCGTGCAGATCGACCGGGCCGAGCCAACCTTGCGACCGCGTCCCCTTGGGGATCGTGGTAATCTTGACCATCACCTTCTTGCCATCGACGTCTCGGATGATGTGCCGATAGCGGCAGGCGACCCAGGTGATCGGCACCTCGCCGCCGGAGAAGTCGAACTTCCAGGGCAGCGGCGGGACGATGCGGACGCGGGCCATCCCCTTCAGTTCGCCAACCTTGACGCGAACCGTTGTCGAAGTGTGGGTCGAGCCGGTCGGTGCGCTGTAGTTCCCCTGCTCGTCGATCTCGCCGGGGCCTTCCAGAGTGAACTTGGCCGCGGTGGCGGGAGCCTTAATCGGTCGCCCGCCGCCGTCGAAGAAATTGAGCGAGAACTTCTGCTTGGCACCAGTGGCCAGCAACACTTCGGCCGGCACGACTTGCACATGGTGCGGTCCGGGCAGCCCAACTTGCTCCGCCGGCGTTAGCGCCATCAGCGCCACGCCATGCTTCTGCGCCGTGTCTTCGATGCAATACATCGCCTCTGACGTCGGCAGATAAATCCGCCCATGGGAGACGATGGGCGAGCCGTAGCATTCATCGTGCGGCGGCAAACGGAGTTTTTGCACTTCCTTGATCTTGTCGCCGACGAGTTTCAGCGTCCACCAGCGGCCTTCGGTCGTGCAGGCGTAGATTTTGCCGTCGGCCACCAGCGGGGTCGAGCGCATGGAAGTGCCCAGATTCTTGCGGGTAATCTCGTGCCCTGTGTCGGCGTCGCAGACGATCATCCGACCCCGGTCGTCCACGGCGATGACCCGGTTGCCCACCAGCACCGGCGAACTCTTGCCGATGTTGCAGCC
>JAIOQB010000428.1 GCA_021413585.1 Planctomycetia bacterium
TTTCGCAGCACTATTTTGGCGCGCAGGCTGTATCGGCCGATTACGCAGGGCGATTTGCCGAGCAGCTTTCGGCTGGGATTGGCCAGAGTCAAACAGCAACGGAAAAACCTGCTCCGCCCGTCTGCATCTTCGCGCAAGGAACCAGCGGCGATCAGATGTGGATGGACTATGGCCGTCCAAAGTCGTCGATCACGCTCAATCAATACGCCGACCATCTGGCAGAGATCGCGCTGAAGGCGTACGGCAACATTCAATTCCGCGACGGCCTCGATCTGGCAATGACCGAGCGGACACTTAACGTGCGTCGCCGCGTCCCCGACGCCGAGAGACTGGCCTGGGCCCAGGCGATCATCAAGAAGATGGGATCTCGCACGATCCCCGCCACGATCCAGGAGGTGTACGCCCAGGAGGCGATTCATCTGCACGACGTGCCTGCGGTGGATATCAAGCTCCAGGCGATCCGCATCGGCGAGTTGGGCATTGCCGCCTGGCCCGACGAGGTGTTCGCCATCAGCGGCTTGAAGCTCAAGTCTCAAAGCCCGCTGCCGACGACACTTAATATTGAGCTGGCCAACGGCGCGTTCGGCTACATCCCGCCCCCCGAGCAGCATCGGCTGGGAGGTTACACGACGTGGCCTGCCCGCAGCGCGGGTTTGGAGGAACAGGCCGAGCCCAAGATACTCGAAGCGTTGCTCTCGATGTTGGAGGAGGTGTCCGGCAAGCCGCGGCGGAAGATGGTCGATCCGGTGAGTGCTTATGCCCGCGCGGTGCTGGCCGCAATGCCGGCGGCGTATTGGCGTTTGGGGGACATCACGTCGCCCGAGGCCCGCGACGCGGTCGGCGGGTCGTCGGCGATGTATGAGCCGGGCGCAGCGCTCTACCTCGACGGGCCCGCGGGGCGGGGACTAATAACAGGCGAGCGCGCCAATCGAGCGGCGCATTTCGCCGGTGGGCGAGTGCGCGGCGCGGTGCCCGGAGTCGGCAAATCGTACAGCGTGGAACTCTGGTTCTGGAACGGATTGCCTAACGACGCCCGGCCGATCACCGGCTATTTCTTTTCGCGAGGGCCAGAGGGGCGGATCGATGCGCCAGGGGATCACCTGGGGATCATGGGGACGTTTCACCCCGGTGCGCGAGGTTGCCTGTTTTTCTTCAATGGCAACGGTTCAAATCAAACCCTCGTGGGCACTACGCCGCTGGTGCCGCGCACCTGGCACCATGTGGCGATGGTCCGCGACGGCGAGCAAGTGCGCGTTTATCTCGACGGCCGCGAGACGCCTGAGATTGTCGGAGCCGTCACGGAAGGCGCCGGCAGCACGGCGGAGCAGGTTTTCATCGGCGGACGGAACGACAATTTCGCGAACTTCGAAGGGAAGCTTGACGAGGTGGCGATTTACACTCGCACGCTCAAACCGGCCGAAGTTGCGGCCCATTTTCAAGCGGCCGGATTCACGCCCGAACCGGCCGCGCCGCCTCCTAAAAAATCAACGCTCCCTCCCCCTGGCGTCTCCGACCTCACGCCGGCCCAATCGCTGGCGAAACTCCATGTCCACCCCGGCTTTCAAGTCGAGCTGGTCGCGGCCGAGCCGATGGTGATGGACCCGGTGGCGATTGCCTGGGGGCCTGACGGCCGACTTTGGGTAGCGGAAATGGCCGACTATCCCTTGGGCGAGGAAAACCAGGGCCGCCCCGGCGGGCGGATCCGCGTGCTGGAAGACACGGACGGCGACGGCAAGTACGACCGCTCCACCGTGTTCCTCGATCACGTCAACATGCCCACCGGGTTGCTCCCGTGGCGCAACGGCGTGTTGGTGACCGCCGCGCCGGAGATTGTCTTCGCCGCCGATCGCGATGGCGACGGAAAAGCGGACGAGCGAACGGTGCTGTACCGCGGCTTCAAAGAAGGCAACCCGCAGTTGCGCGTCAACGGGCCGAATTACGGCCTCGACAACTGGCTGTATTGCGCCAACGGCTGGAGCGGCGGCAATGTCACGTCGCTTAAGACCGGCGCGAAGCTCGACATGGGCACGCGCGACCTTCGGATTCGCCCCGATAGCGGCGCGATGGAGCCCGAAAGCGGGCCGACGCAATTCGGCCGCAATCAAGGGGACTGGGGAGACTGGTTCGGCGTGAACAACAGCTATCCGATGTGGCACTATGTGCTGGCCGATCGCTACCTTCGCCGCAACCCACATGTGGCGGTGGTCACGCCGATCCGCCAGACGGTTCGCCCGGCGAATCCGAAGGTGTACCCGATGCGTCCACCGGACAAGCGGTATCACAATTTTCAGGAGGCGGGGCATTTTACGTCGGCCTGCCAGTCGATTATTTACCGCGATGAGTTGTTGTATCCACGCGAGAGCGGGTTGCACGCTTTTATTTGCGAGCCGGCGCACAATCTGGTGCATCATGAATTGGTCACGGATGACGGCGTGGCGTTCGCCGCTCACCGGCCTGCCGATGAAGCAACCAGCGAGTTTATCGCCTCGGAGGATGGCTGGTGCCGGCCGGTGATGGCCCGCACGGGGCCTGACGGAGCGCTGTGGGTCGTCGACATGTATCGCCGCGTGATCGAGCATCCGCAATGGCTGCCGGCCGAAGGGCAGCGCGAGCTATCGCCATACTATCGCGACGGCGCCACGCAGGGGCGCATCTATCGCGTCTTTCCCGTCGGCAAGAAGCCGCGGCCGATTCCACGGCTGGACAAGCTTTCGCTCGTGGAACTGGTCGCGGCGCTCGATAGCCCCAATGGCTGGCAGCGAGACATGGTGCAGCAGATGCTGGTGTGGCGCGGCGACAAAGCGGCGGTTGGTCCGCTCGAAAAACTTGCCGCCGACAGTGGTAACCCGCTGGCCCGAATGCACGCGATCTGCACGCTCGATGGGCTGGACGCCTTGCAGCCGACAGTACTTTTGCACGCACTGGCCGATTCCGTGCCCGGCGTGCGGCGGCAGGCGGTGCGGCTTTGTGAATCTCGCGCGGCCGACGCGCCGGAATTGGTGCCCGCCGCGATCCGTCTGGCCGACGACCCCGACCTCAGGGTCCGGTTGCAGCTGGCCTGCTCGCTCGGCGAGTGGGACCAGCCGGGCACCGGCGCGGCGCTGGCCAAGATCGCAATGTCGCGCCCCGGTGATTTGTATTTTAATGAAGCGGTGCTCAGTTCGATCACGCGAAACAACGTCGGGGAGCTACTCGCCGGTTTGACGGAGGCCCACGATCAGTCGATGGTCGATGTGGAATTGCTTGCGCAAACGTGCCGCACTGCGGCAGCCTTGGGGGCCGATGCGAATTTAACGAGCGCGACTCTGGCCGTTCTGAATCTGCCGGCCGCGGAGCAGGCTCGTCAGATCCGCGTATTGGCCGTCGTGCTCGATGTGCTGGAAGAGCGGCATAAGTCGCTGGAGAAGCTGGCCGCGCCGCGGGGAACGATTGACGTGCTGATGCCCCGCGCCGTCGCGATGCTCGATTCGGCCCGCGCGATCTGGTCGGATCCGCAGGCACCGGTGACGACGCGGATCGAAGCGGTGAAGCTCGCCGCCCGTCGGCCCGATCAGCGGGCCGAAGAAATCCGATCACTCGGCGCACTGTTGGTCCCGCAGACGCCCCCCGAATTGCAATTGGCGGCAATCGAACGGCTCGCCCGCCAGTCCGAGCCGGAAGTCGCCGCGCTGCTGCTGGCCCCCTGGAAAGGTTTTGGCCCGGCGTGCCGTGAAGCAGTTCTGTCGACGGTGCTTAGCCGCGACTCCTGGCAAGCGACATTGCTGGATCGCGTGGCGGACAAAACGGTACCGGCGGGCGACCTCGATGCCGCATCACGCCAGCGGTTGCTCACGCTCAAGAACGGCGCGCTGCGAAAGCGCGCGGCGGAAATATTGAAGCAGTCGGGCAACACTGATCGCGCGAAAGTCGTCGAGCGTTATCACCCCGTCCTGTCCCGCCCCGCCAACCCCACGCGCGGCTTGGCGGTGTTCACGCAGCGCTGCGCCGCCTGTCATCAACTCGCGGGCGTGGGGCGAGTGATCGGAGCCGATCTGGCGGCGCTGACCGACAAGTCGCCCGAGAATATCCTCACATCGATCCTCGACCCCAATCGGGCAGTCGAGTCGCGGTTTGTCGTCTATCTGGCCACGACGCAGGACGGCCGCGTGATTTCCGGCATCATGAAGTCCGACACCGGTACCAGCATCACCCTGCTCGGCCCCGACGGCAACCCGCAGGTGCTGCGCCGCAACGAACTCGAATCGCTGGAAAGCACCAGCAAGTCGCTGATGCCCGAAGGTTTGGAGCGCGACATGAGCGAGCAGGATCTGGCGGACGTGATATCGTTCGTGCGCGACCCGGCGGCGGGCAAAGCGGGAAAGTAGATCGACACATGGGGTGCCTGCGGCTTAACGAATCTCAAAGAAGAGTACTGAGTACTCAGTACAGAGTACTAGTAGCTGCTCGCCCCAGGACAACGTGTTTCCTCCCCCGGCCCCGCCTCCGCACCCCCTTTTCCCCCGGAAAACCTGGGGCTTTCCGGGGCGCCGGGGGCGACCTACTCTTTAGGGAGTAGCCGGTGGCTCTCAACGACAGCCTGCCGGCGGTTCTAAACCGCCCCCCACCCCACGTAAAATCTGGCTCCACGGCGTCCATTTCCATGGCCACCACATCCACGGTATTGTCTTCCGCCGCGATCGCGCCCGCCGCGTTGCGGCAGACGCTGCGCCGCATTGAGCCGGCGGCGCTGTTGGTCGAGCCGCGGATCATGCGCCGCGTGATCCGGATGGATCGGCGGTTGGCCGGCTTGGGTCTGTTCGTCCCCCATCGCAATTGCTACACGATCGATCGCGATCGGCTGCTGGCCTATGTCGATCGCTCGGAGCTGGATCTCCCGCCGGGCGCCGACTTGCCACAGACCGCCATTCTGCTCGCCCGGCACGCGGAAGATGAAAACGCCGACGCCGCCGACGTGGATGATGTGCTGCGCCGCTACTGGCGGCTGCTGTTTCATGCCCAGGTGCATGTGGAGCTGGATCGCCGCATCGCCGTGCACTTAAGCCCGGCCGAGTTGGCGGCGCAGCGGCGGCTGCAGATCGGCGAGATCGAGTTTGCCGAAGCGCGGTCCATCCTGCTCAAGGACGAATACCTGTTCCCGAAGCCGACCGACCTGGAAACGTACGTCGAGTTCGTTGCCGTCTATCTGGAGCTGCACTATTTTGCCGCGCACGATCTGCCCCATTATTTTCCGGCGATCCGCGATTGGCAGGCGATCGAGCGGATGGTCAGCGCCGACGTGTCGCACGCGAAGCTGTTTGAGCTGAGCCGCCCCGCCGAGATCTCGGCCTACGAGCGCGACGAGGCGGACGGGCCTGAAACCATCCCCGCCGCCAGCGGCCATGCGGCATCGCCCGAGGCGATGCCGTCGCCGGGGCGCAGCGAGAAGATGATTGCCCGCGCCGACCGGGCGGCGGCCGTAGGCAATGCCGTGAAGTCGGCGATACTCAAGACTCGCGCGGCCGCCATGGCGGCGCCGCACCGAGCGATCGAGTTGCACCGCGCGGCCGACCACGACATGGACCTGTTGGCCTCGCGGCTGAAGCAGGCCCTGGCGCTGACGGACGACGAACGGGCTCAGTTCAACGGCGCCCTGGTGGCCCTGCTGGAGCCGGCCGCGGCGGGCGTCTGGTCGGTCGAGGCGCGGCTGCTGTACGACCTGCAAAAAGCGTGCATCGAGCAGGAGCGGGGTGTCTTCAAGCTCGATCTGATCGAATGGCTGCGCAGCCGAGGGCGGCGCGGCGTGCAGCGGCCGCTTCCATTGCTGCGCGAGGTGTTGATCGTCAAGCATCTGCGCACCGCCCAGCGACGTTTGGGCCGAGCCGACGTGCTGCCCGCCGTTCGCGAGCGGCTATCGGCGCTGACCGCCGCGGCGCTGGTCCGAGTTGAGCTTCGCTTGCGAGATCGCATGCGACCGCGGATCGTGCAGGCGCTCGACGACGTTGACTTGCTGCCGCACGACGTCCCCGAACAGGTCGCCCGCCACAAGCTGGTGGAAGAGCTGCTCGATCGGATCGTTGACCATGGCTACTTGAACATGGGGGACGTGCGCGACTCGCTCTCGAAGAACGATCTGAAGCTGCCCGATCTCGCGGGTGTGGGGGAGTTGGCCCACGGCGATCGCCTGCTGCGCGTCGACCGCAAATTGGGCGAAGTGCTCGACGGCGTCTATCGGCCCGGCACGGTGTACCTTCGCTGGCCGCAGCGTTTGAGTTCGGTGGCCTTTGGCACGCGCGTGGGGCGATTTCTGACACAATACGTGGCAATTCCTTTCGGCGGCGCATTCTTGGTGCTGTTTTTTATCCGTTATGAAATTGCCAGGTTAATGTTCGGCAAAGCGGCCTCCGATCAAGCGCCGGTGCCAGATGCTACGCTGGCTCTGCGGGAACACTATCCGATCGCCGGCTCGTGGTGGGCACTGTGGGCCGTTGTGCTGCTGACAGGTATATGGATTCTATTGTTGATACACCACCCGCCGTTTCGGGCCTGGTGCCGCGATATGCTGTGGCACGGCTGGCACGCGTTGCGCCGGGTGGTGGTTGATCTGCCGGCCGGTGTACTGCATTCGCCGCTGGTACAGAGGATTTTGCATAGTGCTGCCTACGCGGCACTGGGGAGTTACGTCGTCCGGCCGCTGCTGCTGACCTTGTTTATCTCGCTGGTCCCGTGGTGCTTTGGTTATCGCTGGAGCCAGCGGACGATGCTGGACGTGTTTTTTCTGATGGCGCTGGCGCTTAACTCGCCGATCGGTCGGTTTGTGGACGAATGGCTGACCGACCTGCTGGGCCGCGTCTGGTACGAGTTGCGGATGAGGGTGTTTGCCGCGCTGTTCCAGTTGATCATGGATGCCTTTCACACGCTGATGGTGGGGCTGGAGCGTGTGATGTACACCGTTGACGAGTGGCTGCGGTTTCGCGTCGGCGATCAGCGGGCCTCCAGGGCGATGAAACTGGTGGCGGGCACCGGCTGGTTCTTCGTCTCCTATGTGATCCTGTTCGTGTTCACGCTGCTGGTCGAGCCGCAGGTCAATCCGATTAAGCACTTCCCAGTCGTCACCGTGTCGCACAAGCTGGTGGCACTGGTCGGGCCAATGTTCGTCACTCAGCTTACTCCGTGGCTGGGCAAGACGCGCGCCAACACGCTGGTGTGGTCCACCATCTGGCTCATCCCGGGCGTGTTCGGCTTCCTGGTGTGGGAGCTGCGTGAGAACTGGCGGTTGTACGCCGCCAATCGGTCCAAGTCGCTGCGAGCGGTGCCGGTGGGGCATCATGGCGAGACGATGATCCGGCTGCTCCGCCCCGGGTTTCATAGCGGCACGCTGCCCAAGCAATACGCCAAGCTGCGGCGGGCACTGGCCAAGGCAGAGCATTCGGGCGATCGGCGGGCACTCGTCGGCAAGGAGACTGCCATTGCCCATGTGGCGGAGGCGGTGCGGCACTTCGTGGAGCGGGAGTTCATCGCTCTCGTTGAAGAAGCCGGGGTGTTGGGCGAGGATCGGCTGAGCGTGAAGCAGGTTCGCACGGCGACCAATCGAATCGATGTGGAAATCAGCTCGGCCAAACATCCAGGCGAAAACGCCTGGTTGATCTGGGAAGAGGACGCTGGGCAACTGACGATGACCATCTCTCAACCGGGCTGGCTGGCCTCGCTATCGCACGACCAGCGTGAATCGGTGATCGTGGCGCTCTCCGGCCTGGCTCAGCGGAGCGGGGCGGACGAGACGCGCGGCCCATGGTGCGGGACGATTGTCCCCCCCTGCTCGTGGCACGATTGGGTGGGGATCTGGTCGCCCGCCGAGGAACAGGCCCAGTCCGACGACACCCCGCCCCATCTGCGGCTGCTGAGGGCGTAGGGCGGCCGGGGGCGGGGGACGGTGTGAAGGGTTTGAAGGGTGCGAAGAGTGTGAAGAGTGTGAAGAGTGCGAAGGGTTTGAAGGGTGCGAAGAGTGTGAAGGGTGAAAAAGGCCCGCCCTTCGCACCCTTCAAACCTGCTTTATGGCCCTACAATCCGTGCAAACCTTCCTCCCCAAGGGGTAGCCTTTTCCCGGGCGTGTGAAGATAATGGGAAGAGGTTATGGCACGGAGGCTCGCTTGCGCCGTTGCCCGCCTTGTGCTTCCGGTCGATCGAAACCCGCCTGGCACCCCACACATGACAAAGCGATCTCACTCCGCGGCGACCCGTTTCTCGTCGCGAAGGCTGCTGCCCATCTGCGCCGCGGCGTTCTTCGTACTGCTCTTTGCCGCGGCCCCGAACCTGGCACCCGTCAGCGCGACTCCGCCAGATGCGATCAAAGCCCCGCCGGCTCAATCGCAGGCGTTCACAAAGGAAAAAACAACGCCCGCGGCTGCCGCTGAAAAGTCCGCCGCCGAAAAAACATCCACTGAAAAAACCTCCCTCGCTCCGCCCCTTGCCACGACGCGTCTCTCGGGCCTGTCGAGCACGCCTCGTCTCGAGCAGATCCTCCTCGGCGGCACCCCGCAGAACAAGGAAGAACTCAAGGCGATGCAAGAGCGGCTTCGCCAGTTGGCCGCCAAGGTGATTCCGGTCACCGTCGGCATCCGCCTGCCCAGCGGCATGGGAAGTGGCGTGATCATCAGTGAAGATGGCTACGTGCTGACCGCCGGCCACGTTTCAAACCGACCGGGACGAGACATCAAAGTGATCCTCCCCGACGGACGCCAGGTCTCTGCCCGCACGCTGGGAGCGAACTACGGCATCGACTCCGGGCTGGTCAAAATCACCGAACCCGGCAAATGGCCCCACGCGGAACTCGGCGACTCGTCGCGCTTGAAGCTCGGCCAGTGGTGCCTGGTCACCGGTCATCCTGGCGGATTCGACAAAGGCCGCACCGCGCCGTTGCGCGTGGGCCGGATTCTGGAACTGTCGCCCGGGACGATTGTCACCGACTGCACGCTGGTCGGCGGCGACTCGGGTGGCCCGCTGTTCGACGCGGACGGCCACGTGATCGGCATCAACAGCCGCATCGGCAATGAGCTGTACGCCAACCTGCA
>JAIOQB010000523.1 GCA_021413585.1 Planctomycetia bacterium
GTGATTGCGGCGCCCGGGGCGAGCAAAGCCACCAGGGTCAAGGCCGCATAGGACGCCACCGAGTTTGATCCTGTCACGAACGCCGGTTTAAGCAGCGCGGTCCACGCCGCAACGCTCACCGCCATCCAGGCCGTTGCCCACAACATTCCGCGAAGCGTGAACTGAAAGCGGGGCTGAACCGGGTTGGCATTAGCTTGAGGCGACGATACCTCCGCCGGCGGGAGGCTATCTAAAGCCTCTTCAAATCGAGTCGCAAGTTGACTGTATTCATCCGACCAGCCGCTGTTCAGGCCCGTCTCCTGAATCGGGCCGGTGGGCGCAAACAGGATGCACATCTGCATGCGGTCCGGAATCGTGTCGGCGCTGAGTTCGGACAAGATCCCGTCGATCGCGGCCAGGGCCTCCTCAGTGCCCTCCCAACCCGAATCGCCAAAATTGTTGCCCGGCCACGCCAACAGCAACCGGGCTTCTTGAAACACATCGATCAATTCGCGGAGGTCGGCGGGCATGCCTGCAATTCTATCAGGGGGGAACATTGAGATACCCCGGGTGGCGACGCGCCGCCGTTGACCCTGGGCTGGGGACGGATACGCCTACGGCGTATGTTCGGATTGGCGAATGAATTTGATTGCCATTCCGGGGCTACCTTTGCGACAAAACCGAACCATATTCCCTGATTCCGTGCCTTATTCTGTAATCGCACGGCTCCCCCGGCCCGCTTGGCATGTGCCACAGCGGGGGATATCATAATGGATTCGATTTTTCGCGACTTTAAATTGAACAATTAAGTCGTCCCACAAACACGCTCCAGCGCGCCGCTGACTGCGGCCAGGCACTGAACGATGCGACACGTCCTCTCAGCTTTGGTGCAAAACGTCCCCGGCGTGCTGGCCAACGTCTCGGGCATGCTCTCCTCGCGCGGCTACAACATCGATAGCCTGGCGGTCGGCGAAACCGAAAATCCGGACCTGTCGCGGATGACGTTCGTCCTGCGGGGGAACGACGCCGTGCTGGAGCAGGTGCGGAAGCAACTGGCCAAGATCGTCACCGTGGTGCGGGTGGACGACATCAGCTCGCAGGACTTCGTCGAGCGCGACTTGATGCTGATCAAGATCAAGGCCGAGTCCGGCGCCCAGCGGAGCGAGATTCGCGAGCTGGCCGACATCTTCCGCGGCCGGATTGTGGACGTCGGCCGGGGCGAAGTGATCGTGGAAATCTCCGGCCAGGAGAGCAAGATCACGCCGTTCATCGAGCTGGTGCGGCCGTTTGGCATCATCGAGCTGGTGCGGACTGGGCGGATCGCCATGGTCCGCAGCGGGCCGGGACCGGCGGAAGCAAATGACCAATGACCAAATTCCAATGACCAATATTCGGTTCGCAAACGGTTCCGTACTGCTGGGTCGACTTAGCCAGCAGCGCAGAACCAACAACGCCTCCCCTGCCTTGCTCCTTTCGTGTGCCACTGGCTTTGCCAGTGCCCAACAACGCCGACATCTTTCTACAGGCAAGACACTCGAAATTCCAATTCACATCCCACACTAGCCCACTGAACCAAGACCACAATGGCCGCCACAATCTATTACGAAAAAGACGCCGACCTTGCGGCGCTCAAAGACAAAACAATTGCCATCCTGGGCTACGGCTCGCAAGGGCATGCCCATGCTCAGAACCTGCGCGACAGCGGCCTGAAAGTGGTGGTCGGCCAGCGGCCGGGCGGAGCGAATTACGATCTGGCCGTCAGCCACGGCTTCAAGCCGGTGTCGCTCGAAGAGGCGGCCAAGCAGGGGGATCTGATCAATATTCTGCTGCCGGACGAGCTGCAGGCTGATGCCTATCGGCAGCACATCCGCGAGCAGCTCAAGCCGGGCAACGTGCTGATGTGCTCGCACGGGTTCAACGTCCACTTCGGCCAGGTCGAAGCTCCCAAGGGCGTGGCGACGCTGCTGGTCGCCCCCAAGGGTCCGGGGCACCTGGTGCGCAGTGAGTTCGTCGCCGGCGGCGGCGTGCCGTGCTTGATCGCGCTGGGGGCCGGAGCCGACGAAACCACGCGCAAGCTGGGGCTGGCCTACGCCAAAGGGATCGGCGGCACGCGGGCGGGGGTCATCGAAACGACCATCGCCGAAGAGACCGAGACCGACCTGTTCGGCGAGCAGGCGGTGCTGTGCGGCGGCGTCAGTGCTCTGGTCAAGGCAGGTTTCGACACGCTGGTCGAAGCCGGCTATCAGCCCGAGATGGCGTACTTTGAATGCATGCACGAGCTAAAGCTGATCGTCGACCTGTTCTACAAAGGCGGCCTGAACTACATGCGCTACAGCGTGAGCAACACGGCCGAATACGGCGACTACACCCGCGGCCCGCGGATCGTGACGGACGAAACTCGCAAAGAGATGCGGAAGATTCTGGAAGAGATTCGCAGCGGCCAGTTTGCCCGCGAGTGGATTCTGGAAAACAAAGCGGGCGCCCCGGCCTTCAAGGCGACGAAGCGCCGCGAGCGCGACAGCCAACTGGAGCAAGTCGGCCGCCAGTTGCGGAAGCTGATGACGTGGATCGACGCGAAGGAAGTGTAGTGGAGGCAGGCTGTCGGCTGTCAGCTATCGGCTGGCAGCCAGACAAGGTCGCCACGCGTTCAAAAAAGCTGATAGTCGATAGCCGATAGCTGACAGCCCCTATGCAATCCCGCGATCAAATCAACGACGTGTTCTTGGCGCTCAAGCCCGGCGACCGCGTGGAGTTGACCCACGAGGTGAAGGTGGGAAGCCGCGTCTGGCACACGCGCACCGCCGGCACGGTGGTCAGCACCGAGCGGCAGCGGCACAGCCTGCACTTTCAGCGCAACTTCGACGACAAGGTCTATTCCGACCGCATCGTGCTCAAGCGGGCCGACGGCGAACTGGTGAGCGTCACGCTCGACGAGTTCAGCGAGTTGAAGCGGATCGCGTAACGTTCGTCGTGGTGTCCAACTCCCACAATCTCGGTGGTTCAGATGGAACCGGAAAACGACAATCTCGATGACGATTCCACCAAATCGCGGATCTACCGCGTTGCACCAAAGCCATCGGCGTTAGGGACTGAACTCGTCAACATCTTCGGATTGTTGGGCTTGGTCGTAGGTGGCCTCCTCGCAGTGTATTGTGTCTATGAGCTTGAAATCCTGAATCCCTCGCCGGCCAGGGACATGGCGAAGTCGGGACTTTGTTATGTTGCAGCACCGATCCTGCTGGTTGGACTGGTATTGTTAAGCATCGGCAGGTCTCGCTCGCGTGTTTCAAGAGAATACGATAATGCCTCGGTTATCCGGCCAAACGATTCGTTAGCGAGCGGGACGACGCAACGCGAAATCGACCAATCACGGAACCCGAATGTTTTTCCGTGGACCAATGTCGAAGAATCTCCACCGCGACAGCAAATTGTTCGAGAAAAGTCGCGTCTAGTTACCGGCATTATAAATATCGTCGGATTGGCCGCCGTTATAATAGGTGGTGTATCCACGGTAATTAGCATCTACGTACTCTGTACGATACAGCGCGCGCACGATGGTAGCAGCGATGGACCGCAATTGCTGTTAGAAATCAATTTGTACATGAATTTCGCGCTGGCTCTCATCGGCGGTTTATTATTGGTATTCGCACGCAGACGATTGCGTAAGAATAAAATGAATCAATCTTGAAGCGCCGATAAGGTTGCTTGGACGTGTTGTAGTTTTGCTGAAGTTCAATTTTGAGCTTGTGATATGGCATGACCCTGCACCAACTCCACACCCAGCACGCGCGCTCGTTCGAAGCGAACCGGTTTGTTTACCCGGTGCTGTCGCGGCGGAGCGGGGGACTGTCGATTGGGGTGAACCTCAATCCAGATAAAATCTGCAACTTCGACTGCATCTATTGTCAGGTGGATCGGACGCGGCAGAGCGAGACGCGGTTTGTGGAACTCGACGCGCTGCTGGTAGAACTGGACGAAATGCTGCGGCTGGCCACCTCGGGCGAGATCTTTGCCACGGAGAAGTTCCGCGATACGCCGGCCGAGTTGCGGCGGGTCAATGACATTGCCTTCTCCGGCGACGGCGAGCCGACGACGTATCGCAACTTCGACGAGATCATCGCCCGCTGCGCGGAGTTGAAAGTTAAGCACGGCCTGGCCGACGTGAAGATGGTGCTGATCACCAACGCCAGCATGTTGCATCGCGAGCATGTGCAGCGCGGCTTGGCGATACTAGACCAGCATCAAGGAGAAATCTGGGCCAAGCTGGAATGCGGCACCGAGGAGTATTACCACCTCATCGAGCGGACGACGATTCCGTTTCGGCAGATTTTGGACAACATCACAGCCGCCGCCCGCGTGCGACCGCTGGTGATCCAAGCCCTGTTCATGCGCGTCGACGGCCAGCCGCCGTCCGAGGCAGAACAAGACGCGTTCTGCGACCGGCTCAACGAGATCACGGCTGCCGGCGGGCAATTGAAGCTTGTGCAGATCTACACAATCGCCCGTCGCCCGGCGGAGAGCTTTGTGCATCCACTGAGCGACGCGGAAGTGGACGCGCTAGTCGACCGCGTCCGCCGTCGCACCGGGCTAACCACCGCCGGATTCTACGGCGCGCCGTTTAGCGGGGATTGAAGGAGATTGAGAATCGGGAATTGAGGATTGAGAATTGTGGCGGCGAGGCCAAGAACATCCGGCAAAGAATTGCGGCCACGAAACCGCACAAAAGATACAAAAACTCCTCCGCGCGTCTCTGTGCCCTCCGTGTCTCTATGGTGAAAAAAATGTGGTTGCGGCTACAACTATCCGCCGTCCGGCTGACAGCCGACAGCCTCTCCCGCTACAACTGCCCATCCAGCGCCAACTGATGGAAGTAATGCGGCACTTCATCTTGATGCTTTAGCAGCCAGTCGATGGTCGGCTCGTGGTGCATCGCTTTGTGGATCGCCTTGGCGGTCGCTTCGCGGTTGGTTTGGAACAGGATATTGGGGTCGATCTCCGTGTCGACCACGCTCGGGTCAAGCCACACGGAGATGATGATGCCCAGGTCGTTGGCTTTCTTCTTGGGGATGTCGCCGGAGCGGACCGCGTCGAGCACGCCGTGGGCGATGGCGGCTTGCACGGTGCCCATCAGGATGTTGGTGTATTTTTCGTTGTTGACCGTCACCTTGCTGACCATCAGTGTGGCGGGGCGGACCTGCACATCGCTGTTGAGGATGGCAAAGACCTTGGTGTGCCCTTTGACCTGGTTGCCGATCAGGTTGGCGATGGCGTAACCGACCGGTCCGTCGAGTTCGCAGATCACCACTTCCGGCTCGGCGGCCGACCACGGGGCGTCCGCCTCGACCAGGGCTTCGCCGGTGCGCAAGATGATCCGGCCGCCGGGGGGTTTTGCTTTCTTCAACTTCTCGCTTTTCTTGGCCATGGTGCGGCTCCTGCGGTGCCTGATGCCTGATCTAAAGTGCCAGAATGTCTTTGCAATAGTAGGGGCTACTATCATCAACGCAACGGGTCGGAGTCAAGCATGGGGCCGAAGCGATCGGACGAATGACAAGGCATCGGCAGTTTTTCCGGCCCGAAAGGCCGAGATGCGAAAGCCCAGGACGCAGCCCTGGGTACGTCGGCATGTGCCAAACATGAGCCCTGAAAGGGCGCGATACCTAAACGCGTCGGCGCGTATTTCGCCCTTACAGGGCTCGAAATTTTAGAGCCAACTGGCACCCAGGGCTGCGCCCTGGGCTATCATATCGCGGCCGTTCAGGCCGCATGTGCGTCCAAGCACGCCGAGATTGCAAACCGCTCTACCGACTCGCCCCGGGCGGCGGTGGCGGCAGATTGATTTGCCCCCTTCCTTGCGCTGACAGTGCGACATAATACGCCTGCAGCAAGCTGCGAGTGTTCTGAAACTCGCGCTGGTCGGAGAGCATCCGGTAGCGGGCGTCAGAGGCGACGGTGTCGAAATGCGACAGCGACATCTTCACCCCTTCCACCGGAGCCAGAGTGCCGGGGCGGTAGACTTCGGCGGGCAGCGCCAGGTAGCGGCGCCATGTGTCGTCGAGCCGGCCATTAAGCTGCAGCGCGGCTTGGGCCAGATTCTGGCGGATCCGTTCGGGATCGTTGCCCTGCTGGCCAACGGGCATCGCGGCGGCGGGCGCGACGCCGGCAGCGGCGATCGGCACGGCGGCACCCATCGGCATCGCCACGGCGCCGCCGGCGGGGCCGGTCAATTGAATGATCAGGTTCATCAGCTTCTGGGCCGCTTCTGGAATGCCGGCTTGCGCGTTGGCGTAATACGCGGCGGTGGCCGGGTTGTCGATTTCCAGCACCGAGCCGTCGACCGAGATGCCGGCGAACAAGCCACGCGTCCGCGAGTAGGAATAAATCTCCGCCCGCAGTTGGGCGTCGGTGGCCGCTTCGACGCGCCGCCCGACGGGTCCGGCCGCCGCGGCCGCGTCGGCGCCGATGGTGAACTTGCCGCGCAACAGCCCCTCGACACTCTTCTGGGTTTTGAACACCAAAACAACGTCGGTTCCCTGGGCGCCGATCTGAAAGCCGATGCTGCCGCCGGTGATGGTGACGAACGTCGGCGCCCGCCAGTTGCCGTCCGCCTCGTGGATCACCACGACGCCGCGGCCGCGCTGGCCGCCTACAATCAGCCCGACTTTGATCGTGTTCGGAATAATCGCCACCGCGCGGGCTTCGGCCAACAGCGCCGTGGGGATGCCGTTGACCGGCGCCGCCATCAAGTCTTGCAGAACTTCCGTAGAGGACTCGACCACCTTGCTTCCCGGCGGCGCCCAACCAGGGTTGCCCGGTTGCGCGGCGATGGGTTGTCCTGCTATCGGCTGCCCACCCACAGGCTGCGGGCCAGCGAGCTGAGCTTCAACAGACTTAGTGACGGTGGATAATAGTGCGAGCGCAGCGACCACAACTAAGGTACGAGCCAACATGATGAGTATCTCCCCAAGGGTAACGCCGCTCGGCACAACGCAGCCAACGTCCGTGGAAGCCTACGCGCCGCAGTTTCTGCCGGCAATCTACTGGTGGAACCGATGTCGGACCAATAGCAGTGTGGATTCGGGGCGATAGCACGTCGCGGCCAGCGTGCCGGGTGGGTTAGAATGGAGCCCTTATTGATGCATCCGGTTGGCCCTTGCTGGATGCTCTAGGGGCCCCACCCTCGGCATGCTGGCACGCTGCGGCCCGGGTGCTGGCACTCCGGCACCTATTCGGACACTTTCGCCTCGGACACGTACCCCTATGCCACTGGTTTTTCTCAGATCGCTGCCGCGTCGTACGACGCCGGCGGACCTGTTGGCATTTCTCGATCGGGTAGGCGGATTGGACCGCCGCCGCGTGGGGAAGATCGATCTGCGCGGCAGCGAGGCGACGCTCGAGGTGCCAGACGGCTGGGAATCCCGCATCGCCAAAGCGCTCGACGGCCAGCAATTAGGCGAACGGAAGGTTCGCGCCTGGGCCGAAACTGCGATGGAGACTCGCACCAGCGGCGAAGATCATTTTGCCCGCCTGGCCCGGCTGCTGGATATGGAAAGCCGCGCCGCGGCGCAGCAAGCGGCCGAGCGCAGCCGCCGGTTGTCAGCCGCCGATGCCGAGCATGAAGGAACCAGCCTGGTCAACTTGGTGGTGACCGACGAAGAGTCCGGACTCGGCGGCCGCTACCTGCTGCGGATGGCCAAACGCAATGGCGCGCCGCTGCCGTGGACACGGCTGGGCGTGGGGAGCCCTGTGGTCATGTCGCCGGGCGAAGGACAGGAATCGATTGCCTACCGCGGCTTGGTCTGCGAGCGCGGGGAGGCCTCGTTGCAGGTCGCCCTCTCCGCGATGCCCGACGATCTGGCCGACCAGGATACGTGGCGGCTCGATTTGTCGACCGACGAAACGGCGGTCGAGCGGCAGCGGGCGGCGCTGCATCAGTCTCGCTCGGCCCGCGGGGACCGGCTGGCAATGCTGCGCGAAGTGCTGCTCGGCGAGCGAGCGCCACAGTTCGCGGCGGAACTGATCGAGCCGGCGCTGGATGCGGGGCTCAATGAGACGCAGCAGGAGGCGGTGCGCTTTGCGCTGTCGGCGGGCGACGTGGCGTTGATTCACGGCCCGCCCGGCACCGGCAAAACCACTACCATTGTCGAGTTGATTCGCCGCGCCGTCCGTCGAGGGCAAAAAGTGCTCGCCTGCGCGCCGAGCAACATGGCAGTCGACAATATCTTCGAGCGGCTGCTCTCCGCGGGCGAGCGAGCGGTGCGGCTGGGGCATCCGGGACGCGTTACACCCGAGCTGCGCGAGCACACGCTCGACCTGCTGGTGGACGATCACCCCGACGTCCGGCTGGCGCGCAAGATGGTCAAAGAGGCGATGGGGCTGTTTCGCCAGGCCGAACGCTTTACGCGTGCCCGACCGGCCCCGGGCGCCCGTCGCGAGGCGCGGCAGGAGGCCAAGAGCTTGCTGGCCGACGCCCGGCGGCTGGAATCCCAAGCGGCCGAGCACATCTTGGACACGGCCGATATTATCTGCGCCACGACGACGGGCCTGGATAGCTCCATCCTGGGGACGCGGCGATTCGAACTAGCGGTGATCGACGAAGCGTGTCAAAGCGTCGAGCCGGGGTGCTGGATCCCGCTGTTGCGCTGCGACCGGCTCGTGCTATCCGGCGATCATTGCCAGTTGCCGCCGACGGTGATCAGCCGTGAGGCGGCGGGCGAGGGTTTTAGCACCAGCCTGTTCGAGCGGCTGGTGGCCAAATACGGCAACACCGTCACGCGCCGGCTGAGCGTGCAGTATCGCATGCATCAGACGATCATGGATTTTTCCGCTCAGGAGTTTTATGACGACGACTTGCTGGCCGACGCCGCGGTGAAATCGCACCTGCTGGCCGATCTGCCGGGCGTGACGCACCTGCCACTGACGGAGTTGCCCGTCGAGTTCATTGACACCGCGGGGGCCAGCTACGATGAAGAACTGGAACCTGACGGCGAAAGCCGATTGAATCGGCAAGAGGCGCAACTGGTGTGCCGCAAGGTGCAGGAACTGCTCGAAGCTGGCGTGCCGCCGCAAAGCATCGCGGTGATCTCTCCCTACGCGGCGCAAGTCCGCCATCTGCGCGAGGAGCTTTTCGCCCCGCGGGTGGAGATCGACAGCGTGGACGGCTTTCAGGGCCGCGAGAAAGAGGCGGTGGTGATTTCGCTGGTCCGTTCCAATACCGAGGGAGAAATAGGATTCCTCTCCGACGTGCGGCGGATGAACGTGGCGATGACCCGCGCCAGGCGCAAGCTGCTGGTGGTCGGCGACAGCGCGACGCTGTCGAACCACCCGTTTTATCGCCGGTTGATCGAGTATTTTGAACACGTCGGGGCGTATCGAACGGTGTGGGAGGAGGGGGGGAGCTAGTACTCAGTACTCGGTAGGTACCAGTTCGACTGGGATGGAAACGGGATTGGCTCTTTCGGTAGGATGTTTCTCCTGTTCGATCCGGCCGGGGTGATGCGATATGTCTGAAACAAACCAGCGCCGCGCGACGCGCTCCGGCGCATTGCCATCGACCGGCGATGCCGCGGCGGTGCCCTGCCCGCTGGCCCCGTTCAAGCCGGCCCACTTTATTCCGATCCGCAAGGCCGACCTGGTCCGGCTGCTGGCCGAGAGGTGGCCGGAAGCGGGGGGTGCCCGCGACGAGTTCTTGCACGTGGCGCGGCTGCTCGATGCCACGTTTCACTTGGAGCATCGCGAGCGGCTGGAAGAACTCAAGAACGCTTATGCCCCGTTCGATCCCGACGCCGACACGCGGGCAGTCGCCGCCCGGCCGGACGAGCAAGTCGACGCCCTGTTCGACCAGGTGGCCCTGTTGCTCCGCCGGGCGAACTATGTTCACGTGGGGCACGAGTTGATTCAAAAGGCAATGCGCGAAGTGAGCGACTGGGGCCTGAACTTGAACGTCGATCTGACGCAGTTTCAGCGGCTCGAAGTGTTCGTGCGGGGCGAAGCGACAGAGCGCCGCAAGCGGCGACGCTTAAAGAGCCTGTATCGGCAGCGGGAATCGACTGTGCCGACGTACCAGCGGCTCGTGGTCGCCTATCGCCCGCTCGCCAGCAAGCCATTGGCCGAGGGAAGCAGCCGTGAGGAAGGCAGGGCCGAAGCGGTCTATCTAAAGATGTTCAAGAACATTCCGCAGATGGATCTCGACATGTTGCTGCCCGGCACGCGGTTCAAAATGTCGCTGGTGGATCGGGGAAAGATCATGCTCCCCGCGTTGTCTGGCCTGGCGGTGCTGGTATACAAGGCCCTGACCGGGGCGTTATTTCTGGCGGTGGCGGGGCTGTATGGCCTGCTGACGTACATCGGGTTCATCGGCGGCACGCTGGGGTACGGCGTGAAGTCGATCCTGGGCTATCAGCGGGCAAAGGAAAAGTATCAACTCAATCTGACCCGCAACCTGTATTACCAGAACCTCGACAACAACGCCGGCGTGATTTATCGGCTGCTCGACGAGGCGGAGGAGCAGGAGCTGCGCGAAGCGATCCTCGCGTACCATCTGTTGGCGATGGCCCGCGAGGATCAAGGGTGGACGGCCGAGTCGCTCGACGCACAGGCCGAGGCGCTGCTGCGGGAGGTGTTGGAGATGGACGTCGATTTCGAAGTGGACGACGCCCTGGGCAAGCTCCGCCGGCTGGGCCTGATCGATTTGCTACCGGGCAACCGCGTGCGGGCCGTGACGCCCGCCGAAGCGCTCCGCCGGCTCGATCGAGCGTGGGACGAGCATTTTCAGCCGCCGAGCGGCGATTCCGCCGCGCCGAGGGCGGAAGATGCAGCGTAAGAACGAATTTGAACCACAGAGACACAGAGAAAACTAATGACCAATCTCCAAATCCCAATCTCCAATAACGACGCTCGCATCACGTCTATTGGAGATTGGAATTTTGGTCATTGGTCATTCCCCTTCGTGAATCTCTGTGCCTCTGTGTCTCTGTGGTTCAATCAATCTGCCTCACCATCCGCCCCACGCCGAACTGGTTGCCCGCTCGGATCGGCTTGCCATCCTGCCAATCAATCTCCAGCATTTTCTCGCTCCCCACTTCACGATCCTTTTCGTCGGTGAGTTTGCCCACCACGCGCCGGGTTTTCACGTCGATCACGTCGCCGGACGAAGGGTAGGCCAGCGTGCCGTCGATGCTGAATGTGACCCAGCCCGGCTCGTCGCGGCATGCGACGCTGGCCAGTTGCTTGGGCGGGATCATTCGCGCATCGAAAATGTGCAGCCGCCGATTGTGCGCGTCGCAGACCCACATTTCCTTTTCGTCGGGCGTCATGCCGATGCCGTGCGAAGGGCAGCCGTGGCGGGCCACTTTTCCCTGCGGAAAACCGGTCACCTCCACGCGGGCCAGCTTCTTGCCGCTTTTGAGGTCGCCAATCTCAAAGCCCAGGCAGTTGTTCACGCAAGCGAACACCAGCGTCTCGTTCCCGTTGATGGTGAAGGGGCGGATGTTGTCGGCGAACGGGCCGACGGTGCGATCGATCCGGTTGTTCGCCGCATCGGCCACGCGGAGCAGCGGCGAGCCCAACCCGGCCAGATAGCAGCGCTGGCCGCTGATGCCGAACACCGTGTTGTGGGCGTGCGAGTTGGGCGTGAGCCGGGCGATCTCGTCCCCGGTGGCCGCGTCCAGCACGTACCACTGGTCCTGCTCGAATGACGGCTGGTAGATCGTCTTGCCGTCCGGCGACAGGGCCATGCGGTCGCAACCCTTGTCGTACTTGCGCTCCCAAATCAGCTTTTCCGTCCGCATGTCGAGGCACATCAGCGAGGCCTTGGTGCTGATGTGAATGCGGCCCGTCTCGGCCGAGGCGCAAATGCCTTTGATGTTCAGCGGCTTGCCGTTCTTGTCCAACCCGCCGATGGGGATGCGTTTGACGAATCGATGTTCCGCGTCAATGTCGAACACCAGCAGGCCGTGCCCACCGTATTGCAGTTGATCCTGAATGCCGGGTGTGGCGACGTAGAGCAGGCGGCGGTCTGCGGCGGCGGCGTGGCGGGTTGGCAGGCAGAGTGAAACCAGGACAACGGCCAGCCAAAGAACCAATGTTCGCGGAATCGAGCAAGATTGCGAGTCATTCATGGCGAGTCGACCTAATGATCAATTTCCGAGCGAATCACATTTCACATTCCAAAATCACTCACTTCCCCATCTCTTTTTTCTTCTTCTCGATCTCGGCTTTAATCCGCCGATCCATTTCTTCGACCTCGGCGGCGGTCTGGAACTTCAGCAGCACGCGGGTAATGCCATCCACCTCGTGCATCTCCAGCGTCAGCAGATCCTTCTGCGGATTGCGGAAGATCAGCATGTGCTTGAAACCGATCTTGATCGGATTCTCGGTGGTGGCGTCCCAACCCGACTTGGCCAGCAGCGCCCGATATTGCTTCGCCAGATCGACCAGCGGCAGCTTCGAGTCGAATGACAGCGCCGCGGTCGAATCGGAATACTGCACGCCGATTGCGTCCGGCGGCGCGGGAAGATCGACCGACATGAGTTCCGCGCTGTACGTAATCATAGTCTTGCCTCCCTGCGCCGGCGCGGCGGCGATGTACGCGGTCAGGCGCATCGCGTTTTGTTTAAAGAACCGCGTGTCGCCGGCGACGCCGTACGGCTGCCACCCTTTTTCCACAAGCAGCTTTTGGCAGGCGTCGGCTGTCGCGCCAGCGGGTGCGTCGGCGACATACATCACACTGGCTGGCCCCGGGAAAAGCTGCTTGGCATCGGGCGGCACCGGCAGATCACTCAGCCGAACATTGCCGAGATTCAGCAGCATCAGGTTGACCATGCCCGGCTTGCCGCCGGGAAAGACGCTCAGTGAAAGCGTGAATCCGTCGCGGCGAAACATGCCCGTGGCCGATTGGTCGCTCACGCTGCCGCCCGGAATCTCTTTCCACTGCATGCCCTCCAGGGCCTTGCGTTGTGAGTCGTGAACCGCCTTGACCTCACCCGGCACATTGCACGACATCCCGGCCACCGTCCGCCGCTGGGGCGTCTCGGCCTTGTCGGGGAGCGGGTACGTGGCCAGGTTGAACACCTGAGTGGCCTGGGTAACGGTCGCCGGCGGCCCGGCCGGCCCCTCGGCAGCCTGTGATGAGCAGCCGGTGGTGGCCACGAGAAAAAACGCGGTCGCCGCTATCCAAAGTTCATTCTGGAAACGACTTGCGGCACGGCGGTGAATTGATTGGCAAGGCATGACAAGGCTTCCCATGTTGTCAAAACGGCTGCAACGCACCGGCTGGCCGGGCGGCATGGCAATTCTAGCTCAAGCCCCAACTTACGTCAGCCGCCTTTGATCGGACGAACCGATCCGCCACATCCTCCATCCACCATCCTCCATCCCCCATCAAACCTCTTCCCCCCCCGCCTGCTCAAGATGCCACCGAGTGGGTATACTTCTGGCTCGTTCGTGCAGTCAAGTTTCGCAGGAGAGCAGAAATGCCAAAGGGTACGATCAAGAAGTTGGTAGCGGACCGCGGTTTTGGATTCATCAAGGGAGATCGCGACGAGCTGTTCTTCCACCATTCGGAAGTCCAGGGGGTGGCCTTCGACGATCTGCAAGAGGGGCAGACGGTCATGTACGAAGTGGGCCAGGGCAAGAAGGGCCCGTGCGCCACGGCCGTCAAGCCCGCCTAGTAGCGCTTCGCCGCGCTACCATTCTTTATTCGCCAAGGGTTCATGTCCCACGTCCGCGTGGGCATGCCCTGTGGCATATTCCGCCGCTGCCTGTGGCCTGTTCGCCCAAGACAAGTGGTTCGGATCGGGCCTTCGTGCTGCGCGGCCCTTGATTGCACTTAGCGCGAGCGATTGCCAAATCCTGCGGGCAGACGAATCGCGAAAACGCGAAAGAGCGAAATCGCGAAACGGCTGTTAGGCAATTGCCGCAAGCACTCCGATGATTGCATGGATTTTTCGCGTTTTCGCGATAGCGTAAAAAGCCACGCAGCAAAAAAGTGCCAACGAAAAAAGGAGAAGGGTCAAGGCTTTCACCCTGACCCTCCTCCTGGTTCACTCCTCCGCCGGGCGGAGGTTGGTTGCGACTCGTTGTTTCCGGACTTACCGGGCGGCGCCCTGGTTGGCGGCGACCAGCTCGAAGGCCATTTCCGAGGCCAGCGTTCCGTCCGCTTTGAGCACCACAAACTTCGCCTTGGCCACTGCGGTCAGTCCGACTTGCGGCACTTCGATCTGCACCGCGGTGTCGCTCCAGTTGACCACTTTCGCGGCCAGCAGCAGTTCACCGGTGGCAATCCCGACGCGGCCCGGTTGGGCACCGAAACCCTCGCCACGCAGCGTGATCGTCGCTCCGGCGGGTACCTTCATCAGGTTGGCCGCTTCCACTTCCTGCTGAGCCGCGACTTGCTGCACGACAGGTTGCTCGTTGACGATGGGCTGCTGAACGATCACGGGCTGTTCGATCACCACAGGTACCTCAACCACTTCGATATAGCCGCCACCGTAGCAGCCGCTGTTATAGCACCCGCCGTGGTAGCAGCCGTAGTCAATCCATGGGCCGCAATGCTTGGGGAAGCACTTGTCCTTGCAGGGATCCTTGCACTTGTCTTTGCACATATCGCCCCCTTTGGTGGGGCCGGTCGGGTTCTTCGGCGGCTTCATGGTGCCTCCCTTGCCCGGATCGAGCACCTTGGTCGGCGGCGTCTTGATCCCGCCGAGGACGTTGGGGTCGATCTTCTTGGCAGACTGCTTGAAGTCGCCGGTCTTGTTTTGCGTGCCAAGCAGCTTGCTGTTCAAGCCGCTGTTCGTAGCGCGGAAGGATTGGTTGTTCTGCGAGGGCGCCTTGAAGGCCACTGCGCCGGAGTTGGAACTGTGCGAGGAAAACGACGGGCCGTTTTTGGCAAACAGGTTGCTGGTCACCAGGGTGGCTCCGACGACGGTCGCGAACAACAGGGTGTGCTTGAGTGTGAATCGCATGGCCAGGTCTCCTTTAGTTCGGGGGGTTAGTGTGGGCTCAAACGTCCCACTACCTGGTTAAGCGGGGAACCGGGGGATCTGTTACGGGCAATTTTGAGAATCCACGAAAATAGTGGATTTGACGGGGGAAAAGGGGCGGGAGGCCCGAGAAATAGGCCGACGGCAGGGCCAAACTGAGTAGGGTGGGTCGCAGACCCACCACGAAGTTTCGGCATGCCAAAACTTGGTGGGTCTGCGACCCACCCTACGGGCTCACCCCGATCGCTGCTCTAACTCCTGCCAGCGGGCGTAGGTCGTCTTCAGCCGCTTTTCCAAATCGTTCAGCCGCGTCCGCTCCGCAGCGATCTGCGGGCCTGGCTTCTGGAAAAAGTCTGGATCGGCCATCGCCTGGTGGAGCGTTTCGATCTCCGCTTCCATCTGCTCGATCGCCGCTGGGCAGGCTGCCAACTCCTGCTGCTCTTTGAATGTCAGCCGCCGACGGCCGGCAGACGCATCGCCAGCGCTTGAAGAGTTGCCAGCATTGCCGCCGGATGCCTTCCCGCCGCGCCGCTTACCAGCCGAGGTGTCGGTGGCACTCGACGCCGCCGCGGTTCGCTGGGCTCGGACGCGCAGCCAGTCGTCGTACCCACCGACGTATTCCTCCGCTCCGTTCTCCTCGAACACGATCGTGCTGGAGACGACATTGTTGAGAAACTCACGGTCGTGGCTCACCAGCAGTACGGTGCCGGCGAACTCCACCAGCAGCGTTTCCAGCAATTCCAGCGTTTCGGAGTCGAGATCGTTGGTGGGCTCATCGAGCACGATCACGTTGGCCGGCTTCGCGAACAGTTTCGCCAGCAGCACCCGATTCCGCTCGCCGCCGGAGAGAAACCGCACCGGCGTGCGGGCACGTTCCGGGCTAAACAAGAAATCCTGCAGGTAGCCAATCACATGCCGCTTGCGGCCGCCGATGTCGATCGTGTCGTAGCCGTCGCCGACGTTGTCCTGCACCGTGGCGTCGTCGCGCAGTTGCTCGCGAAGCTGGTCGAAGTAGGCGATCTGCAGGTTGGTTCCCAGCCGAACCGTGCCCGACTGTGGGGCCAGTTGCCCCAGCAGAATCCGAAGCAGCGTGGTCTTGCCGGAGCCGTTGCGGCCGATGATGCCCACCTTGTCGCCGCGCATGATGGTCGTCGAGAAGTCCGTGACGATCGGCCGATCGAGATAGGCGAACGAAACTTTTTCGATCTCGGCCACCAGGTTGCCGCTCCGCTGAGCAGCTTGAATCTTCATCTTCACGTCGGCCGTCGGGGACCGGCGCTCGGCCCGCTGGCGGCGCATATCTTCCAGGGCGCGGACGCGCCCTTCGTTGCGCGTGCGGCGAGCTTTGACCCCCTGGCGAATCCACCGTTCCTCTTCGGCCAGCCGCTTGTCGAACAGGGCGTCTTGCTTCTCCTCGGCGGCCAACGCCGCTTCCTTGCGAGCGAGGAACGTGTCGTAGTCGCACGACCAGTCAAACAGCTTCCCCCGGTCCAGCTCGATGATTCGCTGCGCCAGCCGCCGCAGGAAAACCCGATCGTGCGTCACGAAGATCAGCGTGGCGTCGAAGCGCGAAAGGAAATCTTCCAGCCAACCGATGGCGTCGATGTCCAAGTGGTTCGTCGGCTCGTCCAGCAACAGCAAGTCCGGGTCGGGGACGATCGCCTTCGCCAGCAGCACGCGGCGCTTCATGCCGGACGAAAGCTGGGCGAATTCAGCCTTCGGATCAAGTTCCATTCTTGAGAGAACTTCGCTGACGCGCTGCGTGGCCCGCCACGGCTCTTCGTGCCAGCTCTCGTCGGCGGCCGGATTCTCGCGCGACAGTCCTTCCGCCACGACGTCGGCCACGTTTCCGGAGACTTGCTGTGGCACGTCCTGCGGCAGCAGCGACACGCGGGTGCCGGCCGCCATCCGCAGCGTGCCGCCGTCGGGCACGGCCTGGCCGCACAGCAATCGCATCAGGGTCGTCTTGCCCGAGCCGTTGCGCCCCAGCAAGCCGATCCGTTGCCCTCGCTCGATCTGGCAGTCGACATGATCCAACAGCGGCGGGCCGCGGAACCGAACGGTGATTTCGCGAAGATCAATCAATGCCATGGCAGCGTATACGGTCAGCGCGATCGCACGGTGGCGCGATCGACGAGGCAGTTTGGAGAGTAGTAGGGTAGGTGGCTAATCCGCCGGGGCGGGGGCTGATAGACTATCACGATCCCGGGTTACGAGAAAGACGGGCTGCTTGATGCTTGGCCTGGGAAAACGGAAGGAAGTAATCGCGAAAATGCGAAAGAGCGAAAACGCGAAGCAAAAGGAATGAACGTAGCCCGTTGGGGTTCCCCAAAGCGACGGCGGGGAATAAAAAGCTTTCGTGCATTCGCTCTTTCGCGTTTTCGCGATCCGTCTTGCGTTCGCGTCGTTCCGCTAGCTCGTTGTTCCGACATGCAACTCCGCATCACCAACATTCGTTTGCCGGTGGAAACACCCGAGGAGGGGCTGGCCGATGTGCTGGCGCGGCGGCTGCGGGTGTCGCCGGGGGACATCGCCTCGTGGCGGATTTTGCGCAAGAGCCTCGACTCGCGGCAGCGCAACTCGTTGCAGTTTGTTTACTCGGCTCTGGTCACCGTGGCCGATGCTGCCAAGGCGTTACCGAATTACGACCACGATGCCGACATCGCGCCGTTCGTTCCCAGCCAATTTGAAGACCCCGCGGTCGGCGAGAAGGCGTTGCGTCAGCGGCCGGTCGTCGTCGGCTCCGGCCCGGCCGGATTGCTGGCTGCGTATTACCTGGCGGTGCGCGGCTATCGCCCGCTGGTGATTGAGCGCGGGGCGGCGGTCAAGGAGCGCGTGCCGGCGATCCGGCTGTTCGACGCCGGCGGCGCGCACGATCCGGAGAATAATTATCTGTTCGGCGACGGGGGCGCCGGCACGTTCAGCGACGGCAAGCTCACCTGCCGGATGACCGGCGCGGACGTCGATTGGGTGCTGGAGCGATTTGTCGAATGCGGCGGCAAGGCGTCGATCCGCTATGAGCATCGGCCACACCTGGGGAGCAACCGGCTGCCGATGCTGGTCCGCAACTTTCGCCGGCGGATCGACGCGTTCGGCGGCGAGTATCGGTTCTCGTGCCGGATGGAAGGGCTCGACGTGGCCGACGGCCGGCTGCGCGGCGTTCATACGTCGAGCGGATTTGTGCCCACCACGCACGTCGTGCTGGCCATCGGCCACAGTGCGCGAGACACGTACGAAATGCTACACCGGCTGGGCGTGCCGATGCAGTCGAAGCCGTTTCAACTGGGGCTGCGCATCGAGCAGCCGCAGGAACAGGTGGACCGCCAGAAGTATGGCCGGCGACCGTATGCCGAATTGCTGGGCGCGGCCGATTACTCGCTCGTCGCCCGGGGCGAGTTGGATCTGTTTACGTTCTGCATGTGCGCCGGCGGCTACATCATCCCCAGCGTGTCGGAGCCGAACATGTTCTGCTCCAACGGCATGAGCAACTCGCGGCACGACACGCGGTTTGCCAACAGCGGGCTGGTGGTGACGCTCGACCCACGTACCGAGAGCGCTCATCCGCTGGCCGGCGTGGAGATCCAGCGCCGCTACGAGCGGGCAGCGTTTGAACTCGGTCGCGGAGCCTATCTGGCCCCGATCCAGCGAGCCGCCGACTTTCTAGCCGGCCGCACTCCGCCGCCGACCGAAAAGCTGGCCTGCTCCTACCAGCGCGGCACCGTGGCGGCGAACCTCGACCAGGTGATTCCGCCGCAGGTCGCCCGCGCGATTCGGACCGGCCTGCCGATCATGGATCACAAATGGAAAGGGGAGTTTCTGCGCAACGCCACGCTGGTGGGCCCCGAGATGCGCGGCAGCTCGCCGGTGCGGATCGATCGCGACCCGGATTCGCGTCAATGCCCGGGCATCGAAGGGTTGTACCCCGTGGGGGAGGGAGCAGGATACGCCGGCGGCATCGTCAGCGCGGCGGTAGACGGGTTGCGCACGGCGATGCAGATTGTGCGCGAGTTTGCGCCGGTGGGGTGAGTGTTCTCGTCACTAATCGGAAAACACTCCTCGAGCCACGGGGTTTATCCCCGTGGAGGCGCGGGGATGGTAACGCGTTGCCCCGACGGTGTGGCACCGCATAGCAAGACAAGTAGCCCGAAGCGCAAGCGAGGGACGGAAACGTGTGCCCCCTCGCTTGCACTTCGGGCTAGTGAGCGGTTGGTTGCGCTGGGCGTTAGAGCCATGCGGCTGGGGCTTCACTTCGCTGCGCTTCGTTCAGCCCCAGGCAGCCTTACGTCTTCAACATGCCAATATGCTCAAACTTCTCCCCCAGCACGCGGTGGCTGTCGCATTCCAGCCAGCGGTCGAGCAGCGTGGCGTAGACGCGGCGGAAGTCGATTTGATAGCGCAGATCGCCCGCTTCCAGGTTGGCCGCTTTGAGGCTGGGGTGCATGCCGATCAGACCGCTG
>JAIOQB010000430.1 GCA_021413585.1 Planctomycetia bacterium
CGGAACTCTGGCCGATGTCAACACTCTGCTGGCCGGGTTGACGTTCACACCGGCAACGGACTTCAGCAGCAACTTCACCATCGCCACCAGCGTGAGCGACGGCATCGCACCCGCGATCACCGGCAGCAAGGTGATGACGGCTGTCAGCTAATCAGCCGCCACGCGCTAGCGTCCGGTTAATCAGCCGCAGGGCGCTAGCCCCCGGTCTGCGTGGTTTTCGTCGCACATCGGAAACCGGACGCTAGCGCGTGGCGGCTGATCGTGCGCTACATCAATCGCCCTCGCGTCGATTAAAAGTTCACCCCGGCCCCGGCGGTGAATCCGACGAAGCCCAGGTCGCCGTCGAGGCTGGTGGCGCTGCCTGCTCCGTGCCAAACCTGGCCTTCCAAAGCCGCGCGCAGGAAGGGATGAAATATCTCCCAGCGGTCGCAGGTGTAGCTCAAGCCAAGTTGCAGTTCGCCGATCGGCAGCAGGTCGTCGCTCTTGGTGACCTGCGTCGTCGTGAACGGATTTTGCAGGTCGAGGTCTTCGCCGATCCGCAGATTCGACTTCCCTTCGCCATACAGCAGCGAGCCGCGGGCCATGCCGAACACTTCCAGCGTGCCGATCACTTGCCGCGAGACAAATAGCGACGCCGTGGGGCCAGCGCCCTGGAACTGATGGCTAAAGTCCACTTGGTCGATCAACGTGCCGCCGCCGTTGCGGATCGTGGCCCCATACGTTTGCTAGACCGAGCCATAACGCACGCCGAACGTAAAATCGGCCCGCCAATTTTTCATCATCAGCCGCTGCGTGGCTTCGATATCGATCACATAGGCGTTGATGCTGCTGCTGGCGGCCACCACGTCGGACGGAATGGTCGTCGTCAGGCCGATGCCCGCAAACACCGGAAGCGCGATGCTTCCAAACCCGTTGGCCGGCGGGGAGCCGCTTTCGTTCGGCGCGGAATGATCCAACTGCCAGTATTGGGCTCGCAGTCCGCCGCCGTCGCAGGCCGTGTAGGCGCCCCAGATGCGTGGTGCGAACTGCAGGTCGTAACCGAAATCGCGCTGCGTGATGCTCTCGAACGCCACGCCGTCGCTGTCGGTGATGGTGAATGCCGGATTGCTGCTGAACCGCGGTTGGAGAACCGTGGCTTCAAACGCCGCCGAAAATTGGCCGGAAGAATTGTCGCGGTTCTGCGTCGTGCCGCAGCCTGATGGGCCGCATCCCCCTCCCCCGGAATATCCATCCCATCCGTAACCCTCTCCCTGCCAGTCGCCCCCTCCCTGCCAGGCGCCATCGGGAATGACGATCTCTCCCTGCAGCGGCTGCGGAGGTGAAATCGCCCAGGTCTCTCCTTTCGGCCCGGGTTGCACTGGCACAACGGTCGTGCGAGTCGTTGTTGCGGCGCCATTGGGGAGCGTTTCGACGTGGGCCGCCAAAGCGACATTACCGGCCACGGGGGCGATCGGATCTTGAAAGAAAGAAACCAGGGTTGTTTCCACCGGGTTGGCTGTAGCTGAGGTTAAAGGTGATCCAGCGGTAGCGTGATTGGCGGCAGGAGAATGAGCGGTCGGGTGATTGGCGATGGGAGAATTTCGAGCCACAACCCGGCCATCGGCGGTCCGCCGCGTCTGGGGCATGGCATCGATGCGCCACGGATGGAGCCAGCGCGTGCCATTGCGACCTGAGCCCGCTTTCTGCGAACCGTGAATGGAGACCTGCCGATTCAGATACGGCGCCAGGTCGATTCCCGGCACTTGCTCGACGAGATAGGCGATCTGCCCGCGCTGATTGACCAACACGAACTCCTGCCCGAGCGAATGATTGGCGGCTGTCTTCTTCAGCGTGCCCACGATTTCATACGACGATGAGCTTTGCGAAGCTGGGCCTTGCGCGAATGCCGAGGATGACGGCACCCAAGGCGCAAGCCATCCTTGGCAGACGACAACGCACAGAGATATAAGCGCCCAGCGCAGTGCGACTGTGGCGACACGAAACGGCGAGACCGCGGCAGTTTTGGCCATAGTAGATGAGACCAAGAAGGATAGATGAGCGA
>JAIOQB010000431.1 GCA_021413585.1 Planctomycetia bacterium
GACTATCTATTGCGAGAACTGATCGCCAGCCTGGATCGCGACATCGACGCCATCCGTCGCTGCGCCGCCGGCCTGGAGCACGACCGCGTGGCCCGCTCGCTGGCTGAAGAAGCGCTGGGCAATGCCCGCGGGCACCGGCAGTCGATTCAAGAAGTACTCGACGCGCTGGCGAGCAAGGCCTGAGGGCCGCGACGATGGCTCTCACGGACTTTGGCGACGCGTCTCTTTTCGATACCCACGCGCATCTTGATCAGCCGGAGTTTGACGCCGATCGAGACGAAGTGATCCGCCGGGCCGCGGAAGCGGGTGTAGGCAGCATCCTGTGCGTCGGCATCGGCGCCGAGTCGAGCGAGGCGGCCGTCATCTTGGCCGCGAAATATCCCGGCGTCTACGCGGCGGTTGGCGTTCAACCCAATTATTGCGCCCAAGCGCAGCCGGGGGACTGGGACCGCATCGTGGCCCTGGTGGGTCGTCCCAAGGTTGTGGCGATGGGAGAGACGGGGCTGGATCGCCACTGGGACTATTCGCCGTTTGAGTTGCAGCAGGACTATTTCGATCGGCACCTGCGGCTCTCTCAGGAAACGTCGCTGCCATTCATCGTGCATACGCGAGAGAGCGATGCCGACGTGCTGCCCATGCTGCGCGAAGCCCGCCAGCGAGGGCCGCTCTGCGGCATCATGCACTCCTTCACTGGCAGCGTAGCCACGGCCGAAGAGTGCCTGTCGCTGGGAATGCACATCAGCTTCGCGGGCATGGTCACGTTCAAGAAGTCCGACGAGTTGCGGCGCGTCGCGGCCACGATTCCGGCCGAGCGGCTGCTGGTGGAGACGGACAGCCCGTATCTCGCGCCCCATCCGCTGCGGGGCAAGCGAAACGAACCGGCAAACCTGGTGCATACGGTGGCCTGCCTGGCGGAAACACGCGGTTGCACGAGCGAGGAGCTGGCGCGAGTCACCACCGCCAACGCGCGGAACTTGTTTCGCCTGACGTAAATCTCGCGAAGTGAAGCAAATATCATCAGGGGGTACGACACGTCCTCCGGCAGGGATATAATCGATTGTTGAAATCAACTTCCCGAGCCCCGGGGGTTATCCCCGGGGATTTCGCCCTCAACGCATCCCCCAGGTGATACCATGGTCAAGACCTCCAGCACCATGTTGCCGCTAGGCACGCAGGCCCTCAATTTCTCCCTGCCAAATGTCGACGGGCGGCTCGTTTCCTTGGCCGATTTTGAAGGCGCCCCGGCGCTGCTCGTGATCTTCATGTGCAATCACTGCCCGTACGTGATTCACGTCGCCGATGAATTGGCGCACTTGGCCCGCGAGTATCAGCAGCGCGGCGTGGCGGTGGTCGGCATCAGCTCCAACGACGTGTCAAAATACCCGGCCGACTCGCCGGAGCGCATGGTGGCCGAAGCCGACGAGCGGGGCTACACATTCCCGTACCTGTACGACGAGACGCAAGAAGTCGCCCAAGCCTACCGCGCGGCCTGCACGCCCGACTTCTTTGTCTTCGACGCGAAGCGGCAGCTTGTCTACCGCGGGCAAATGGACTCCAGCCGGCCGAATTCCGGCATCACGGTTACCGGCAAAGATCTGCGGGCGGCGCTCGACGCCGTGCTTGGCGGGCAACCCGTGGCTGCAGAGCAAAAAGCCAGCCTGGGTTGCAACATCAAGTGGAAGGATGGCAACGCGCCGGAGTATTTTCCGGCGTGAGGCCCGGCGACAACTAACTTATTCCGCGTCTTCCGCCTCATCCTCCGCCGCCACGTCGCGGTGGATCACATCGCTCAGCCACCATCCCCAGATCAGGTAGTGCAGGGCGATCATGGCGAACACGGCGCCGCCGACGAACATCAGCGGCAGCAGCATCCCCTGGCTGAGCAGTGCCAGCAAGATGAAGGGTAGCGGCGCCACCACCGCCGCCAGCAACACCGTCCAGGGAAATCCGCCGCGCCGCCGTTGCGGCATTTCCGGCCGGGTGGGACGAACCGGCATCGCCGGTCGTCGGGCTTCAACGGGCGAGCGGTCAGGATCGTCCAGGTCCTCGCCGGACTCGCCAGAATCGTGCGGCAATCGATCGTAGTCCGGCTGAAGGTCCATGCCCGCAGCCTACGCCGGACTTCCTGCCCGCACAAGCGGCCGGCCGCGCACCGCGGCAAATCACGCGACGAATTCAGGCTTCACCAACTGTGGAATGACGCCGGCTTCGTACCCTCGCGCGAGCAACGTGGCCACCGCCTCTCGACCTCGGGGGCCGAAATCGAGCGTCCAGTCGTTCACGTACATGCCGACAAACCGGTCCGCCTGGCCGCGATCCAGGTTCCGCCCATACCGCAGGGCGTAGTCGAGCGCCTCTTGCCGATGGGCCAGGCCATACTGAATGCTCTCGCGCAGCAGCCGATTAATCTCAGTCAGGTGCGGTTCGCCGAGATCCTTGCGCAGCCCATTGGCCCCCAGCGGCAGCGGCAACCCGGTTTCCGCCATCCACCATTGACCCAAGTCGACAATCAAGTTGAGCTTGTGCTCGCCGTAGGTTAGCTGACCTTCGTGAATGATCAACCCGGCGTCGATCCGCCGGCCGTTAAACGAGCCCTCCTCGACCACGTTGAGAATCTCATCGAACGGCACCACCACATGGTCAAACTCCCGCCCCAGCGCCAGCCGCAGGGCCAGGAAGGCCGTGGTCAGCGTTCCGGGCACGGCGATCGTCTTGTCGGCCAAGGCGGACAGTGGCAGCGCCTCGCGGGCCACCACCATCGGACCATACCCGTCCCCCATGCTGGCGCCGCAGGGGCAGAGAATGTATTTGTCGCTCAGAAAGGCGTAGGCGTGCAGGCTCAGAGCGGTCAGCTCCAACTCGCCGGCGAATGCCCGACGGTTGAGCGTTTCGATGTCGACCAGCTCGTGCGTGAACTCGTAATCGCCGGTGTCGATTTTGCCGTTCGACAAGGCGTGGAACATAAACGCGTCGTCAGGATCGGGGCTATGTCCGACGCGGATCAACTGGCGTGTGGCGGGCACAATGCAACTCCCAAAATCAAAATGTTGTAAATCGCGGCCCTGGCAGTCGCGCACAGGCCTAACCGTGCCGGGCGACGTGTATTAACCGCCCGAGAATCTACCGGCCACGCGAATCGATGCCACAACTCCTGCGGCCGAATCTGCCGGGTAGTTTTATGTATCCGCCGGGATACGTCAATGAGCGGGCTGGACGAAGGGTTTGAAAGGTGCGAAGTGTTTGAAGGGTGTGAAGGGGTTTTGTTCCCTCACCCTGGCCCTCTCCGGGAGGGAGAGGGAGAACGGCGGCCGATCACAAAGCCGAATAGAGATTATGGCGTCTTGCGGCCCGGGCCGTTGCGGCGGGCGAGGCTTTCGACGTCCTTGGGCTGCAGGCCCGCGGCGCGGCTGTTGTCGCGCTGGATCGCCTCGTACACCTCGTGGCGATGCACCGGGATCTCGGTGGGGGCTTCGATCCCCAGCCGGACCTTGTCGCCACGGACGTCGACGACCGTCACGATGATGTTGTCGCCGATGATGATGCTCTCATCGCGTTGTCTCGACAAAACCAGCATCGCGGGCTCCTTCCTGAATGGCGGCCGAGGCAGCGGCAGCGCGGCAATCGGTACTCAAAGGCAGTGGTGGGCGGGGTGAGTGACCGAGGTCCGTCGAATCACGTCCGAAAAAATCTCAAGCACAAAATCTCACGCGCTACGTCGAACTTCCATCGGCTCCATCGCTAGCGAATAACTGATCGGCCAGTCGGCCGTGTTGATCACCTGGCTCCCCAGCCGCCGCTGGCGATTAAAGACCAGCGGCGCTTTCAAGTTTAAAATCAATCCCTGCTCGCCACGGCTGATCACGGCCAGCACGTCCGCCTCTTGCCAGGTCTGCAGGCCCAGCCGCTCCAGTTGCTCGCGCCCCGCCGTGAGGAAGTAGTCGGGCACAAATCGCCGCGGGCTGACCAGCGGCAATGCGACCTCAGGGTATTGCGTCGATTGCAGCCAGGCGACGGGGTTCGCGTCCCGCGCGTCCCCTTCCGGCTCAACCAACAACACCCACTGGCGACAATCTTCCAGTCCTGGCAGCCCCGCGGGAAACAGGACCGTGTCTTGGTCCTCAATCGCGAGCGTACTGAACCGCGTCGTTGCAACTTGCATGGAGAGCTCCGCCCTCTTTGAGGTGGCCAAGGTTGGCAATCGGTTCGGGCAGCCCGCATGGGCCGCTACCTGGCCGTCGTCCGTAACGCGCACCTTCACACAAACCATCCATCGGCAGCCTGAGCGTGCCGGGTGAGAAAAGCGGATTGGCGAAAGTTTAGCGGGGTCGTGCCGAAAATGACGGCAGCCGCGCCGGCCTTACATCCGCACGCGTCGGCAACAAAGGAAGTGTTTACCGCGGCCCGCCGGTGGGACCGGCGGTTTCGCGCGCCTGGCGGATCAATTCGCCCGCTCCCTGGCGCAGCAAATCATCGGCCACACGTTGGCCGAGCTGAAACGCAGCGGAAGCGTTATCTTGGCCAGCCGCAAATAGACGCCTGGTTCCATCCGCGCTAAGCACGACCGCATCCAGCAGCAATTGCCCGGCGTTATTGAGGCGGCCCCACGCCCCCACCGGCGCCAAGCAGCCACCGTCGAGTGCAGCCAATAGTGATCGTTCGGCGACCACCGCGGCTCTGCAAGCCGGATGTTCCAACGGCGCCACGGCCGCTTGGGCAGCCACATCATCGGCCCGTGTTTCAATGGCCAGCGCCCCCTGCCCCACCGCCGGGAGCATTTTCGACTGGGCCAGCACCTGCGTAATCCGGTTCGCCAACCCGAGCCGTTTGAGCCCCGCCTCCGCCAGGATGATGGCGTCGAACTCCCCCTCATCCAACTTGCGCAATCGCGTGTCGACGTTGCCTCGAATGTCGTGCATCGAAAGGTCGGGACGCAAATGGAGCAACTGGGTGCGGCGGCGCAGGCTCCCTGTCCCTACGCGAGCCCCCGCCGGCAACATGTCCAAGATCTGCCCATCACGGCTGAGCAACACATCGGCCACCGACTCCCGCTCGGGTACTGCCGCCAATGCCAACCCAGCGACCGTCTCTGTAGGCAGATCCTTCAAGCTATGCACGGCCAGGTCAATCCGGCCATCCAGCAGGGCTCGCTGGATTTCCTTGGTGAAGGCCCCAATGCCCGGCAACGTCTGGATGGGTTGCCCCTGTTCGCGGTCTCCGGCGGTGACAATCGGCACCAAAGTTACCGTGTGGCCGAGGCGGCTCAATTCGCCTGACACCCAATCGGCCTGCCAACGAGCCAACGCACTGCCGCGCGTGCCGAGTCGAAGAGATGCGGGTGCGGCCATGGGTGTTCAAAAATGCAAACGGGGTGATAAGCAGAGGTGGGATTTCTATTCGCCACTTACATCGGATGATCGGCCCGGGCCAATACGGCTACGCCCACTTCCGCCGCCCCCGCCTCGCGCAACGCCGCGGCGGCCTGGCTGGCTGTGGCGCCCGAGGTGAGAATGTCGTCCACGAGCAAGGCCCTGGCGCCGCGCAGCACATACGAGTATCGCACGCGAAATGCCCGTCGCACATTGAACCGACGTCGCGTGGCCGGGAGTTCCGATTGCGGCACCGTGTTTCGCCTGCGGAGCAACATCTGCGGGGCGGACGGAACCTTCAGCCGCCGCGCCAACGTCTCGCAGATCGTATCCGCCGCGTTCACGCCGCGGCTGGCTCGCCGAAGCCAGTGCATCGGCACGGCGGCCACCACGTCGGGACGAAATGCGGCCATCGATTCGCCCCGCAACTCCCACAGCAATTCCGCCAGTGACATCGTCAAGGCGGTCCCGGCCGATTTCTTGGTACGCAACACGGCCTCGCGCAGCTCCCCTTCGTATCGCCCCACGGCCACCACCGATGCAAACCGAAATCGCCGCGAACGGCAAGACGTGCAATCTGCGGCGGGTCCCGTCGACGAAGTGCCCGCGCCACAGCGAGCGCAAACTGCTCCCGTATAATTGACGAACGCCTTTCGGCAATCTTCGCACAGCAACGCGCGGCGATCGGCATAGTCAACTGATCCGTCTTCTGATTCACCTTCAGCCGACGCCAACGATTGACTGCAGGCAACACAGACCGGCGGAAACGCCAGGTCCAACGTGCCGCGGCCGAACTGCCGCGCGCCAAGGCGCACCCCTAGCGCAGCGCTCGCCAGGCGACTCTTGATGTCCAGCCGAACCTTCAACATTCAAATACCCGTCAGAACCGCTCAATGCCAGCAGATCGCCGGCGATGCAAATTCTACTCCGGCGATCATCATAACGGGCCAAATCGAGTTCGACGACTCCCGGCGGTTGCCCAAACTGCCGCGCGGTTCGCCTTGACCCAGCCACGCCAGCTTCCCTATGCTTCGACAGGCTTGGCCTACGCATTTCTTCAGCTGAGATATTCCACCGAAACGTGTCGCGATCGCATGCCAGGGCAGGGGCTCGCGACGACCGCGAAGGACAGTTCCCATGGCGACGATGGACCGTTACCTGCTGCGGCAATTCCTGTGGGTATTGGGCATTTTCTTTAGCAGCTTCCTCGGTATGTACGTCGTTGCCGATCTGGTGAACAACTACGACGAGCTGGCGGCGCATGCCGCCGGGCACGGCGGGATCGTGCGAGTGGTGGCTGAGTATTATGGCCAGCGGTCACTGTCGTTTTTCGACCAGACCAGCCCGCTGCTGATTCTGATTGCCTCGATGTTCACCGTGGCCGCCTTTCGCCGCCACAATGAAATGACCGCCCTGCTGGCGGCCGGAATCTCGAAGGCGCGGATCGTAAAGCCCATCATCGCGGCCGCGGTGTTGGTCACCGCGCTGGCCGCTGTGAACCGCGAAGTCTGCCTGCCGGCGCTGCGGCAGCAACTCAGCTACAACGCTCAGGATCTCTCCGAGAATCACCTCCGCGATATTCGGGCCGTGTACGACAACGAAACCGACATCCAAATCAACGGCGCCGGGCTGGTGGTCAAGTCGCAGGAAATCGACCGTCCCAGCTTTTTTCTTCCGCGCGCGCTCGGTCGCTACGGCCAGCAGCTTACCGCGAAGCGGGCCCGCTACCTGGATGGCGATCAGCAACATCCGCCGGGGTATCTGCTCATGGCGCTGCAGCAACCGAGCGATCTGCTGCGACAATCGTCGCTGAAGTTGGGGGATCGGCCGATCATTGTCACGCCGCGCGACGCGCCGTGGCTCAAGCCCAATGAGTGCTTTGTCGTCAGCCGCGTGGACTTCGAGCAGTTGACTGGCGGCAGCAACATGCGCATGTTCTCTTCGACTTATCAATTGATCGCCGGGCTGCGAAATCCGAGCCTCGACTACGGCGCCGGGACGCGAGTCACCATCCATTCGCGAGTCGTGCAGCCCCTGTTGGACATGACGCTGCTATTCCTCGGCCTGCCGTTGGTCTTAAGCCGGGAGAATCGCAACTTGTTTGCGGCGGTCGGCTTGTGCGTCTTGGTCGTGCTGCTGTTCATGATGGTGACGATGGCGTGCCATTATCTGGGTGAAAACCTGACGATCAGCCCGGCCATGGCCGCCTGGTGCCCGCTGCTGCTGTTTGTGCCGTTGGCGGCCGGGATGTCGGAGCCGCTGCTGGAGTGATCGCTAGAATAGAATGGAAAGTAGATACGTCTGCGGCAAACGAACGCGATTGGCGGGGAGAACGGTCGATGCCTGGCGGGGCCGACAAGCAACTAAGCAGCGATAAAGCAAATGTCGACGGCCCACCCTGGGTCGACGGCCTGACCATCGGTCAGGTGCTGCGCGAAACCGCCGCGCGATGTGGCGAGTCGGACTGCCTCGTCTTTCCCGCGCTGGGCGTGCGATCAAGCTACCGTCAATTCGCCGACGACGTGGATCGGGCGGCACGCGGATTGATCGCCCTGGGAATCCAACCCGGCGAGCATGTGGCAATCTGGGCCACGAATGTCCCGGAATGGGTGGTCTTGCAGATGGCCACCGCGCGGATCGGCGCCGTGCTGGTGACCGTCAATCCAGCCTACCGGCCGTTCGAGCTGAAGTACGTTCTCAAGCAGAGCGACGCCGTGGCACTGGTGCTGGTGCGGCAATTCAAAACGTCGAACTATTTCCAAATGCTCGCCGACGCTTGCCCCGAATTGGCGGAGAGCCAGCCGGGAGAATTGCAATCGACCAATTTTCCGCGGCTGCGAAACGTCATCGCCATCGACGACGCCACCCCGCCTGGCGCGATAACATGGCAGCAATTGCTCGCACAGGGTAGCGACGTTGACCCTGGCGAAGTCGATCGCCGCTGTGCGGCGTGCCGGCCCAGCGATCCGATCAACATCCAATACACCAGCGGCACGACTGGATTTCCCAAGGCAGCCACGCTCAGCCACCGCAACCTGCTGCTGAACGCGTTTTACATCGGTCAGTGCCAGCGGTTTACCGAGCGGGATCGCATCTGCATTCCGGTGCCGTTCTACCATTGTTTTGGCTGCGTGCTGGGAACGCTGTGCGCCGTGGTGTATGGCGCCGCGATGATCGTGCCGGCCGAAACTTTTCGCCCCGATGCCACGCTGGCGGCGATTGAAGCGGAGCGGGCCACCGCGCTGTATGGCGTGCCGACGATGTTCATTGCTGAATTGGCGGATCCTTCATTTCCCACGCGCAACCTAAGTTCGCTGCGCACCGGCATCATGTCGGGCAGCCCCTGCCCTATCGAAATCATGCGGCAAGTGATTGACGCTATGGGGGCCCGGGAATTGACGATTGCATACGGGCAAACCGAGGCCTCGCCTGTCATTACGCAAACTCGTACGGACGATCCGCTTGAGCTACGCGTTGAAACCGTGGGCCGGCCATTGCCCGACGTTCAAGTCAAAATCATCGATCCCCACGGTGGCGAGACGTTGCCAGACAACCGGCAAGGCGAGCTATGCGCGCGAGGACATGTCGTCATGCTCGGTTACTACGGCGATCCAGCGGCAACGGCTCATGCCATCGACGCCGACGGCTGGCTGCATACGGGCGACCTGGCAATGCGACTCCCCAACGGCTACTATAAAATCACCGGCCGGATCAAAGACATGGTGATCCGCGGCGGCGAGAACATTTATCCGCGCGAGATCGAGGAGTTTCTGTTCACGCATCCGGCGGTCGAGCAAGCAGCCGTCGTTGGCGTGCCGGATCCAAAATACGTCGAGGAATTGTGCGCCTGGATTCGGCTGAAGCCGGGCGCTGTCGCCTGCACAGACTTGGCCGATGCAATCCGCGACTTCTGCCGGGCCAATCTGGCCCATTACAAAGTGCCGCGATATTTCCGCTTCGTCGAGGAGTTTCCGCAGACCGTGACTGGGAAAATCCAGAAGTACAAGATTCGCGAAGCGATGATGACGGAACTGGGGCTGCGGGAAATTGATACGGCGTGAGCGATTTTGAAGCAGTCGGATCGACGGCTGTGGGGAATTCCCCTGCCAAATTACGGCGGGAAACGGCTCTTGGTGGCCTTCCCCGGCGCCAGCGGCTATAGTGGCAACTTGGCGTTTTTCCTAAAGAAATCCCGGCCACGCGAAACCACAGGGCCGGCGCGGGGTTTCTGAATGTGGCGGTCAGGCCTGAGACGCCGCCATTGAATTTAGCCCCTTCAATTGAGTCAAGCATTCAAGCTGTTTCTTCTCCAACCTATAACATCCCGTAATTTTCTGGGGAGCATTTAACATGCGACGATGGGTGTGGTGTTTTGTTGCCGTGCTGGTCACGGTCGTTGGCGTCGAGTTTTCGACGCGCACTGCTCTGGCGGATCCGCCAGAGGGTAATTCGGGCGAGCGGGCCCGCGAGTTGTTTGAGCGCGCCGCGCGAGCGGCCGCCGAAGGACGTTATGAAGAAGCCCGGCATTTTGCCGACGAGGCCCGCGAGTTGTTTGCCGCGGATCATGAGGGACCGGCCGGCGACCGACCGCGCGGCGATCGATATGCCGAGCGGCCCGCAGGCCCACAGAACGACGACGATCAAGGCCCACCGGATGGCCCCCCCAAGCGTCCCGGCCCGCCTGATGCTGACGGACACCGCGGCCCAGATGGCCCGCCGGGACTCGACCCGGAAAAGCGCAAGCAGTTCCAGGAACAATATCAGAAGTTGCGCGAGATGCACCGCAAGATCCGCGAGCTGGAACAAGCCGGCAAAACGGATGAAGCCAAGAAGCTGGGTGAGGAACTTCAAGAAGCTCGTAAAAAACTTCAAGAGCAGTTCCCGCGCCCGCAGCGTGGCGGACGTGATGGTGGTGGTCGCGATGGCGCAGGCCCTGGAGATGCGGCAGCCGTCGGCCAGATGCCTGAGATGTATCGCAAGATGATGGACCTGCGCAAGCAGATACACGATGCCGAAGAAGCAGGCGACCAGAAGAAGGCCGACGACTTGCGCAACCAGGCCAAAGAGATGATGCGCAAAGCGATGGAAGAGCGGATGCGTGGAATCCGTGGCGAAGGCCAGCCTGCTGGTCCCGAAGGTGACACCGCCGGCGGACCACCCGAAACACGCCGCCCAGAAGGTCCGCGTCCCGGCGGCCGGCAGCGCGGCTTCATGCCTCCTGACCGGATGGGCCGCCTGCGGATGGCCGCGTCGCTGCTCGAGCAAGCTGGTTTCCCCGAAGATGCCAAGCATGTTCGCGACCTGGCTAAGCAGCTTCCCACGGACGAACCATCGCCAGGCGATGGTCCCCCCAAGGGCCCACCCGAGGGACATCACGGTCCTGGCGATCATCCAGGCGAAGGGCGTCCCGCCGGGCCGCCTCAGCCACGCCCCGAGGAACTGAAGGCCCGGATGGAAAAGCTCCAGGAGCAGATCCGTCGGCTGAGCGAAGAGGTCGAGAAATCACAGGCCAAGCCGGACGGGAAGTAGAGCCCGCGATGGTTTGAATATCTGGTTGAGCGTCCTTGCGACAAGAAGCAAAGCAGCCCTGGGAAATTAATTCCTGGGGCTGCTTTTTTATGTGTGACTGTCCCTATCGCCGGTCCGTTGCTTCAACGCAGGGGGACGGTCCCTTATTTCGCTGAGCGAAATGGGACAGTCCCCAGCTACTGCTTGCGCCGCTCCATGTAGTATCGCTGCACGAAGGCGACACACGACCGGCCGTTGGGCGCGCACTCCACGCAACGCGCCTCAGGCGACTTCGCTTTCTCCAGCGCGGCGCGTACCCGGGTTACCCCCCCTTCGGCCACGTCGCGCTCGACGTCCTCGCAACTCAGGCCAAAGCACGCGCATATCGGCGCGCTGGGATCCTTGGGATAGACCGGCTTCGCCAAATCTGCGGCCAGGACAAACCGCTCGAACTTGTCGAAGTAGATCACCTCGCAGCGCGGCGATGGACAAAAGTTGGCTGGCTCAGACAATCCACGTCGCTGAGCTTCCGTCAGCTGGGCGGCAAGTGTGACCGCGCCGACTGCCTCTCCCTCCGAGCCGCATCGCGGACAATAGTCGGCCGTGGAGTCCGGCTCGCGAACGAAGGCTTTGTTCATGGTACGACCGGCGCGGAGAGAGGAATGCTGCCAAGATGCAGCGTCACTTCAAGAGTTGCCGCAGGTATTCGCCATATTCATTCGCTAGCGGCGCGGCCAGGGTCAACAACTCCTCGGCGGCGATAAACCCCTTGCGAAACGCCACTTCCTCGATGCAAGCGATCTTCATCCCCTGCCGTTGCTCGACCGCCTGAACGAACGCTGCCGCCTGCAACAGCGACTCGTGCGTGCCGGTGTCGAGCCAGGCGAAACCGCGCCCCAACTGCTGCACGAACAGTTCATCGCGATCGAGATACGCCCGCAGCACGTCGAGGATTTCCGTCTCGCCGCGGGCCGAAGGCTGGAGTTGCTCCGCAATTTCAATGGCCCGATTGTCAAAGAAATACAATCCAGTCACAACAACTCTAGATTTAGGCTCCGGCGGCTTCTCTTCCAACGATACTGGCTGGCCGTCGGCGTCCAGCTCGACCACTCCAAATCGCCATGGGTCGCTGACAATGTAGCTGAAGATCGTCGCGCCGCTGGATCGCTGGACCGCCGCTTGCAGCATCGCCTGAAAATTCTCGCCGTAAAAGACATTATCGCCGAGAATCAGGGCCACGCTGTCGGAGCCAATAAACTCGCGGCCAATGGTCAGCGCCTGCGGAAGTCCCTCGGGTCGCTGTTGCACGGCGTAGCGGATGGAGATTCCCAACCGGCGGCCATCGCCGAGAAGCCGCTCGAAGAGCCCGATATCGTGCGGCGTCGAAATGACCAGGATATCGCGAATGCCGGCCAGCATCAGCGTGGAGAGCGGATAGTAGATCATCGGCTTGTCGTAGATCGGCAGCAACTGCTTGCTCACCGCCTGCGTGACCGGATACAGGCGCGAACCGGTCCCGCCCGCCAGAATGATCCCTTTGTGGACAACCGCCGACCCCATCGTGCCGCTCCTGGTCTCTGCCGCGCCTTCAACCTGCCGTGTCGCTTGCCAGTCCTAAACGCTCGCCACGATACCTGCCGCTGGCAATACGCTGTGCCCAGTCTGCGTTGGCCAGGTACCACTGAACTGTACTGCGCAGTCCGGCGTCAATTTCAACCTGCGGCGACCAGTTCAACTCCGCGGCGATTTTCGAGGAATCGATGGCATAACGAAGATCGTGCCCTGGCCGGTCGGCGACAAAAGTTATCAGCGATCGACACGGCGCATGTGGCAACCCGGGCCGCAGCTCATCCACCAGATCACAAATTTGCTGCACCAAGCTAAGGTTCTTCCGCTCGCATCCGCCTCCCACATTATAGCCCTCGCCAGGTCGGCCGGTGGTCAGCACCAGACGGAGCGCGCGGCAGTGATCGTCCACATGCAGCCAGTCCCGCACGTTTTGCCCATTGCCATAGACAGGCAGCTTCTGGCCGGCAACCGCATTGAGGATTATCAGCGGAATCAGTTTTTCGGGAAACTGGAACGGGCCATAATTGTTCGAGCAGTTGGTGATGATCGCCGGCAGGCCATACGTATGACGCCACGCCCGCACGAGGTGATCGGCGGCCGCCTTGCTGGCCGCGTAGGGGGAGTTGGGAGCGTAGGGACTGGTTTCGGTGAACTTGCCCGCGGGCCCAAGCGAGCCGAACACTTCGTCAGTGGAAACGTGCAGAAAGCGAAACCGCGATCGATCAGGCACGGGCAGGTCGCGCCAATAGGCCAGCATCGCTTGAAGCAACTCAAACGTGCCAACCACGTTAGTTTGCACGAAGGCGCGCGGCCCGTCAATCGACCGATCGACGTGCGTCTCGGCCGCCAGATTGACAATCGCCCGTGGGCGATGCTCGGCCAACAGATGCTCCATCAACGGCCGGTCGCCGATATCCGCCTGCACGAACTTGTGCCGCGGATTGTCAATTACCGAGGCGAGCGAATCCATGTTGCCGGCATAGGTCAGCTTGTCAACATTGACGACACGCCCCTGCTCTTCCGCCAGCCATTGGCGGACGAACGTGCCGCCGATAAAACCTGCGCCGCCGATGACGAGAATGGTGTCGTTACTCACAGTCAATCAGGCCCCGGCAGAATGGGTCGATGATGATTAGGGAATGACAAAGAAGCTCAGGTGCATTTCCGCGTGCCGGCAGTGAAACGTGTCCCACTCTTCGCGCGTGAACCGGCCGAAAATGGCGTGCGGCTCGCGGTGCGATTCCTTTTTCAACCGGGCGGTGGCACGCCGCAAATCAGCCAATGCCGCCGTGCTGCTCAGTTCTGGCTCCGCCACCAGCGCCGTCTTCGCTCCTCCTGTGAGCTTAAAGCCGGCCGGCATCGGCTGGGTGAGAATACGCTTCTTCAGCAGCGGCCCGACCAGTCGAATGTACCACGCCACGCGAAACTTGGCGCCGTCAACCGAGATGTCCAGCGACCGGGCCAGATGCGAGATCGCCTGGGCCAGCGTCCAGTTGCCCAACCGCTGCACCTGCGGGGCCGCGACGAGCCGTTCAACCTCGGCCAACACTTCGTCGGTCGAGGCAAAGCGGAGTGTGCGGCGGCCGGCCACCTTGGCGGTATTGATTTTCGCGGTATGGTCGGACATCGTGCTGGGTACCGACGTCACGGCTGTGCGGCGGCTACCACTCCCGCCCCTCTTTGCGAGTTCCGCACAGGGCCACCTTCAGCCCCAGCGCGTCGGCCAAGGCAGCTTTGGCCAGCACCACTTTGTCAGCCTCCTCCGCGCTGTTGGCGTAGGCCACCTGAATGTGGTTGCTCTTGTGACGGGCCATCATCTGATCTCGCGACACGCCGTACGTCACGGCGTGCATGATCGGCCATTGCGGCGTGGTGGCTTGCCAGCGGCGCTCGGTCTCCGCGGCGGGCAATTCCACGACGCCCGCCCGGCCGAGATCCATTCGCAGTTCGCCATCCGCCACATAGACTCGCGACCAAACGATTTCGCCCGGCTTGGAAATCCCCTTGAGCGTGCCGCCGCCGGAGGGAAAGTACATCGCCGGCTGCCGCTCGCTCGACGCGCCGGCCCAGCCGTCGACAAAATGCGCCGGCGGGGCCGAGCCGCTGATCAGGAAGACCCACACGTAGTCTTCCACGGTGCCGGTTGGATCCCAATCCCCCCACCGCAGATCGTGCAGCGTGTTTTCGACCGGCTGGCCCATTGCCTTGTGCAGGCGATACGTGATCAGGCCGTCGAGCCCCGCGCACTCGTCCACC
>JAIOQB010000432.1 GCA_021413585.1 Planctomycetia bacterium
ATGCGCCAACAGCGACTCTCCAAACCGCGCGCAGACAACCACGGCGCACGCCCAGCGCTTCTCTGCCCGTTGTCTGGTAGAATCTGATCCATAAACGCAATTCCCGGACGCCATTGGGCAAAGCCAGTGGCACACGGACAACGGCGAAAACCAGGGACGAGGTTTCTGGTGGTCCGTTGCTGGTTCTGCCCCGTTGCCCCAATCTTTCAACCTGTCCCTGCCTTGCTCCTTTCGTGTGCCACTGGCTGTGCCAGTGCTCATGAAGGCCGACGATCCTACGCAGGTCCAAATTAGCGATTCAATTCCTCGTTGGCCTTGTCCGGCGCTTTATCAGAGTGCGCCGCCGCCGCGGCTTTCTTTTCTTTGCGCAGCCGCCTGAAGACGTGCGCCTGGTCGAGCTTGAACAGCTCCCCGGCCCCGTGCGCCTGGATGAACTTTTCCAGTTGGCCGTGGTCTTCGAGCGTGACTAGCGCCGGGTTGCCATTCTTGTCTTTGTCGACTTTCCCCTTGAGCTGGCCCTTTTGAACCGCCTCGTGAAAGACGGCGTTGGGGGGATAACAAACGGTCGCTTCGTCCTCTTTCAAGTCGACTCGCATGAACAGATAGCGCACCGGCTCCTGGTCCTTGCGGAGCGGCCTTCAGCTTGAAGTGGTCGCCGTCTTTCTCCACGGTGGCCAGGCGGACCTTGCCCTCGCCGAGGTATTTGACGTGCCACACCGTTTCGTCGGCTCGCCACGTGCCGTCGAGTTGTTTGCTCAAATCGACCTGCACGGGCGCGCCCACCGGCTCGGTGCAGACGACGCAGCCAGTCGCGGAACTCAACGCCAACATAGCGGCCGCAAGGAACAGGGGTTTCACGACATCGCTCCCGACTAAAAGTTTGGCCCGATTGACTTCAACGTAAGAACTCCATTCCCGGATTGTGGCCAATACACAATGAAAAGGCAAGCAAATAGAAACGGGTAGGTGCCGCGGCTGTTGCAATGGAAGGCCATATCACTGGCTTAGGGCCGAAACCAAAGTACCCGGGTCACGCTACGTGAGGATTCGCAACGCGCGAAGAGTGATGGGTAATATGAGTCCGCCCAACGATGTCAACACGCTGCAATCCAGGTTGCATACGGCACCTCAATTTCGTTTTGTGTCTTTTGTGCGGTTTCGTGGCCAAATTATCCGCGCGTCTTTTTTGTGGCCACGAAACCGCGCAAAAAGCACAAAAGAAGGAGGAGTGGCAGATCGGCGAAACCCGCTTTCCCCTTCCACTCTTTCGCCCGCTGCTGTGGCAGTTTATAAACCAGACATGACTACGGCCGCCACCAGCGATCGACTGCCGCCCCCCGCCGCTTCGCCCCCGCCGCAGCGGCTGTTGTCGCTCGATGCCCTGCGTGGCTTCGACATGTTCTGGATCATGGGGGGCGAACATATCGTCGCCGGGCTGGTGGCGCTGATCGGCTGGGCCGGGTTCGAGCCGCTGCTGGCGCAATTCAGTCACGTCCCCTGGAACGGGTTTGTCGCGTACGACCTGATCTTTCCGCTGTTCCTGTTCATCGCCGGCGTGGCGCTGCCATTCTCGGTCGGCCGCAGACTTGAACTGGGAGATCCGCGCTGGCAACTGGCGCTGAAAATTGTCCGTCGCGGGCTGACCCTGGTCCTGCTGGGCCTGGTCTACAACGGGCTGCTGCAAATCGGCTTTTCGCATCAACTTCGCTGGGGGAGTGTGCTGGGGCGGATCGGGCTGGCCTGAATGTTCGGAGGTTTGATCTACCTGATTACAGATGTCCGCGGACAGATCGCCGCGGTGGTTGTCTTGCTGGTGGGCTATTGGGCCGCGATGCTGTTCGTGCCGGTGCCCGGCGTAGGCCCGGGCGTGCTGCTGCCGGGCAAGACACTGGCCGATTATGTGGACCGCACTGTGATGCCCGGCACGCTGTACATTCACAAAAACGGACGGAGCATCCGCGACCCAGAGGGTTTGCTCTCGACCATTCCGGCCATCGGCACCGCGCTGTTGGGCGCGCTGGCTGGCGCGTGGCTGAAGCGCGACCGGCCCACCGGGGCAAGCAAGACACTCGGCCTGCTGATCGCCAGCTTCGTCCTGCTCTCGGGCGGCTGGCTCTGGAGCCGGCCCGGCTTTGCGTGGTCGTTTCCGCTGAACAAGAACCTGTGGTCCAGTTCGTTCGTGCTTTGCACCGCCGGGTGGAGCCTTTACCTGCTGGCCGTGTTCTACCAGGTGATCGACGTGTGGGGCTTTCGCCGCTGGTCGTTTTTCTTTGTCGTGATCGGCGTGAACGCGATCACGATCTATCTGGCCACGCGGTTCATAGACTTCCACGGCATTGTGGGGCTGCTGGTACCGATGAAATGGCAAGTCATCCACGAGCAACTCCGGCCGATTCTGATCGTCGCCCTGGAGTGGTGCTGCCTGTGGGTGATGTACCGCAACCGATGGTTTTTGAGGGTGTGAGCGGGCTGTCGGCTATCGGCTTTGGAGGCTTTCACGATTGCCACGGCTGCGCCGGTGCCCGATAATGCGCTGCATGCAACCCGATGGTGTCACGACAACGACGACGCTAACGCCGCGACCCGATCCGCGCCCTGCGGCACAGGGTCGCCGGTGGCGGCTGCAATTCAGCATCCGGTCGCTGCTGATATTTACGACCGTTGTGGCATGTGTCCTCGGCAATGAGTCCCGGCATTATTGGCGGCAAAAGCCCGCGGTCCAACTGGATGAGCTGATTCCTGGTGCCGTGGAATTCAAACCGCGCTGGTATTGGGGCTCTTTTGAAGACATGCCCGAGTGGAGCAGTTCGCTGGCACTCAACCATCGCGAATTGCTGTGCAACGCGACCGCACTGAGATATACCGCGGAGGTAAGAGAGCAAGAGCCAACATTAATCGACCAACTTAAACGGGTCGATTCGCTGGAGTCGGCGACCATGGAGTCTGCCACTATCGACGATGTCAAACGCATCCGTAACCTGCGTCAGCTTACGTCGCTCGATCTGCAAAGGTCTCGCGTCACCGACGACGGAATGAAATATCTGAGCGGCATGACACGTCTACGCACGTTGAATCTGTCGGTAGCCGCAGTCACTGACGTCGGGCTGGCGAATCTTCAGCGAATGCACGACCTGCGCTGGCTGGATCTGTCGTATAACGAAATCGGCGACGCCGGCATGGCCGTTTTGAGTGAGATGCGGCAACTCGAGTACCTCGACTTGTCCCACACGAACATCGGTCAGCAGGGCCTGAAACATCTGCGCGGACTAACGAACCTCCGATCACTCCAGCTATCCGGCACCAAGATTCCCGATGATCAATTGGCACAGCTCGCGACGCTGACAAATCTCGAATCTCTGGACCTCAACGATACTTCGCTGGAAGGAACCGAGTTGGCGGCATTGAATCAGCTGCGGCAATTGAAATCGCTCTCCATCGGGCCGTCGCTGGTGGACGACAGTGCCCTGTCGCAATTGCAGACGCTGCCAAGCCTGGAGCAGTTGTCGCTGACAAATACCCGTGTCTCCGGGCGAGTCATTCCGTATCTGGCGCGGCATCCGCGGCTTCAGATACTCGACCTGTCATTGACCTACGTCAACGATGACGACTTGCCGCAATTGCATCAACTCCACTCGCTGCAGGAGGTTCGGCTCAACGGCAACCGCCTGTCTCGCGAAGCGCTCGAAGCACTGAGGCAGCAGATGCCAAACTGCCGTATATTGGAGTTTTAATGGTTCCACATCACTGTTGCGTAGCACTACTTCTTGGCTTGACATTCGCCTGCTCGCGCTCCGTCGCGGCCCAGCCGGCAAATCGTCTCGCCGTAAAGGAAGGCGCCACACTGCCGGCGCTGAAGCAGCCGGTGCTGTTCAACACGCCGGAGGCGGATCGGATTCTTTCGGCGATGCAGATTTTTCCGCCCGACAGCCCTTGGCACGAAGATGTCTCAGGGCGGCCGGTGGCGGGTAACTCGGCGCGGATCATCGCCGGCATGGAACCGAACCGGCATTTCTATTTCAACTCCGACATGGGCTTTATTCTCGTCCCGCCGAATCAACCGCGCATCAATATCAAGATCGTTGACTACCCTGACGAATCGGATCGCGGCCCGTATCCGCTGCCGGAGAACACGCCGGTCGAAGGTTGGCCATTGGCCGGCGGGCAGCTCGCGCACTTGCAGCGCGTGGGGGAAGGGGACCGGCACATGATCGTGGTCGACCCGTTTCATGCGCGGCTGTACGAGTTCTACATCGGCCGGCGGACCGACGCCGGCTGGCAGGCGGGGCAAGCGTCGATCTTCGATCTATCGAGCAACAAGCTGCGACCCAAGGGTTGGACATCGGCCGACGCGGCCGGCCTGCCGATCTTCCCCGCCGTGGTGCGGTTCGACGAATGCCAGCGCGGCATGGTCGACCACGCGATGCGCGTCACCGCCCGGCGCACCCGGCGGGCATACGTCTACCCTGCCACGCACTTTGCCAGCCGCAGCGACGACCCCAACCTGCCCCGGATGGGCGAACGGTTCCGCCTGCGGGCCGACTTCGACATCAGCCGCTTCTCGCCGCACGCGCAAGCCGTGCTCAAAGGCTTGAAGAAATACGGCATGATCGTGGCGGATAACGGCATCAACTGGGCGATCAGCGTCACGCCCGATGCCCGACTCAAGGGGCTGGCGGAACTGAGCCGCGTGAAAGGGCGCGACTTTGAGGTGATCGTGCCGACGGGCGAGCACGAAGGGCCACGGGGGAAATGACGCGTGACGCAAAACTCCGAACTGTTTCGTCGCGGCGTGGTCATGCCGCACACGCCCCAAGCCGTTGAGGCCTTGCAGGCACAGGACGTGGATGAAAATACGGAGGTCACTTTTCTCCATATTGATGATGACGGCGCATTCAATGAGCTTTGGGAAAGCGGTCTTTTTACGGAAATCAACCGCGGGGCGAATACACTCATCGACGACTACGAGGAGGAAGTAGTGTGGCCGGAGGCATTCCAACACATCCGAGCGGCGATTGAGATCGCGGCGAAGAGTAATCCGTCCAATGCGCGGCTCGCTACTTTTTTACAGTGGCTAGGGGAGGTGACCGACGAGGCGGAGAGGCGAGGTATGCCGCTGGTCTTTATTCTTTAGCGATGAAATGGTGCGGCGTCTGCGAACCTGTCAGGCCAGAGGCCTGACCTACAGAACTTTTCCTTCGCGAACTTTGCGACCTTCTGTTCAAAACAGAACCATGGCAGTTTGAACAGAAGCTCGCGAAGGACGCGAAGAGAATCAAGGAAAATCACTCGCATTTCGACAGCAAGCGTCTCCTCGTCGTTCTCCGTGCCTCCGTGCCTCTGTGGTTCCCAAACTACTTCGGCGGGTTCGCCAGCTCGACAATCACACGTTGCAACCCCGCCACCACGCGAGCCAGCCGGCCGTAGTCCACTTTGTCCGGCGTGTCGGTGGCCTCGTGGTAATAAGGGTAGCGAAACGGCGCCGTGTCGGTGACCATCAGCGCCTGGTAGCCGCATTGCCAAAAGGCCCAATGGTCGGAGCGGCCGACGTCGCGGAACGATTTGGGGGCCGCGCCTCCTTCCGACGGAAACTGGGCGTGGCGGCGGAACGCGCCGACCGCGCTCTCGACCAACGGCCGCGAATCGGCATTGCCCACGAACGCGACGAAGTTGCCCGTCTTGGGATAGAACCGGTCGAAGGGGGCCGGATAGCGCTGGCTGTTTGGCTCGTCGCTGTAGTAGCCGATCGTTTCCAGGCTGAGCATGCCCACGATGTTTTCTTTTTTCGCGGCGCACGCCCTGGCATACACCAGCGAGCCCATCGCCTCGGAGTCAAAGTACGGCGACTCCTCGTTGGCAAACGCCACCAGCCGCAGCGTGCGGGCCGGCTGATGGCCTTTGAGAGCACGCGCGAGTGCCAACAGCGCCACCGTGCCCGAGCCATTATCGTTGGCCCCGGGTGAGCCAATGGCCGAATCGTAGTGCGCGCCGACAACAACGATTTCGCTCGGGCGGCTGCTCCCCTTAATCTGCACTTCCAGGTTCACGCAGGGGCGCCCCTTGACCGAGTACACCTGGCGACGGACGTCGTAGCCGGCGGCGGAAAATTGCTGCTCGATAAATTGCGTCGCCCGGGCGTACGCGTCGGTATGACGCGTGTTGCGTTCGCCAATCTCGCCCGCCAGCTTGGCCAGGTCGCGTTGCATATCGTGTTGCAGCGTTTTTTCGGCGGGGGTCATTTCGGGGAGCGGACCCTGAAAACTCTTGCCGGGCATGGCCAGCGTGAGGGATTTGGGGTCGGGCGCTTGCGCCTGGGCTGAAGGGGAATGCGAACCAAATGCGATCAGACATATCACAAACAATAGATGCCGTGAGAGCAGGATAGAGGGCAGGACTTTCATAATTGATCCACAGTAAAACATGCCTGCGTCATCACGGCTCAGGATCGTAGTCGAGGGTTTGGTAAGATTCATATCGACTGAGCCTGTCGCGACACTTCTGGTAATAGGCAGGGCGAAGGTGCGTATATTCACGATACAATTCGATGGCCCTTTTTTGGGCGTCGACGGCGTCTTTGAAGTCGCCATTTTGAGCGTGCGCAGCTGCAAGAGCAGTCAAGGGCCAAGGCTCCCAGTCTGTGTCCTCACATGCTTTGGTAGCGAATTTCACTGCACGCTGGCCATTGCGCAAGCTTATATCAGGACACGTTGCAAGTAGCCATGCTGCGAAGACATACACCTCACTATCGAGACGGTCGGGGTCCATAGAAATAGCGCGTTCGTAGTGCAAGATGGCGTCTGCGTACTGAGCATGATGCACCAGTTCATGCGCGTAGTGGTAGTGATCGAGTGGATCGTCAAATTCTTTCATGTACACGACCTTAGTCGGTGGACAAACTTGTTAGGCCAGAGGCCTGACCTACAGCTACGGCCTCCGTGGATTAGCCAAATCGACAATCACACTCTGCAAGCCCGAAACTACTCGCGCCAATCGGCCGGTGTCTACCTTATCCGGCGTGTCGGTCGCCTTGTGATAATGAGGGTACCGAAACAGGGCCGTGTCGGTGACCATCACGCCGGGGTAGCCGCATTGCCAGAAGCTCCAATGGTCCGACCAGCCGACGCCGTCCAAGTAGCCGGGCATGGCGCCTCCTTCGCACGGGAATTTGGCCTGCTGCCGGAACGTGGCTACGGTGTGCTCGACTAATGATCGTGACTCGATGTTGCCAACGAACGCGATGAAGTTGCCGGTGTTGGGATAGAACTGGCTCACTTGGGCGGGATACTTTTGGCTGTCGGCCGCATCGCTGAAGTAGCCCATCGTCTCCAGGCTGAGCATCGCCACGATTTTTTCTTTCTTGGCCTGGCACTGTTTGGCGTAGACCAGCGAGCCCATCGCGTCGGTTTGAAAGTACGGCGGCTCTTCGTTGGCGAACGCCACCAACCGCAGAGTCCGCGCTGGCTTGTGGTCCTTCAAGCGCCGCGCCAGAGCCAACAGCGCAACGACTCCGCTGCCATTGTCATTGGCCGCCGGCGTTCCCTGAGCCGAGTCATAGTGCGCGCCGACGACGACAATCTCCGCCGGCTGGCGGTTGCCCGTGATTTCCAATTCCAAATTGACGCAGGGGCGCCCTTTGACGTCAAACACTTGTCGCGTGACGTCGTGGCCGGTGGCTTTGAGCTGCTGCTCGACAAACTCGGTGGCTTGGGCATACGCCGCCGCGTGGCGCAGATTGCGTTCGCCGATCTGGACGCAAAGGCGCGCCAGATCGCGGTCGAACTCTTTTTGCATCGCTTGCTGGTCGGCGGTCAGCGGCGGTAGTGGCCCGTGAAAACTTTCGCCTGGCATCTTCACGGTCACCCCTTTGGCGGCCAGGATTTGTGCCCACAGTTGCGGCGCGATCCACCACGCCAACAGAGCCAACACCGCCGCGACCGCCAGCCACCCTGGCCAACCCACGCGGCGACGGCGAGCCCTGGCAGCCCCGGCGGGCGGATCGGCGGAACTCTCGGCCTGCGACATACCTCGCTCCTGATCGTCGTCTGGATGCCCTGTGGCGTACACTGGACCTGGGTTCAATATACCGCCATCCGGCCGCCGGTTGGGGGATGTCCGCCTGCCGCGGCCGACTGCCAAAATGGCATTTTGGCCGATTTCCTGGCCCGCCGCGAATGCTGCCGGTCAACTCCCCGCTCGGGCATAATTCGCGGCCCCGCTTTTACTTTGGACACGGGCAGCCGGTTGCCGCCGGCTTGGCACGACCCTTGCGTTATCGGGGTGGCTCGGAGCGCCGCGGCTGCCAAAACGGCCGGAGTGCGGCTGTACCTACCTAGAGCGGCCGCCGAATAGCGATACCCGGGCAGCGGTCATTGCGTCCCCCCACTGAAGCACAACAATCACACTCGTTTTACCCTGAGGAGTTCCGATCGTGGCAAAGCAGATGGTCTTTGATGACGAAGCGCGGCAGCCGTTGTTGGCTGGTGTATCGAAGCTGGCCCGCGCGGTCGGCAGCACGTTAGGCCCCCGCGGCCGCAACGCCGTGCTCGACAAGGGTTGGGGCTCTCCCAAAATCACCAAAGACGGCGTGACGGTGGCTGAAGAGATCGAGCTGGAAGACCCGTACGAAAACCTGGCCTGCCAGTTGGTCAAGGAAGCGGCGACCAAGACGAACGACGTGGCGGGCGACGGCACCACCACGGCCACGGTGCTGGCCGAGGCGATCTACAAAGAAGGGCTGCGGATGATCGCGGCCGGGGCCGATCCGATGGCGCTGTCGCGCGGCGTCCACAAGGCGGTCGAGGCGGTCGGCGAGGCGATCCTCAAGCAGGCCACCAAGATCGACGAGAAGAACAAGAAGGAGATCATGCAGGTCGCCACGATCGCCGGCAACAATGATCCGTCGATCGGCAGCGTGCTGGCTGAGGCGTTCGTGAAGGTCGGCAAGAACGGCGTGATCACGGTCGAAGAAGGCCGCTCGTCGGAGACGAGCGTCGAAGTGGTCGAGGGGATGCAATTCGATCGCGGCTTCCTCTCGCCGCACTTCGTGACCAATGTTGACCAGCAATTGGTCGAGCTGGAAGATTGCCTGGTGCTGATCTACGAAGAGAAGATTTCCAACGCCAAGAAGCTGGTGCCGATCCTGGAAGCGGTCAGCAAGGCGAACAAGCCACTGCTGATCATCGCCGAAGACGTCGACGGCGAAGCGCTGGCCACGCTGGTGGTCAACAAAATGCGCGGCATTCTCAATGTTTGTGCCGTGAAGGCCCCCGGCTACGGCGACCGCCGCAAGGCGATGCTCGGCGATCTGGCCGTGCTAACCTCCGGCACCGCGGTCTTCAAAGACCTGGGCATCGCGCTCGAGTCGATCAAGCTCTCCGACCTGGGCAAGGTCAAGAAGGTGAGCATCTCCAGCGAGAACACCACGATCGTCGGCGGCGCCGGCAAGAAGGACGCCATCGAAGGGCGCGTCGAGCAGATTCGCCGCGAGATCGAGCTGACCGATAGCGACTACGATCGCGAGAAGCTCCAGGAACGCCTGGCCAAGTTGGCCGGCGGCGTGGCCCAGATCAACTGCGGTGCCGCGACCGAAACCGAAATGAAGGAGCGCAAGGCGCTGCTGGAAGACGCCAAGAGCGCCACGGCCGCGGCCCTGGAAGAAGGCATTGTGGCGGGGGGCGGCGTGACACTGATCCGCTGCGAGAAGGCGATCGACAAGCTCGATCTCCAGGGTGACGAGAAGATCGGTGCGAAGATCGTTCGCAACGTGCTCGATCACCCGCTGCGGCTGATCGCCGAAAACGCCGGCTACGATGGCGCGGTGGTGGTCAATCGCGTTCGCCAGATGAAGGGGAAGAACGACGGCTTCAACGCCGACACCGGCAAGTATGTCGACCTGGTTGAAGACGGCGTGATCGACCCGGCCAAAGTGGTGCGCACCGCGCTGCAAAACGGCGCCAGTGTCGCCGCATTGTTGCTGACCACCTCGTCGCTGATCACCGACATCCCCAAGGAAGAAGAGGAAGAGGGGGGCGGCGGCGATCACCATCACGACCATGGCATGGGCGGAATGGGTGGCATGGGCGGCATGGGAATGGGCGGCATGGGTGGCATGGGCGGCATGATGTAACGAAGTCCGTTTAGCCGCGACCCGCAGGGGAGCGCGTCTTTCAAACTCCACAACTTTCAAAACCAACTAACTCGCAAAAATAAGGACTAACCTCATGGCCAAAATCAGCAAGCTCCGTCCGCTGGACGATCGCGTGGTCGTCGAACCTGTCGAAGCCGAAGAGCGAACCGCCGGCGGCATCGTGCTCCCCGACGCTGCCCGCGAGAAGCCGCAGTTGGGCACTGTCCTGGCCGTCGGCCCGGGCAAGCTGCTCGAGAACGGACAGCGGGGCGAGCTGTCGGTCGCTGTCGGCGATCGCGTGTATTTCGCCAAGTACGGCGGCATGGAACAGGAAGTCGACGGCCGCGACGTAAAGATCCTCCGCGAGAGCGACATCCTGGCGAAAGTGGTGGACTAGGCTATCGGCTATCGGCTGTCGGCTGTCAGCAAGAAAATAAACAACGGACGACTGACAATTGACTACTGACCCGTTTCAAAAAAACTCAACGAAACCAAACATTCCCAGCATTTAAGGAACTCCTACCCGTGGCAGCCAAGCAACTACTTTATGAGGATCACGCCCGCGCCAGGATGCTGGCGGGAGTCGAGAAACTGGCCGACGCCGTGGCGGTGACGATGGGGCCCACCGGCCGCAACGTCATCATCGCCAAGTCCTTCGGCGGACCGACCGTCACCAAGGACGGCGTGACCGTGAGCAAGGAAGTGGATCTCGAAGACCGGTTTGAGAACATGGGCGCGAAGCTGGTCAACGAAGTGGCCAGCAAGACGTCGGACCTCGCCGGCGACGGCACCACCACTGCCACCGTGCTGGCCCGCGCGATCTTCAAGGAAGGGCGCCGCAACGTCGTGGCCGGCAGCAACCCGATGGCCATCCGCCGCGGGATTGAAAAGGCGGTCGAAGCGGTCGTCGAGCGGCTGCACGAGTTGGGCAAGCCCGTCTCCAGCAAGACCGACGTCGCCAACGTCGGCGCCATCAGCGCCAACAACGACATGGAAATCGGCACCCTGCTGGCCGATGCCCTGGAGAAGGTCGGCAAGGACGGCGTGATCACGGTCGAAGAAGGCAAGACGATGGAGACCACCGTCGAGTTCGTCGACGGGATGCAATTCGACAAGGGTTTCATCTCCCCCTACTTCATCAGCCGCCCGGCCGAGCGCGATTGCCAGCTCGACAGCGCCCTGATTCTGATCCACGAGAAGAAAATCAACAATCTGCGGGAGTTGATTCCGCTGCTCGAGCAGGTGATCCGCGCGGGCAAGCCGCTGCTGATGATCTGCGAGGAAGTGGAAGGGGAAGCCCTGGCCGCCTTGGTGGTCAACAAGCTCCGCGGCGTGCTCAACGTCTGCGCCGTGAAGGCCCCCGGCTTCGGCGATCGCCGCAAGGCGCTGCTCGGCGACATCGCCGTGCTCACTGGCGGGACGCTGATCAGCGAAGACCTGGGCATCAAGCTGGAGAACGTCAAGCTCGAGCACCTGGGCCAGGCCAAGCAGATCACCGTGGACAAGAACAACACCACGATCGTGCAAGGCGCCGGCAAGCAGTCCGACGTGAAGGCCCGCATCCAGCAGATCCGCAATCAGATCGAGCAGACGGAAAGCGATTACGATCGCGAGAAGCTGCAAGAGCGCCTGGCCAAGCTCACCGGCGGCGTGGCGATCATTTCGGTCGGCGCCGGTACCGAGACTGAGATGAAGCAGAAGAAGGCCCGCGTCGAAGACGCCCTGCACGCCACTCGGGCGGCAGTCGAAGAAGGCATTTTGCCCGGCGGCGGCGTGGCCCTGCTCCGATGCCGCGAGGCGGTGGAGAAGGTCCGCGACAAGGTCAAGGGGGACGAGAAGATCGGGGTGGATATCATCCTCGGTTCGCTCGGAGCGCCACTGAAGCAGATCGCCGACAATTCGGGGATCGACGGCTCGGTGGTGGTCGACGAAGTGGAGCAGCGCGGCGGCAACGTCGGCTACGACGCCAACGCGGCCGAGTACAAGGACCTGGTCAAGGCGGGCATCATCGATCCGGTGAAGGTGGTCCGCACCGCCCTGATCAATGCGGCCAGCATCGCCGGGTTGATGCTCACCACCGAGGCCCTGGTGACCACGCTCGATAAGGACGACAAGCAGCGTCAACGAGTCGAAGGCAGCGTCCGCTGATCGCCGTGGCGTCCGCAGTCAACGATTGAAGCCGTACCCGGGCCATCTCCGCACAGCGTGTGGAGTGGCCCGTTTTTTTGGCCGATGAAGTGTCTTAATGACCAATGACCAAATTTCAATAACCAATAGTCGTGTCGCCGCTCGTGTTGGAGATTGGAATCTTGGTCATTGGTCATTTGCCATGTCTCCGTGGTGAAAATTCCGTCTAGGTCATGTGGACTTAGGCGACCTATAATTTCGCAAGCGTTATCGACTACATTTTCGCCCTGCTTTGGTCCCCATGGCAGCCAAACGCGATTATTACGAAGTGCTCGAAATCACGCGCACAGCCACGCGCGAGGAGATCGCCACGTCGTATCGCCAGTTGGCCCGCAAGCATCATCCAGACAGCTATACGGGCGACGCCGACTCGATTACCCGGTTCAATGTAGCGGCCGTGGCGTTT
>JAIOQB010000433.1 GCA_021413585.1 Planctomycetia bacterium
ACCCAAGTCGGCGTTGAGCACCGCCAGCGTGGAGCTGCCAAACGACGTGAGCAGCAGGCACGCGCTGCCGTCGCCGTAGGTGGCCAGCACGTCGTCCGCCAGACCGGCGGTCGTGCGGCGGGACGACAACCCACCGGCGAAGCGCAGATTGCGCGTCACGTCGCCCGCCGAGTCGCCGAAGACGTTAAACGGCGGCCGCTTCCGTTCGATCGACGCTAGAAATAGATCACGCCGCGGACTGGCCGCCTGCGAGGGCGAAAACTCGACCGGCATGCGGGCACGGCCGCCTGCCGCGTCGACCAGCCGCTGCAGGTTGACTGCGTCCGCCGCTTCGGCCGTGACGTACAGCACCGGCCGGCCGCGGCGCATCAAGTCGCCGATCCACATGATCGTCTTTTCGGACAGCTTGCCCGGATGATCCAGGGCCAGCAGATCGGCCGGCGCCAGCGACTCGCGATCGGCCACGATCGGGTCCAGCCGCACCAGCTCCGCCGACGCGCGGGCACCCAGCGCCGCATCGGGCACCAGCGCGCACTCCACAAAGTGACTCGACGACGGTCGGCGCTCTTTCGGCTCGCGCGTCAGCAGCACGTAGCGCGGCTTGGGGCGGACGTCGGTCACCAGTGGATGAACGTCGTCGGCCGCCAGGGCATCTTCGTTCCCCACCAGCCGGACGCTGCCGGTCTGCCAGCCGGTTTGTGGGATCTGAATCGTGTCGGCCAGCGTCGTGCGCCGCCCTGGGGGGCAAACACCCGCGAGGTGGCTGGTGGCGCCGCCGACCGCCACTTCGACATTGACGCGCCGCGTGGTGGGCGTGTAGTTGCCGACCTCGACTTCAATTTGCGCCCCGCGCTCCTGCGACGCGCGGCCGCGGAGTTCTGCCCTGACGATGGCCAGATTCTCCGCCGGCGTGGCAGGGGCCACCGAGACGAACTGAATCCGGGTGTCGGCCGGCAAGGCGCTTAGGTCGGCGGCCGCCCAGCCGGAGCGTTGAAAGTCGCTGACCACGACCAGCTCGCGGCGGCGGTGATCGTCCGGTCCGGTGGGGGCCAGCATCGTGGCGGCTTTCTCCAGCGTGCGATTGAGATTCAAGCGTTCCGGCAATGCGCGGCAGTTGGCCAGCGCTTCGCCGAGCGCGCCGAAATTGGTAGAAGGACCATCGAACACGCTGCGTGGCGTGGCGCCGGCCAGGATGAGGTTTGCCCGCAAGTCGCGGCCGTAGCGCAGATAATCGGCCGCCGCGGTGCGGGCTCGTTCGATGTTGGCAAGCTGGCCCTGCGTGGCGGCCATGCTCTGGCTGACGTCGACGACGACGACGCGCACCGCCGCGCCCGCTTCCTGATCGGAGACCAGCGGCCGCGCTCCCCACTGCGGCCGCGCCAGCGCCATGGCCACCAGCAGGATCGCCACCGTTCTCAACGCCAGCAGGATGAAATCGCGGAGGCGGTGGCGGGCCTTTTGCTCGCGAATCGCCTCGCGAACGAAGCGGATCGTGGAGAGGGGCATCCGCACCGGCCGCGGCCGAGTGAGAAAATGGACCGCCACCGGGATCGCCGCCGCAACGGCCCCGAGCGCCATGATCCAAGGATGGAGAAAGCTCACCACAACATTCGGCCCCGGCAAGTCGAAATACGTATTAGATTCGTCTTAATGCCGCCTCACCCCGCCCGTTCCACCAAAAACCCTCCCAGCGTGTGCAGATACGGAATCGCCGTGCTCACCAGCCGGTAGTCGCACCCTGCCGCCAGGGCGAGCAGCCGCACCGTCTCCACGTGAGCGGCAAAGTGCTCTTCGTAAATGGCCCGGATATCGGCCGGCGAGCAGTCGACGCGTCCCTCGTCTTCCATTCCTTCAAACCGGCAGGCGGTGGCGGTCGGCAGCCGCTCCTCATCCGGATGCAGCACATGCATCACCACTACTTCCCACGAGCTATGACGAAATAAACGAAGCGCGGCGAACACCTGCTCCAGATCGTCCACCAGGAAATCGCTCATCAGCAACAGCACGCCGCGCCGCGTGGAGCGCTCGAACAGTGTCCGCAACCCGCCGGCGAGGTGCGTGGTGGGGCGGGTCGCCAGCCGCTCGATCCGCTCTTGCAGGTGCGCCAGGTGCGACGGCGTGCCGGCGGGCGGCAGCGTCTCGACCTCGTCTCCCCACACCAGGGCCAGGCCCACCTGGTCCTGCCCGCGGGCGATGATGTGCGACAGGGCCGTGCTGAGGTATTGAACGTATTGCAGCTTCGAGTCGCGATGCGAGCCGCCAAAGTTCATCGAATGGCTGCCGTCGATCGCCAGCGTGCAAAGCAAATTCGTCTCGTCCTGATGCAACCGCACAAACGCCTTGCCGGTGCGGGCGAGCAGCTTCCAGTCCAACCGCCGCAGATCCTCGCCGCCGGAGTATTCGCGGAAGTCGACGAACTCGCCCGCCCCGCCTTGCTGCCGCGAGGCGTGCCGGCCGCTGAAGCTTCCTTCGATCCGGCGGCGCGTGGTGAAGCGCATGTGCCCCAGGGCCGAGAGGGCCTTCAAGTCGAGGTACCGGCTCCGCGAAGCGACGCTCATGCGGACACCTTGTCCATCAGGTGCTGTGCCACGCGCTGCGAGTTGATCGAGTCGCCGATCGCCCGGTGATTGACGATGATCCTGTGCCGCAGCACCGGCAGAGCCAGTTTGCGGACGTCGTCCACCGTCGGCGCGGTACGTCCTTCGAGCAACGCCCTGGCTTTGGCGGCGAGTACCAGATTCTGCGAGCCGCGCGGGCCAGCGCCGTACGATACATAGTCTTTAACGAACTGGTCCGCCCGCGGGTCTTCGGGGCGGCTCGATCCGCAGATCCGCACGGCGAACGACGCCACGTTCGGCGCGACGGGGACTGCCCACACGAGGTTGCGCAATTCCAGGAACGCTTCGCGATCGAACGAGGGACGCGGCATCCGGGTGGCGCCGGAGGTGGTCTTCATGACGATCTCTTCTTCTTGCTGGGGCGATGGATAGCCGATGCGGATCTCCATCATGAACCGGTCCAACTGCGCTTCGGGCAGCGGATAGGTTCCTTCCTGCTCGATCGGGTTCTGCGTGGCGACCACGAGGAACGGCTCTTCGAGCATGTACGTTTCGCCGCCGATGGTGACGTGCCGTTCGGCCATCGCTTCCAGCAGGGCCGACTGCGTCTTCGGCGCGGCGCGGTTGATTTCGTCCGCTAGCACCAGGTTGGCGAATACCGGCCCGCGGCGGAACACTAGCCGCGGGCCATCTTCGTCCTGACTGCGGCCCAGCAGCTCATAGCCGGTGATGTCCGAGGGCATCAGGTCGGGCGTGAACTGGATGCGGGCGAACTTCCAATCGAATGCCGCGGCGAGCGCCTTGACCATCAGCGTTTTGGCCAAGCCCGGGACGCCGACGAGCAACGCATGCGAGCCGGTCAGGGCGCACACCAGCAACTCGTCGATCGTCTCATCCTGGCCGACGACCACCTGATGCAGGCTGGCCCGAATATCACGCACGCGCTGTAGAAACATCTCGACCCGATCTTCCGCCACCGCTGTGCCCGCCGATTGGTCGATCGCCATGGAGGTCTCCTCTGGATTGGTTGCGCGGGTGTATTGCATGGAGTGAATCATTAAGAGGCGTATGGATTTCTAGCTGGATGAAAACTGGAAAAGACAGAGCACACGATGTGGGACGATCCCCACGCATAGAAGTTCCCGGCAGGCTGTTTGATTCTGCCAACGTGTGTGCTGCCCCGCCTCCGCTTAGCACGTTTGATTGCGACCCGCATTGTAGCCCGCCGCATGGACGGTTTGCCAATCGCCGGGCGAAAAAAAGTGACGGCCGAATCGTGCCCTGGGGGAAAGTTCGCACCTGCACTCCGAGGCCACGAATTCCAGTAGCCGATTCTTGCCGCGGAGGATTGGCGTTGGCGGGCTGGGCCGGTTATAAGTCAATGATTCGCCGTTGGTTATGGTTGGCGGTGCGAGGGTCCGGCAACTGATTTATGTGGACGGAATCCAAAAAAGTAGAAGTTGTCTCGAAAATCCTTGCGCCGGGTTCGCGAACTTCATGCCGATTCACGTTCCGGATTGATCCTATGAGGTCCAATATGAAATTTCCCCACGCCCTGCGGACATTGTGTTGGATCGCTTTCACGGCAGTCGGTCCACTCGCCGGCAATGCCGCCCCGCCCAGCGATCCCGGGCCAATGACTCCCCAGCCTGCGGCGGCAGCCGCTGAGGGCACGTGGGTGATCGGCGTGGTGGCGGACAATCGGGGCGGGACGGGCACGCATCTGGCAATTCTCAAAAAGTTCAAGGAGGCCAACGTCGACCTGATTATCAACCTGGGGGACATGCTCTACCCTGGCCCCGATGGCGACTGGGAGAGCATGGCCAAACAATATCATGACGTGTTCGGCGAGCAGGCGAACGATTGGCTGGCGCGCAAGATGTTCGTCACCGTCGGCGGCTGGGAAGAGGAGTTCATCAACCAGCACCAGAAAACCAAGGATGCGGAAGGTAAGGAAGAGACGGAAAAGCAAAAGAAAGCCCGCAAGCGGCGCCCAGGTTATGAGCCCGACAACGCGGCGGGCCAGGAGGTGTACCAGCGCTACCTGCACTACAAGAAGCGGGCGGGCAAGCCAGGAGAGTTCATCCGCGAGTACACTGACCTGGGGGACTATTATGTTAAGTACCGCAACTTGCATCTGTTGTCGCTCTACATCACGGACGAGTGGTCGGTCGTCAAGCGGAAATACCATGACCGCGACGACCCGGAGTGGCGGGCGAAGGCGATCGAGCGGCAAACCGTGTGGCTCAAGAACAAGCTGCACGCTATCCGCACGGCCGAGCCGAATGCGCCGATCTTCGTGATGGCCCACCGGGGCACCTGGCATCGTGAGGGAGGGGCGCTTACCGGCATCGTGCAGGCACTGGCGGACGAGCACGTTGACGTGGCCCTGTGCGGCGACGGCCACGTCTATTCCTACACCAAGGATCCGTGGACGCTGAAGCTGATGGCGCCCGGCGCATTCTCCGACGGCGGCGACGGGTATTTTCTGGTGCGCATGACGCCCAGCACAGGGAAAATTGCCACCGACAAAATTACTGTCGAGCACTATCGGTTCACGGGCGAACTGAAGCACACGCACGTTAAATTCGCCGGCAAGCCGATGGAAACACCCGAACCGATTCCAGCGGCGAAGCACGAGGGAAAATGAGTCGTGCCTGCCTGCAGGGGCTAGCCTCAACGAAGCACTGGCAAAGCCAGTGGCACACGGAAAAGGCGAAAACCAGGGACAGCGTTGTTGGCTGTGCCGTGTTGCCCCAATCTCCCGACCTGTCCCTGCCTTGCTCCTTTCGTGTGCCACTGGCTTTGCCCAATGGCGTCCGGGAATTGCGTTTATGGATCAGATTCTACCAGACAACGGGCAGAGAAGCGCTGGGCGTGCGCCGTGGTTGTCTGCGCGCGGTTTGGAGAGTCGCTGTTGGCGCATGCGGC
>JAIOQB010000024.1 GCA_021413585.1 Planctomycetia bacterium
CGAGAGAAGAGAGCGTTGACTTAAGCGGCAGAAAGTCAGCCGCCGAGCGGAAGACTTGGGCGTGAGTCGACGCCTTAGCGGCGGTTTGAGATCGGCGGTCGGGCCAAGGAGGCGGACCATTGCCCGTCGGTCGCGTCTACCACGGGTTCGGCCCGCCCCGGCCGCGGAGCATTTGCAGCATGGAGTAGTTCGTATACGCCAGGTATCCGAAGAACAGCGCCAGATACATGCTCTTGAACAGGGTCCCTCCCGCCACTGCCACGCCGCCGGCCACGACCATCGACAACACCAGCGACTGCCGCAGGCCGTCCTCGGGGTTGTTTTGCTGCATCAATTCCTGAGCGATCCGCCCGCCGTCGAGCGGGAATATCGGGAGCAGATTCATCAGCCCCCAGAAGATGTTGATCCACAGCAGATCGTCGAGCATCTCGTTGAGGTTGACTGAATTGTAAGGGGCAAAATGGAACCAATAGGGAATTGGGCCGAGCGGAGCGATAAAAACCTGATGTCCGGAAGCATTCACAATGGCCATGATCAAGGCAATAAACAAGAATCCGGCGCCAGGACCGGCGGCGGCGATGATTATTTCGCTCGTCGGCGTGCGGTACGTTGGTCGATATGAGGCCAGTCCGCCAAAGCTGTAGAGCGTGATCCACGGCTGCCACCCATGCATCTTGGCCGCGAAGGCGTGCCCCAGCTCATGGATGAGAATCGACACGAACACCACTCCCACCCAGATGAGCATGAACACCGGCACGCGCACGCTCGAGGCCATGATCAGGCTGACCAGCCAGAACATCGGATGCACGCGCACCGGAATCCCAAAGACCCGAAAGTTCAAGTCGCCCGCGGTCGGTGGTGGCTCAATTAAAAACACGGCAGGTCATCGCGAGGAGAATTGGAAGGGAAGGCGTGAGCGAACAATCAAAAGCGCCATGGTCCGGGGGCCACGGCACGATTGTACTCACTGCGGAGCGGCAGGGGAGTGGCTTCGCGCCGCGTAGCCCGCCTGTGGGCTGAAGTGAGGCCGCGGAATCGGCCGCGGACGCTGGGCCAGTTCCCCCAGGATCAGGTCCACCGCGCGCTTCGACGCGCCGCCGTGCCCTACGGTTTGCTTTAGCGTTCCCAGCCGCGCAACGAGTGCTTCGCGCCGCACGTCGTCGGTCAGCCAGCCCACTACCTGCCGCGCCATCGCCGCCGACTTGTCCTCGCAGGTGAGGTATTCGGGGAACAGCACCAGCTCGTTGCCCGGCCCGTCTGGATCGTAGGGGGTGGTCTCCGCGGGAAACAGATCGGCGGCGGAGAGCAAATTCACCAGCGTGATATACCGCACCTTGCGGAACCGCTTCTGCACGGCAAACGCGGCTGGCGAGACGTGATACGAAATCACGCTCGGCTTCTGCTGATACAACAGCTCCAGCGAAACGCTCCCCGAAACTGCCAGGCAGCTTTCCGCCAGATGAATCAACTCGGGGGTGCGGCCAATGTGGATTTCAATCGGCGTGGTGCCGAGCTGCAACGACGGGTCGCGCAGCATCTCCTGGGCCATTTGGGCCTGTTGCGGCTTGAAGCTGGCGACGGCGAACCGGACGTCGCCGACCTCATCGCGAATCAGCTTCGCCGCTTTGAGCAGCCAGTAAAGATTGTGCGTTACCTCCTGGGTGCGCGAGCCGGGGAGGATCGTCACCAGTCTGCCGGGGCGCGCTTGCTGCCGGTCGAGGAACTCCTGGTCGAATTGCTGCCGGCGGACTTCGTCGAAGTAGGGATGCCCTACGAACGTCGCCCGGCAGCCGCGCTCGCTGAACCATGCCTGCTCAAACGGCAGCGCGCACATCACATGGTCCACCAGCCGCCGCATCTTGCGCACCCGCCAGCCGGCCCAGGCCCACAGTTGGGGCGGCGCGTAGTAAAACACCGGAATGCCGTGAGCCTTCGCCCGCCGGGCGATCCACCAGTTGAAGCCCGGATAGTCGATCAAAACGACGGCGTCCGGCCGCTGATGGGCAAAGCATCGATCGGCCCTGCCCGCCAGATTCCAGAACACGTGCAGGTTGGCCAAAGCCCTGGCGAACCACATCACGGCGAACTGGGTGAGGTCTTCGAGCAGCACCCCGCCCGCCGCGGCCATCTGGGGGCCGCCGAAGCCGATGCATTCGATGTCGGGATCGCGGCGGCGGAGTTCGCGGATCAGGTTGGCGCCGTGCAGGTCGCCGCTGGGCTCGCCGGCGGAGAAGAAGATCCTCATGGTTGCGCGCTGGGGCCAGAATAGGAATAGTCCACGCGGGGCGGAAGTATCCCAAATCGGCCGCAGGGGACAAAGTGCAATTCAGCCCTGCCTGCAGGCCTTAATGCTGCGAAATCACGGCGTGCGGGGCATTCTGCCGGAGCAAAAAAACGCCCGACGCGACGAAGTGGGCAAGTCCACAGCGTCACGTCGGGCAAGGCCACAGGGGCAGTGGCCCTTTTTTTGGGGCTGTCGGCTGTCAGCGATCAGCAATTGGTTTGTGCAAGGCTTGGTTACTTATTACCGACGTGGGCCACCGCCGCCGCCGCCCCCACGCGGGCCGCCGCCGCCGCCACCGCCACCGGGTCCCGCGGGTCGGCCACCGCCGCCGCCCGGTCCACCGGGTCCGCCAAAACCTTGACCGCCCGGTCCACCTTGGCCGCCTTCTCCACCGGGGCCACCAGCTTGACCGCCAGGGCCTCCCGGTCCGCCGCGACCACCCTGTCCCATGCCGTTCGGACCCATACCACCTGGCCCCATGCCATTCGGACCCTGTCCACCCGCACCTTGTCCGGATTCAAACCGGCTCACCGCGGCTTGAGCTTTGGCGAGTGATTCGCCCGTCAGATCGTCGGTGCTGGTGCCGTTGGTGCCGCAGACTTTGTTCAATACCTTGGAGCGGATCGAGTCGTTCAGCGGCCCCTTCGCCTGGCGGCCGCGCTGCGATTGGATGAAGGCGTCCGCCTTTTTCTGCTCGGCTTCGTCCAGCGTGCCGTCGCCGTTGGCGTCGAACAGTTTCAACTCCCGCGCCTGCAAGGCCGCTTTGATCGCGTCTTCGTGTTTCTGTTTGATGGCGGCGCGGGCGGCAGTCCATTCGTCGGGACTGAGCTGGCCGTCGCCATCTTTGTCGAACTCGGCGAGCAGCTTCTGCGTCATTTCAGGAGTGACGGGAGGGCGCCGCCGATGGGGTGGGTTCACCGCCTCCCCTACCGGGGGTGGATCCATTGGGGGAGCGTCCGCAACCGGCGGAGCGTCTGCCGCTGGGGCATCGTCCGCTCGCAACGCGTTGCCCGAGATCAGCCACAGCGTCACCGCCATGGGAGCCAACCATTTACCCAACTTCATGAATCACTCCTTCGAGAGAAAAGCCCCGTTTTGATTGTTGGCTGTCGGCGGCCGAAAGTCTGCGCAGAGCGGACTCGCTGAATGGACTGGCTAACTTCCGGCAACATTAAACCCCGGCTGCCGGGGAGAGGTTCCGTCTTAGAATAATTTCATCGCTCGAAAAACTGCACTCGCCCTAACCTGAGGCCGGCGGCCACGATGCGCGGTCCTGGCTCAAGCATTCTGCGACAGAAGCAGTTCCAGGTAGCTGCGGCGCTCACTGTGGGTCAGCCCGAGAGTGGCGGCCAGCGATTCCACATTCTCCTGGGCGGCCGCCAGAATGGCGGACCCCGGCTCTCCCTCAGACTCAACCACAAGTTCCAATTCCAGGAAATGCCCCAGCCCTTCGACATGATCCAGGGCCGTTTCAATCTGGACGCCCGACCATTTCACGATGCCGGGCGTGCGGGTTTTTCGGACGTCCGCCACCGGAGCGAAACCCAGGGCCCGCAACAGTTCGGCCCAGGCATCGGCCGCGGCCCCGCGATCGGCCGCCAGAGCATGGTCTTCGACCAGGGGCAGTTCCAACTCGCGGCGGGTCTTGGTGGCCCCGTCGAGCCGAGGCCCTTTATAGGTGACGAAGCAACCGTGGGGCGTGCGGCGGATCCGCAACGCTTCGTCCGTCTGGCCGAAGTCGCGCTGAGGATGGGCGAAGTACGTGTCGCGCTGCTCGATGGGAGGATGCCACGCCGCGCCGAGATCCGTCAGCCGCCGGCCCATTTCGGCCGGGTCGGCCACCGGAAACTTCTGCTCAATTTCCAGCTTCATTGGGTTCCAGCTTCATTTCGGTTCCGGCGTCATTTAGATTCCGGCGTCAGCGATTTATCCAATGGCGGGGGTTTTTCGATCGGCAATTTCTTGTCTAACGGGCGCGGAGGAACACCATCTGGGCGCGACTTGAGTTGTTCGGGAAGCCGCCCCAGGATGCCGCCGCTGTTGACCTCGCGTTGCTTCCCTTCGATATCTTGCGTCGTGCGGGCGCCATGCTCGCGCAGCACGGCCAACACGGCCTGGTTCTTCGTCGCTTGCTCCGAAACCTGCGCGATCCGATCCGGATCTTTGGCTTGCTCTTCGGCGATCTTCAGCGCCCCTTCCTGACTAATCGCCAGATCGAGCGGAGTCATGTCGCGGGCGTTGCGGATGTTCAGGTCGGCCTTGTGCTCGATGAGCATCCGGACAAAGTCGGCATTGCCCACCATGACGGCGGTGTGCAGCGCCGTATTGCCGCGGCGTTTGGTTTCGTTGCTGGTAGTGTTCTCGGGCCCCTTTTCAGCGGCATTTTTTTCAGTGCCATTTTTCGCAACAGTACTTGTTTCACTGCTGGCGGACTCTTTGCCCACGTTCATCAGATCGATTTCCGCCCGGCCGTCGAGCAGCAGCTTGCCCGCCTCGACAAATCCGCGCGAGGCGGCCAAGTGCAGTGGGGGCATGTCGCCGGAAGCGGCGCTGTTCGGATCGCAACCGGTGGCGAGTGCCGTGCGGACGCCGTTGATGTCAGTGGTCTCGATTGCGTGGATCAAGCGCTCCTCGGGTTTGACCAACTGGCCGATATCCCGGGGCGGGGGAGCCGTCTGCGATGTGCAGCCCCCCACTGCAGAGAACCCCAGAATTGCCAACCCCGCCGTGGCCAACAACCCGAGCAATCTGAAATCTGAAATCTGAAATCTGCGATGAATCGAGCGTCGGATGGTCATCAATGTGAACCGCGAAGGTAGCCAGCCAGCCGGAGATCCTCCGGTGGTAAGCCCCAGCCGGCCTGTTCCTGCGGCTAAGATGGCCCGGTGAAAAAAGCGTTGCGAATAAAAGATCGGGGTCGGCCCGGATGTAGTGCTTTATTATAGTCCGAAATCGGGCGGCCGTTAATATGCTTTTGCCGGAGGTATTTGCGCTGCCGTGCCGAGTGATTGCCACCTGATAAACCCCGCCATCCCTTGCGATTTCCCCCAACTCCAGAGAAGTTGACGCTATGGAATCGACCGACCTAGCACCTCGACCCGCTCAGCCCAAGCGCAGCCTGGCATTTTGGTTCGTCCTGGCGGCGGTGGTCGCGGCCATCTACGTCTACCGCGAATGGGCTGGCCCGAGCCTCAAGGACCAAGGGTCGAACAGCCCGGTCATCGGTCAGCCGCTGCTCGTGCTGGACCTGCAAGGACTCACCGGCGGGGCCAAAGATGTTTCGCTCGCCGATCTTAAAGGGAAGGTGACCCTGGTCAACTTTTGGGGAGTGTGGTGCCCACCGTGCCGGCAGGAGTTGCCGCACATCGCGGCACTGCAACGCGCGTTTGCCGCGCGCGATGACTTTCGCCTGCTGGCCGTGTCGTGCGCTTCTCCCTACGAGCAGCTCTCGCTGGAGGAACTTCGCGAGGGCACGGACGAGTTCCTCACCGAGCAGAAATTGCAGTTGCCCACGTATGCCGATCTTAAGGGCGTGAGCCGCACCAGCGTAGGGATGGTTTTAGGAACCCAATCGCTCCCAGGGTATCCCACCACCGTGCTGCTGGACGGGCAGGGGACGATTCGCGGCGTGTGGGTGGGATACGCGTCGGGGTATGAGAAAGATATGAAGCGGGTGATTGTGGAGACCCTGGCGAAGCAAAAATAATTTGCAGGAGTTGATGCCATGATTCGACCGGGGTGCGGACTTTTCGCGTTGCCGCTGTTGCTCACGCTGAACTGTCTGGCCTATTCCGCAGAGCCCGCCGATCGACCAATTCGCGCGGGCAATACGTTGTGCATTTCCGCACAGAATGTTTATCCAGATCATCCGATTGACGGTGCATTTGTTGTTGACCGCGATGGGAAGATAGATTTAGGCGAACCCTACGGTCAGTTCGCTGTTGCCGGAATCACTGCAACTGAGGTTCAGCAGCGACTGCAAAAGCAGTTGGAGAAAGATCTTTTCGAGCCAAAAATAACGTGTTGCGACATTTGCGACGCGGGATCTTCGCCGTGCCAAACGGCGCTGCAGAACAAGCATAAGCAAGCTAGCGAAGAGCAAGAGAAAGCCGACGAAGCGGCGAAGAAAGCACTAGCGAAGGCTCAAGTGCCCGATCAAAGGGCCTTAAGTTGCACGATTCAAGCTTCAAGCGAGTGTGAAATTGGCAATGCTCCTCAAATCACAGTTGAAATTACGAACAGCGAAAAGAACGCTGTCTATTTGGTGAAAGCGGTGGATGGCTCCGATGGCGGGCGATATCCGATGTGTATGTTCAAAGTCACTGGACCAAATGGGAAGTCGGCAGTTCCTAGTATGGGGCGATGCGGCGTTATGGGTCCGCTTTCAGAGCCTCATTTTGTCCGCGTGCCGCCTGGCAAATCATTCAATCCATACAACGACGTCGCAACAGCCGTGCAAGTATGGAAGGAGACTTTTAGCCGCGAGGGGGAATATCGAGTTCAGTTCACATATTCCACGTTTGATAAAGGCGGCGGACGCTGGTGGGGGACCGGACAGCAAGACCCGGGCAAAAGGCTAGTGGCCCTACTAGAGAAAGTGCCGAAGTTGACCGTGTTGAGCAACGAGATCACGATCAAAATGGTGCGGCCGAAAAAATAATTGAAGCTGCGGCAACTCTCAATTGGGAATCGGTGAGACTGCTGGCGCGGCTAATGCTTTTGCGATCACCCTCGCTGCTGCGGACGGATCGGCCGCCGCAGTAATCGCCTGCCCCACCGCGATCCGCCGCATGCCGCATTCCAGCACATCGGCCACGGTCGCAGCATCGATCCCCCCAATCGCAAACGCCGGCAGCGTGATCTCCGCCGCCACCTGGCGCAACAATGCCGGGCCAGGGAACTCGGCAAAGCTTTTCGTGCTCGATGGAAACGTCGGCCCGACGCCTAGGTAGGTCGCCCCGGCCAGCACCGCCTGGCGGGCCTGCTCGATGCTGTGCGTCGAAATGCCAATCAAGGCCGCGGGGCCGACGATCGAGCGGGCCTCCTTCGGCGGCAGATCGTCTTGTCCCAGGTGAACGCCGTCCGCCCTGGCGGCCCCGGCGATGTCGGCCCGGTCGTTGATGATCGACAGGCCGCCACAGTCGCGGGCAATGGCCGCCAGCGCTTTGGCCCGGGCGAGCAATTGCCGATCGTCCAGCGTTTTGTCGCGCAGTTGGATCGCACCCGCGCCGTTGGCGAACAGATCGCGAGCCAACTTCTCGAAGTCCGACTGATCGGCCCGACCGTCGACTAGCGCCATCAGCCGCACGTCCGCCAGGCGACGGCGGGCCTCGGCGGTCCGGTCGATGGCAGCCGACAGCGTGTAGCTCCGGTAGCGGAGGGCTTCAAACGGAGCCGATGGCGAAGGCGCCGAGCCGTCGCGCGCGGGGAGCAGCTTGGCATATTCTTCCAAGCTGCGCAGGGCCTGCTGGAGCCGCGACTGGTTGGCAGCGGCCACGGCCGCTAGATCGTCGCGATGCCCCTCGGCCGATGTCGAGATGCGGGTACCCACATCGTCGGCCGTCTGCCGGCAGGCGGCACGCACGCTCCGAGCAATTGTCGGCACGTCCGCCAAGGCCGCGTGCAGGTCGTGCCGCAACTGCTTGCAGCAGGCGGTCAGATGGGCATCATCCAGCACGAACCGGACGTAGTCCTCCACCACGCGCACCGCCTCGGCCGCCCGATTGGCCGCGGCATCGAGAACTCGCATCAGTTCAGCACTAGGATTCGGCCCCGTCAAAGCGATGTTCCAATCGAAAATTATCAACTAATCCAAACGCAACGAGCCGAGGGGTTTACCCGCTCGGAATGCCAGCACGCCCAAAACCGGCCCAACTGATAGTGTGTGCAATCGCGGGAAACATTACAGTCCCCCATAGCGTTGGCTGTACGGGGCGGCAGCAGGCTGGTGCGGGGACCGGCGGCTAGCGCCGCGCCGCTCACAAAGCACAGGCACCGCCCGGCAGGCGGAACCTACTCGGGCGACCTGTCCGGTGGTAGCGATTGGCACAGGGGTGCCAGATGGTGGCCAAAAAGGGCGGATGAATCAACCTAACTCTATGTGCCGCTTTTGGTTGCCTTGCTCGGGTGCAAATTGAGAGTTACAATTCCGTAGCTTTCCATCCCCCGGGCCGCGGGATTAGCGGTTCTGAGGGGGGGCGTTGGGTCCGATGCGGAAAAGGATGTCCGGCATGGCGGCGGCACAACGGGATGAAACACCGGCTCGGCACAGTGCGGCCCAATGGCTGTGGTGTGCCTGGCCTGGATTGCGGCAATTGTGGTTCGGCGGCTCGGTGCCTGCCCTGGCGTTGGCCGTGGCTTTTGGCGCGTCGCTGAACGTGTTGCTGGTTGGCCAACTGGTGTGGACCGAGTGGTTTGCCCCGTTGGTGCGGTTGATCGGCTGGACGAGTGTGCTGGTCGTTTGGGTGGTGGCCGCGGGTGTGTCCTGGCTGGCTGGCCGCCGAGCGGCGACGTACGGCGCAACGGGTTTCGACTTCGCTACCGGCGAGCCGGATCCCCTGGCCGCGGCGATCGACGAATACTTGCAAGGGAAGTGGTACGAGGCGGAAAAGATTTTGCGTAAGCTGTTGCGGCGCAACCGGCGCGACGCGGAGGCCAGCCTGATGCTGGCGACCCTCTGTCGCCGCACCGGACGGACGGACGAAGCGACCCGCCGGCTGGAAGAACTCTCCGCCCTGGAAGCCGCGGCTCCCTGGCAGAGAGAAATCGAACACGAACGACATTTGTTGTGTCTGCGTAATAATAGAGACAATTCCGAAGAGACGGCTTCAACCAACACTACAAGCAACGACAGCGATTCTTCACACAGCGATACTTCACACAGCGTGATTTCAAGCAGTAATTTTTCCCGCAATGAAGCGCCGCCCGGCACCCCTGACATGACCAGAGCCGCCTGACCCTTAACGGGTACTAACCGGCGAAGCCTCTGGTGGAGGAAAGAGTATGTACGAACGATTTACCGACCGCGCTCGCAAGGTCATGCAATTGGCCAACCAGGAAGCGCAGCGATTTAACCACGAATACATCGGCACCGAGCACATCCTGCTGGGCCTGATCAAAGAAGGCAGTGGCGTGGCGGCCAACGTGCTCAAGAACCTCGACGTCGATCTGCGCAAGATCCGTCTGGAGGTTGAAAAGCTCGTCCAGACCGGCCCCGACATGGTCACGATGGGCAAGCTCCCGCAAACTCCCCGGGCCAAGAAGGTCATCGAATACTCGATGGAAGAGGCGCGCAATCTCAACCATAACTACGTCGGCACCGAGCATATTTTGCTGGGCCTGCTGCGCGAGCAGGAAGGCGTGGCCGCTCAGGTGTTGATGAACCTGGGGCTGAAGTTGGAAGAAGTCCGCGAGGAAGTGCTCAATCTCCTGGGCCATGGCCTAGAAGGGGGCGAAGGGGGCGAGCGGACCGGTGGCGAGCGGGGCGGGCTGGCCGAAGCGGCCGGCGGCGCCGGCGCTGGCACCGCCACGGCCAAGGGAGGCAAGTCCAAAACGCCCGCGCTCGACAGCTTTGGCCGCGACCTGACCGAGCTGGCCCGCCAAGGGAAGCTCGATCCGGTGATCGGCCGCGAGAAGGAAATCGAACGGGCCATCCAGATTCTCTGCCGCCGCACGAAGAACAATCCCGTGCTGCTAGGCGAAGCGGGCGTCGGCAAGACCGCCATCGTCGAAGGCTTTGCCCAGCGCGTTGTCGACGGCAATGTGCCGGAACTGCTCAGCGACCGCCGCATTGTCGTGCTCGACCTGGCGATGATGGTCGCCGGCACAAAGTACCGCGGCCAGTTTGAAGAGCGGATCAAGGCGGTGATGAACGAAGTGCGGCGGGCGAAGAACACCATTCTGTTCATCGACGAGCTGCACACGCTGGTCGGCGCCGGTGGTGCAGAAGGGGCGATCGACGCCAGCAACGTGCTGAAGCCGGCCCTGGCCCGCGGCGAAATTCAGTGCATCGGCGCGACGACGCTCGACGAGTATCGCAAGTACATCGAGAAAGACAGCGCGCTGGACCGCCGCTTCCAGATCGTGATGGTCGAGCCGTCGAACAAAGAAGAGACCATCGAGATTCTCAAGGGACTCCGCGAACGGTATGAGCAGCACCACCGCGTGCAAATCACCGACGCCGCGGTCGCCGCGGCGGTCGAGTTCTCCGACCGCTACATCACCGGCCGTTGCTTGCCCGACAAGGCGATCGACGTAATCGACGAAGCGGGTGCCCGTGTCCGTTTGAAGGCGATGACCCGTCCGCCGGACCTGAAGGAGATCGACGACGAGGTCGATCGGCTCAATAAGGAAAAAGAAGAGGCGGTGGCCAACCAGGATTTCGAAAAGGCCGCCCGTCTGCGCGATCAGGCCGACAAGCTCAAGAAGAAAAAGCAGAACATCACCCGCGAGTGGCGCGAGAAGTCGCGCGAGGCGGACGGCGTGGTGGATGAAGACGTGATTGCCGAGGTCGTCTCCAAGATGACCGGCATTCCGCTCACTCGCATGTCGACCGAGGACAGCCTCCGCCTGATGGAGATGGAAAAGGACCTGCACAAGCGGGTGATCAGCCAGCAAGAGGCGATCCACGCCATCTCGAAGGCGGTGCGCCGCAGCCGCAGCGGGTTGAAAGACCCCAAGCGGCCCACCGGCTGCTTCATCTTCGCCGGACCCACCGGCGTGGGCAAGACGCTGCTGGCCAAGGCGCTGGCGGAGTTCATGTTCGGCGACGACGACGCGCTGGTGCATATCGACATGAGCGAATACATGGAGAAGCACAACATCAGCCGCTTGATCGGCGCTCCTCCGGGCTACGTGGGCTTTGAGGAAGGGGGGCAGTTGACGGAAAAGATCCGCCGCCGTCCCTATGCGGTGGTGCTGCTCGACGAAATCGAGAAGGCGCATCCCGACGTGTTCAACATGCTGCTGCAAGTGATGGAAGAAGGACGGCTGACCGACAGCTTCGGCCGCAACGTCGACTTCCGCAACACGATTTTGATCATGACGACCAACGCCGGGGCCGAGGCGATCAAAAACGAAGCCGCGCTCGGCTTCCAGAGCCCCGACCAGGACGCCAGCTACGACGCGATGAAGAAGCGCGTGACCGAGGAGATCGAAAAGGTCTTCCGCCCCGAGTTCCTCAACCGCGTGGACGAAGTGATCGTCTTCCGTCATCTGACGATTGACGACTTGAAGGTCGTGATCGACCTGGAGCTGTCCAAGGTCCGTTCGCGATTGGGCGAGCGGGGCTTGAAGCTCACGCTGACCGACGAAGCGAAGGCCTTCATCATCAAGAAGGGTTCGAACACCGACTACGGTGCCCGGCCGCTGCGTCGCGCGATTGAAAACTTCGTCGAAGACCCGCTCTCGGAAGAGTTGCTCCGCGGCGAGTTCGTCGGCAAGAACCACATCCTGGTGGACGGCCTGAAGGACGACGAGACCGGCAAGTTCAAGCGGCTGGACTTCAAGGGCATCGTCGATCCAGAGCCGGAGGCGGAAGTGACTGCCACGGCTGAATCGGCCGCTGCGGCACCCGCTGAAAAAGCGAGTTAATAGGTTGGAGGCTTGAGGTCGGTAGGTCGGACGCAATCGGGCGCTGCCGACATCAAACCCCCCTCCCTTTAAGGGAGGGGCCGGGGGATGGTAACTCGCGGCCCCGCCATTACCTCTCAGCCATCATCAAACCGCGCATCATTTCGGCGCCGCGTGACGAAGCACTTTTCGTGCGCCCTCTGTGTACCGCTAGCTCTGTCAGCAACGCGCGCACTCGCATCATCGCGCAGCTTTCGTCTCTTGCGCAGCTTGCACAAAAGTTAGAACGCGCAAACTTTTTTTATGCAGAATACTTCGCCGCGTCGAAGTATCATACGGAGCGCTGGGCACGGACGACTCCGTGCGTTGCCCTTTGCCGCTGAATGTTCATCGAACAGGATACTGCATGGCCACGGGTTCGAATATTCCCTTGCCCGACGAACGCGGAATCGTCGGCCGGCTGATCGGCACCGCCGCCGATTGGGTGGCCGACGTCGGCGCCGTGGTGATCGGCTGGGTCACGGCCGTAGGGGACGTGTCGCTGTTCGTGCTTCGCACGTTGCGCTGGCTGTTCACCCGCATGCCGCGCAAAGAAACATTGCTGCCGAGCTTCTATCAGGTGGGCGTGCGCAGTCTGCCCGTGGTGGCGCTGACCGGCACGTTCATCGGCATGACGCTGGCGGTGCAAAGCTACTCGCAATTCCGCGCCATCGGACTGGCGACGCGACTCGGGGCCGTGATCAACATGACGCTGTTTCGCGAGTTGGGTCCCGTATTGGCCGCCACGATGTTGGCGGGCCGCGTCGGCAGCGCCATCGCCGCCGAGTTGGGGACGATGCGCGTCACCGAGCAGATCGATGCCCTCTCCACCATGGGAGCCAACCCGGTGCATTACCTAGTCGTCCCGCGTTTCCTGGCCTGCCTGCTGCTAATTCCGGCGCTGACCGTAATGGCCGACTTCATGGGCGTGGTCGGCGGGGCGCTGTACAGCACGTCGATCCTCAACATCGATTCATTTCACTACTGGAATAATTCACAGCACCTGGTCGGCCTGTTCGACCTGTACAGCGGCGTGTTCAAAAGCCTGTTCTTCGGCGCGGCGATTGCACTGATTAGCTGCCACCGGGGTTTCCATTGCGACCCAGGGGCCGAAGGAGTAGGGCGGGCGGCCACGGCGTCGTTCGTGTATTCGTTCGTGACGATCCTGGTGCTGAATCTGTTCCTGGATATTGGACTGGACGCCTTTTATCGCATGGTGTGGCCCGACGCCGCGCCGCTCGTTTAGCGATCGAGGATTTTTTTCACCACAGAGACACAGAGACGCGGCTGTCAGCTATCGGCTATCAGCTTTTGGGCTGATAGCCGATAGCTGACAGCCAATTTCTCTGTGGTTCAATGATTTTATGCCTGCTGAATCGCAACAGCCCCTGGTTGAGATTCGCTCGTTGAGCGTCACTTTTGGACGCCAGGGGGTGCTGCGCAATATCAACCTGAAGATTCCGGCGGGGCAGACGCTGGCGATCATCGGCGAGAGCGGCTGCGGCAAGACGGTGTTGTTGAAGTCGATCGTCGGCCTGGTTCGGCCGACGTCGGGCTCGGTGTTGTTCGACGGCCACGACTTGTCTGTCCTGGGAGATAAGGAACTGACCAGCCTCCGCATTCGCTTTGGCTTTGTGTTCCAGGGGGCCGCGTTGTTCGATAGCATGACCGTGGCGCAAAACGTCGCCTTCCCGCTGCACCAGCACACGCAGCGCCCGGAGCGCGAGATTCGGCGGATCGTGATCGAACGCCTCGGCGAGGTGGGTTTGCCGCAGTCGGTAGTCTCGAAGAAGCCGGCCGAACTGTCCGGCGGCATGCGGAAGCGAGTCGGCCTGGCGCGGGCGTTGGCCCTCGATCCGGAACTGATGCTGTACGACGAGCCCACCACCGGGCTCGATCCGGTGATGAGCGACGTGATCAATCAATTAATGGTCAATACCCGCACGCGGCATCCGGTCACCAGCATCGTGGTCACGCACGACATGCGCACCGCGCACAAAGTGGCCGACCGCGTCGTGATGCTCGAGCCGCTCTCACGGTTGGAAGCGGGGGATTCGCAAATACTCTACGACGGCCCGCCGGAGCGCATCGAATCGTCGCGCGATCAGCGGGTAATTGACTTTGTTCGGGGCGAAGCAGGCACCCGGCTGACAGAAATGGCCGCGGCGCGGGAAGCGAGAGACTAACCATGGACGAACGTATTCTGCAAGCACGCGTGGGCATCATGGTCATCTCGGCCATGTTGCTGACAGCGATCCTCACGGTGTTGTTTGGCAAGTTTACCTGGTCGATTCGCGAGGGGAAAACGATCTACATCACGTTTCCCAGCGCGCCGGGAGTGACCGAAGGGACGCCCGTCCGCAAAAGCGGCTTGCTCATCGGCCGCGTCGACGGCGTATCGCTGATCAAGGGCTCGTCCGACGTGATGGTCACCGTCCGGCTCAACTCGGGCGTGGATATCAACGACGACCAGGTGTGCCGCATCACCACGGCTTCGATCCTGGGAGACGCCCTGCTGGAGTTCGTGAAGAAGCCCTCGCTGGTCGGCGAACCACCAGGCACGGATCACAAGCCGATTCCCAACGGGGACAGGATGGCGGGCATGGTCTCGGCCAATCCCTTGGAATTGATGACGGCGCTGAGTGCCGATCTGCCCAGCACGCTGCAGAAAGTCGGCAACGCCGGCACCGATATCAGCCGCCTGGCGAATAACGTCAACCGGTTGCTGGAAGGCAAAGACACCGGCCGGCTCGACCGGGTGCTGGAAAAGACCGAAGCCGCCATGGAGAACTTTCAGCGGGCGATGGCCAACATCAACGAGATCGTCGGCGACGAAAAGGTCCGCGGCGACTTGAAAAAGAGCCTGGCCTCGATGCCGCAGATCATGGATGAAACGCACAAGACGATTACCGGCATGCAGAAGGCGGTCAACCGGGCCGACAAGAATATGGAGAACCTGGAGCATCTGACTGGGCCGCTGGGCGAGCACGGAGCCGAAATGGCCGCCCGGCTGGATTCCAGCATCACGCAGCTCGACACGTTCATGCGGCAACTGGTGCAATTCACATCGAAGTTCAACGAGCAGCAGGGGACGCTGTCGCAATTGATGAACAACCCTGAGTTGTACAATCAGTTGACCGCCGCGGCGAAGAACGTCAACCAGTTGACCACGCAAATCCGGCCGATCCTGGCCGACGTCCGCGTGTTCAGCGACAAGATCGCCCGCGACCCCGGTCAACTGGGCTTAAGCGGCGCGATGCAGCGCAACAAGAACGGCACCAAGTATCCCAACTACGGCACGGTGCAACCGCCGCCGGCCGATTGGCGCGAACCGCAGATTATTCCGGCGCCGGCGATCGATTCAGGCAACGATCCAGTAATCATCGTGCCGCAGCCGTAGAGTGCCATCCCTCATAGCCCCGGGCTCCGCCCGGGGGTTGCGCCGCCAAACCGCGCACTACACAGGGCTGCTCAAGCCACTCGCAACTTCCCACCGCACTGGTGAGTGAACCGTTTTACCCCCGGGCAGAGCCCGGGGCTATGACGATCTTATGGCTGCGCCCACGGTATCGCCGGTTGAGCCGGCGGCGGCTGTAGCGGCGCTGGTTGAATCGGTGCCGGCTGCAAAGGTGCTGGCTGCCACGGGCCCGGCTGAATCGGCCCCGGCTGCATAGGCGCCGGCAAGGGCTCCGGAACAATGCCAGGGGGCGGGGGAAGCCCAATGGGGCCCGGCACCGGTTGCGGCGTGGGCCCGACGGTCGCCGCGCTCTGCGAACTTTGTCGCAGCAGGCGTCCGCGCTGCAGCACCTGCTCGGTCGACACGACGGTCGCCGGCTGCAATTGATAGTCGAGCACGCGCAGATCGCGCAGTCGCCCGGGTACGGCATGCTCGCTGATCAGGTCGACGCCCGGCGTCTCGTACCACGGAGCCGGAATGGGTTGCATGATGGTGAGTGTCTCGTAGCCGTCCTTGATCACCTGCACCTTGCGGGTGCCGTAATAGACGAAGCTGGTCGAGACGGGCGTCGTGCCGATTTCTTCGTCGTCGATCCTGACCAACGCGCCGGGCGGATTGCTGCGAATCAACAACCGCCGCTCCACGCAGCCGGTAAACAACAGACACGCCAAAAGCGCCAGAACTACCCACCCGCCGCGCACCGCGCAGCTCGTCTTAGCCCCGGACCAATGGCCCGGGGAAATCTTTCGCCATGCTGTTTCGCTGGGATGCATGTTGCGGCTTGCCGGAAGAAAAGATGCTGCCACCGCGCACGGACTCGCGCGTTCGCTTAAAGCACTCTCGATTAAGAGCCCTCCAACGGGCCGCGGAGTATAGTCCTGGCCACTGCATGCTTCCAGTCCGAAACGGCCCAATTGCCCAGTTCGGCCCGTTCGTCCGGGCTGAATGCCCTGGCTTGCAATGAATCGCGGAGTTAGAATGGGTTGTTTGGGAACCCCCTCCTCTTCGGGCTGCTGTCAAGCAAACCGTGCGTTATGGACCGGCCCGCCTCGACCTGGAACGACAGCCTGGAACATGCCGAAGTCACCGACATCGGCATGCGGCGGCAGAACAACCAGGACTCCCTGACTGCGATGCCCGCGCCGGACGAAGCGTCATGGCGCCAGCGGGGCCACCTGTTCATGGTGGCCGACGGCATGGGTGCCCACGCCGCCGGCGAATTGGCCAGCAAGCTGGCGTGCGATTTCATTCCGCACAACTACTCGAAGATGCAGCCGGGCCACGATCCGATCCTCGCGCTGCAGCAAGCCATCATCGGAGCCAACGCGGAGATCCACCGTCGCGGGCAGGCCGAGGCCGGCTTCCAAGGAATGGGAACCACATGTAGCACGCTGCTGCTGCTGCCCGAAGGGGCGTTCGTTGGGCACGTCGGCGATAGCCGCGTCTACCGGATGCGTGGAGATCAGTTGGATCAACTGACGTTCGACCACAGCTTGGTGTGGGAGCTGCGGGCGACCAGTCAACTGGCGGGCGCGGCCGACTCGCTGCCGAAGAATATCATTACCCGTTCGCTGGGGCCTAATCCACACGTGCAGGTCGACCTGGAAGGTCCGTTTCCGATTCGCGCCGGCGACACGTTTTTGATTTGCACCGACGGCCTGACGGGCCCGGTCAAGGACGAAGAGATCGGCGCGATTCTGTACAGCCTGGGTCCGGCGGAAGCGGCCCGGGTGCTGGTGGACCTGGCCAACCTGCGCGGCGGGCCGGACAACATCAGCGTGGTGGTTGCACGCGTGAATGGCGCGCCGGTGGCCACGGAAATCGAAGCGCCGCCGCTGCCGCCGGCGAAGCGCGGGCCGCTGGTTCAAATCATCGCCTGGGCCATCGCGGCGCTATCGCTGGTGGCGGCCGGAGCGCTGGTGTTTGGCGGGATGCTGCTGCCGGCGGGGGTGGCC
>JAIOQB010000435.1 GCA_021413585.1 Planctomycetia bacterium
TATTGGAACCGCACGATGGTGCCGGACAGAAACCGCCGAGTACCCTCGCTGGTGGCCAGCAGCAGGGCCCCGTCGGCATCGATCCCCTGGCAGACGCCGGTTGTTATTTCGTGATGGTCCTGTAATTGCACGCTCCGGCCATGCAGCAGGCAGAACGGCCGCCAGCTATCGGGCAATTCGGGATCGGCAGCGGTCAACCGGGCCAGTTGAGTTTCGATACGCGCCAACAGCGGCGAGAGCACATCGATCGGTGGCACCTCGCGGCCCGCAATTTCGCACAGGGCGACGGCCGACTGGCGCAGCTCGGGCGGCGCATCAGCGGTGGAGTTATTTACATTCAGCCCCAGACCGATTACCAGCCGCCCACTGGCCGCCGCTGGGGACTCGACCAGGATGCCGCACACCTTGCGGCCGTCGAGAAATACATCGTTGGGCCATTTGAGCCGAACGAGCGGCGGCGGGACCAGATCGCACAACAACTCGCCCACCGCCAGCGCCGTGGCCAACGACACCTGCGGCCAGCGATGCGGCGCCAAGCCCAAGGTAGCACCATCGAGCAGCAGCGAAAACGTCAGCGCCCCCGGCCCTGCCCACCAGCGGTTCGCTCCCCTGCCCCGCCCGGCGGTCTGGCGATCGGCCAGCACCAGCAGCGGCAACTCCACATCCGCACTGCCGGCCAAGGCGATGGCCCGATCGCTGGTCGAGCTGATCTCGGCATGCTGTTCCACCGTGCGGACGAATGTCTCGGCAGAAAGCAGCGCGAGTTGCTGTTCGTCGAGCGCCATAACTCGCACACGAAAACAAGAAGAGGTTCACCACGGAGACACGGAGGCACAGAGAAGCTAATGTCTAATGTCTAAATCCCAATGTCCAAAAAAATGTGTGCAACCGCTTCTTTAGACATTGAAATTTAGACATTGGGATTTTCGTCTCCGTGCCCCCGTGGTGAAAAAACCGTCACTCCAGCGCCAACAACAAATCCCCCGCCTCCACCTGGCTGCCGGGTTGCACCAGCACGCGGGCAACGCGGCCGTCGCATGGGGCGCTCAAAGTCGTTTCCATCTTCATCGCTTCGAGCGTGAGCAGCTTCTGCCCTTTCACCACGCCCTCGCCGTCCGAGACGGCCAGCGCCACCACCATACCCGGCATGCTGGCTCCCACTTGTCGCGGGTCGGCCGGGTCGGCCTTGGCGGCGGCGGGCACCTCGGGCTTGAGCGCCGGATCGACAATCGTCACGTCGCGCGGCACGCCGTTAACCTCAAAGAACACCGTCCGCCGGCCGTCGGCATGCGGCTGGCCGAGCGTGAGGTATTTGATGATCAGCGTCTTGCCTTGCTCGATCTCCACCGCGATCTCTTCGTTGCTCAAGAGGCCGTAAAAAAACACCGGCGTCGGCAGGCTGCTGATGTCCGAGTAAAGCTGGTAGTGGGCGACAAATTGCTCGAACACTTTCGGGTACAGCAGCCAAGTGACCACCTCGGCGGAGGTCGGCTCGCGGAAGAGCAGCTTTTGCACTGCTTCCTTCGCCGCGGCGAAATCGGCCGGCGGCAAGCTCTCGCCGGGGCGGCCTTCGACCGGCTTTACGTCGCGCAAAATCTGCTTCGCTACTTTTGGAGGAAAACCGCCCGGCGGCTGACCCATGCGTCCCGCCACCAGGTCGATCACCGAAGCCGGATACGCCAACTGCCGCTGGCCATTTTCCACTTCATCCACCGTAAGCTGGTTGGCCACCATGAACAGGGCCATGTCGCCGACCGCCTTCGACGTCGGCGTGACCTTCACGATGTCGCCCAGCATCTGATTCACATCGGCATACGCCTGGCACACTTCCGACCAGCGATCCGCCAGCCCCAACGCGCGGGCTTGCTGATAGAGGTTCGTATACTGTCCGCCCGGCATCTCGTGGCGGTAAAGATCGGCGGTGGCCGGCAGCACTTCGCTCTCGAACGGCGTGTAGAACTCGCGCACGCCGCGCCAGTAGTCCGCCAGCGCGTCGAGGTTCCGCGATTCCAGCTTCGTGTCGCGCGGCGAGCTGCGCAGCGCTTCGACCAGCGTGTTGAGGTTCGGCTGCGACGTGCCGCCTGAGAAAGGCGCCATCGCCGCGTCGATAATGTCCACGCCCGCGGCGGCCGCTTCCAGGATCGACGCCGCCTGGATGCCCGCCGTGTCGTGCGTGTGGAAATGGATCGGGATGCCGATCTCCTGCTTCAATGCCCGTATCAATTGTCCTGCCGCGGCCGGCTTGCACAGCCCGGCCATGTCCTTAATCGCCAGCAGGTGGGCCCCCATCTTCTCCAGCTCGCGGGCGAGCGTGATGTAGTACTTCAGGTCGTACTTCGTCCGCTTCGGATCCAGAATGTCGCCGGTGTAGCAGATGGCCGCTTCGCACAATGCGCCGGTTTCCAGCACCGCATCCATGGCCACCTTCATGTTGGGCGTCCAGTTCAGCGCGTCGAAGATCCGGAACACGTCGATGCCGCCGGCGGCCGCCTCGCGGATGAAGGCCTGCACCACGTTGTCTGGGTAGTTCGTGTAACCCACCGCGTTCGACGCCCGCAGCAGCATTTGCAGCAGCAAGTTCGGCACGCGCTTGCGCAATTGGGCCAGCCGATCCCACGACGACTCGTGCAGGAAACGCATCGCCGTGTCGAACGTCGCCCCGCCCCACATTTCGAGCGAGAACAACTCGGGGCAGAGCCGCGCGTAGGCGTCGGCAATGTTCACCATATCCACTGTGCGCAGCCGCGTGGCCAGCAGCGATTGCGGCGCGTCGCGAAACGTGGTGTCGGTAATCAGCAATTGCTTCTGGTCGCGCACCCAGGCGGCGAACTTCTGCGGACCGAGTTCCTGCAATCGCTGCCGGGTGCCCGGCGGCGGCGTGCTGGCCCGGTCGAACACCGGCTGCGGCGCAGGGTCGCGGCGCCGCGAGACGGGCCGCCCCTGCACTTCCGGATTGCCGGCGATGATCACTTCCGACATGAACGTCAGCAGCTTGGTGGCCCGATCGCGGCGCCGCGGCAGCTCCAGCAGCTCCGGCGTCTGGTCGATGAACCGCGTCGTGCAGCGCCCTTCGAGAAACGTCTGGTTCTTCATCAGCTTCAGCAGAAACGGCAGGTTGGTTTTCACTCCCCGCACGCGGAACTCGCTCAGACACCGCTCCATGCGGCGCGTGGCGTCGATGAACCGCCTGCCACGGGCAGTCACTTTCACCAGCAGCGAATCGTAAAACGGCGTGACCAGCGCGCCGGAGAATGCGCTGCCCGCGTCGAGGCGAATGCCCATCCCGCCGGCCGAACGATAGTGGGCCACGCGGCCGTAGTCGGGCAGAAATCCATTGGTGGGATCTTCCGTCGTCACGCGGCATTGCAGGGCAAAGCCATTCGCCTTCACCGACTCTTGCGATGGCAGGCCGATATCGGGATCTGCCAGCGGCGTTCCCTGGGCTACCAGGATCTGCGATTTCACCAGGTCGATGCCGGTGATCTCTTCGGTCACCGTGTGCTCGACCTGAATTCGCGGATTGACCTCGATGAAGTAGAACTTGCCGGTGTCGTCATCGAGCAGGAACTCCACCGTGCCGGCATTCTGATAATCGACCGCCCGGCCAATGCTCAGTGCGGCTTCGAGAATTTCCGCTCGCACCACCGGATCGATCATCGGCGCGGGTGCCAGCTCGACCACTTTCTGATGCCGCCGCTGGACGCTGCAATCGCGCTCGAACAGATGGACCAAGTTGCCGTGGCGATCGCCGAGCAACTGCACTTCGATGTGCCTGGCGCGGGGAATGAACTTCTCCAGAAAAATATCGGGGCTGCCAAACGCACTGAGCGATTCGCGCGTCGCCTGCTCGAACGCGGTGGCCAGGCTGTCGGGCCGCTCGACAACGCGCATTCCGCGCCCGCCGCCGCCGTGGGCCGCTTTGAGAATTACAGGATAACCAAGGCGCTCGGCCGCCGCGGTCGCTTCCTCGGCCGACTTCAGCGGGTCGTCGGTCCCACCCAGAATCGGCACGCCGGCCCGCTTGGCAATCTCGCGAGCGGCGGTCTTGTCTCCCAGCGAAGCCAGAATCGTGGCCGACGGCCCGACGAAAATCACCCCAGCGGCGGCGCATGCTTCGGCGAACTGCGCGTTCTCGGAAAGGAAGCCGTAACCCGGGTGGACGGCGTCGATCTGCTGCCGGCGGCACAGCTCGACCAGCGCGTCGATGTTCAGGTAGGTGCGGATCGGCTCGCCCGGCTTGCCGATCAGGTACGCCTCGTCCGCTTTGAAGCGATGCAGGGCAAACCGGTCTTCAAAGCTATAGACGGCGACGGTGCGAATGCCCAACTCGTGGGCGCTGCGAAACACGCGGATCGCGATCTCGCTGCGATTGGCGACCAACAGACGGCGAATTTTCTTCATGGTGATTAATGGCGCCGGAGTAGTCCGCCCGGTTCTGGAAAAACGTCCCTACCAGAGTATCAGGCGCAGGGGCCGGAGAAAAGTCAGCCCGGGAGGGGGTTGTTCGCTCATATCCGTAGTTAGCCGCCGCTCCCGAGCGGCGCGACCCGGCCAAACTCGCCTCTACCGCTTCCCCTCCAACCGCACGTTGTCCAGATAAAACGTCCGATGCCCCGCCGGCTTGTCCAAATAGAACTGCAAGTAGCTGATCCGATCGAGATCCAGCCGCCGGCCGCCAGAGGTGACCAACTGCTCCAGCGGAATCCGAATCTCGTTGTGGCCGGCCGGCAACTTCAACACCCGCTCGAATCGGTCGTTCCAGTCGTGGTATTGTCCGCGGTCATCTACTTTGACGTTCAATTCCAGGGGACGCACGGAAGGGGGCACGTCGATATCAAATACCAGCTCGTTGTAGCCGGTCCAATTCGGCGGCAACTCTTCGAGTGCCACGCCCGGATATTCGACGTTCTTGCCGTCTCCGCCGTTCTGCTGGAACCCCTCCAGGTCAACGCGCATTGCCCAGCGGCCGTCGGTGGCATGGTCTGCCACGCGAGTGATACGGCCATGCTGCACGGACCATCGGCTCAGTTCTTCAAACGATTCAAACGAAGCGAGCCGCGGAAAATCGTGGCGAGCCCGGTAGCAGTCCCACAGTTCATTGAGCGGCTCGATCTCCGGCAGCACCAGGGCCACCAGCGCGATCGAGGCCGCCAGCCAGCGCCGCCGCGCGGTGGTCGCTTCGAGCGCCAGGGCCGCCGCCACGCCCGCCGTCACGCCGGCCGCGTCGTCGACGGCGTCTTGCAGCGAAGCGTCGCGACCGGTGTACCCTTGTGCCACTTCGCTCGCCCCGCCGAAAAAAACCATCGCTCCCCACACCACGATCGCGGCGGTCGACTGTTTCATTTTCGTCCGGCTGCGGAGCGTCAGGTAACAAACGGCGGCCACCAGGGCGAACGTCGGCGCATGACACAAGTTCCCCCCCGCCTCGGCAACCCGCCCGCCAATCGGCACCGGCACCAGCAGCGACACCGTCAAGCCCACGAGCAGCGCCACCGCCAGCCACGGCAACGCGCGCCGCGCCACGGCCAAACTCGACCCGGCGCGCGCATCGGCCGGCGGGGGCGGCGACTTCTCAGCATCAGGCGAGGGTGTGGACAATGAAGATTCCGTTATGTTTTCGTGTCGCGAGCGTCATAGTACCCATCACGCTCCGCGTGATGCCCCAGAAAGTTGCGATCCAGAACCACTGGAGACATTGCCCCACTCACCCCTCCCCTTTTTGTGCTTTTTGTGTTCTTTGTGGCCAAAAAAATAGGGCGGACAATTTTTTGGCCACAAAGAACACAAAAAAAGGGACGGTGAAGTACGCGTGCGAGTTTGGCAGTGCCCATCCTCACGCTCGGTCACATCTGGCCCAGCCTCACGCGGAGCGTGAGGGGTACTTTGCCAATTTCGACGCCCGGGCAATTCAATTAGAGTATAGCCCAGGGAACCGGGCACCGCGGCGAATGGTAGCGGCTCGGCGCCACCTCTATTTAATATGCCGGAGCGAGCGAGCATGTGGTCGTCGCGGTTGTTCTGGAAGCTGTTCCTCTCCTACGCGGGGCTGAATCTCCTCAGCGCGGCGGCATTTGTGCTGATCGTCACCGGCCGCTACGAGGCGCGGCTGCTCGCCCAGGTGCAGCAATCCGCACGCGACGGGCGGCCGGCGGCGATCGTGGCCGGCTCCGCCAGCGACGCCGCGATCCGCGAGGAAATCGCCTCGATGCGACGGCTGATCTGGACCGTCTCCGGCACCGTCAGCCTGGCAGTGCTCGTGCTCACCTGGTGGGCAGTGGCCCGCATCACCAGCCCCGTGCAAACGCTCAACGCCGCCGCGCAGCGCATCGCCGCCGGCGACTACGATCAGCGGATCTACGTTTCTAATCGGGACGAACTGGGGCAACTCGGCGACTCGTTCAATCGAATGAGCCAGCAGATGAGTACCCGCGTGGCCCAATTGCGGCAGAGCAGCCAGCGATTGGAAACCGTGCTCGAAGGGATGATCGAAGGGGTGCTGGCGGTGGACGACCGGCAGCGGATTTTGTTCGCCAACGACGCGGCGGGCCGGCTGCTCGGCTTCTCTCCGCAGGCGGCGGTGGGACGGCCGCTGTTGGAGACAGTGCGGCATCATGCGCTGCATCAGGCGATGGTGGAAGCTTTGCTGCCGCGTCCCGCCTCGCTGCAAAACGATGCGGCCGCTCGCCCCACGACCCGCCGGCTGGAACTCATCTTGGGCACGGCGCCGCAGCGCGTGCTGGCCACGAGGGTGGCCCGGCTGCCGGGCAACCCTTGCCCTGGCGTGATCGTGGTGCTGGACGACGTGACCGACCTGCGGCGGCTGGAAAATCTGCGGCGCGACTTTGTAACCAACGTCTCGCACGAACTAAAAACGCCGTTGAGTTCAATCAAGGCGTATGCCGAAACGCTGCTCGCCGGGGCGCTGGATGATCCCGAGCATCGCCAGTTGTTCGTGGCCCGGATCGACGAGCAGGCAGACCGCTTGCACCAGTTGATCCAGGACATGCTCAGCCTGGCGCGGATCGAGTCCGGAACCGAAGTGCACCAGATCGTGCCCGTCCCGCTGGCGGAGCTGATCGACCAGTGCCTGTCGCACCACCGCCCGGCGGCCGAGGCGAAGCAGATCGCGCTAGGCGTGGAGCCCGTGCCGGAGTTGCTGCAAGTGGTGGCGGACCGCGAAGGGCTGCGCGAGATTTTCGACAACCTGGTGGACAATGCGCTGAAGTACACGCCGGCTGGGGGGCGCGTCACGGTGCGCACCCGGCGCGACAACGGCCAGGCGGTGATCGAAGTGGACGACACGGGCATCGGCATCGCCGAGGAAGACCAGCCCCGCGTGTTCGAGCGATTCTATCGAGTCGACCGTGCGAGGTCGCGCGAAATGGGAGGCACGGGCCTGGGCCTGGCCATCGTCAAGCACCTGGCCCAAGCCTTCGGCGGCACAGTGAGCCTGAAGAGCACGCCGGGACGCGGGAGCACGTTTAGCGTAAGGCTGCGCGTGGCGGAGGGGTGAGAAGGAATGACCAATGACCAAGTCTCAATGACCACTGTTTAATGACGAGCCCGTTAGCCGCCGCTGCCCCAGCGGCGCGTAGTGTTGGCAGCGGGGCGAACGCGGCGAGCTGAGCGTGTTTGTGGCGCCGGCACTGGCAAAGCCAGTTGCGAAGAGAATGACCAATGACTGAGTCCCAATGACCAATTGGCGTGAATGGTTTGATGGCGCCGCTACGACTGCACAAGCATTTGACGGTGAGGATTTCGGAATGTACTGGCTCGCAAGACCATTGGCGTGCAATGGCGAGATTCTTCTCGATGGACTCGATGTCGGACAACTCACCGATTCCGATCTGAAGAATATCTGCTTCCGCATGGATGTGATTCTCGACACCATCGAGATGCCGCGCTGCGAAGGGCGTCTGTTGCCGACCGGCATTTTCGACCGAATGGACACACTCATGAGCATGATAATTCACGGTCACGGCGGCACTCCAAAGCTGACGGACTGGACCGGGCTGATCACCGAATTTGGCGAATACTATGGCCTCGCCGGCGACGGTCCCATTGATGTCGATCTCGACACCTACCGTGCGGCGATGGCCAGTTTCAAGCTGAGCTAACACTGTTTCGTAGAAACGGAACTGACATGCTCATTCCCATACCCATCGGCGTCAAACGCGTCGCCGCCGTGCGAGGGGCGGTTTGGAAGTTCGTTTCCTGTCGGGGCTGCCAGCAACAATATGCCTACCTGTTGCAATTGGAAGCGACCGGGCACGACCACGATCTGCTGTTCCTAGATGCGGCCGGGTCCGCTCAGCGGGCGCGCGAGCAGGCCGAGGAAAACTTCGCGCGGTTGAGCCGCGACGTCGCCTTATAGGAACATAACGTAATTCCGCATCTTATACGTACTTGGCCTCATCATAGTTTGCCAACATGCTACCCACTATGAAGCTCGATGAAATCACTCCGCATCGGATTTCCTCCGTCCTGCAACCGAACTGGACGGCACAGGTTCCGAGTTGGATCGTGGCAGCGGCGATTCTCTTGCCCGCGTTATTATTGAGATGGCCGTACACATGGTTGTTCATTGCGATTGCGGTCGTTGCAGCCGTTGCAACCGATTTCGGTATGTCCAAACTACGGCATCACCTGCGGATCAGGAATGCCATGACCCCGCCGCGAACGCTTCCCGATCCGCCCTTGTGGGACGTCGCCCAGCGCGTCAAACTGTGGACAGAAGTGCTGGGCAACAAGGCGGCGGTGCGATCATTCGTCCTTTTCGCGCACGGCACATGCGTGGTGTCCGTTGATGACGACGCAGAACCGGCCCCGCAAGCCAAATCTCTATTAAAAGCATTTGGACATTCGATACCCGGCACTCCATCTGCTGACATGCTCGTCTACGCATTGCCCGACACGTGTGATTTCGTAATCGGTGGGCACCATCCAAACATTCTGACTTTTGTATCGCGCGATACATTTTCATCCGACGTTGCCACCGAACAATTAAGAACACTCGCGGGCTTTTGGGGGCGTGAGTTGCGCGTACTTGATACATTTACGTTGAACGTGATCCACACGCACAAAATAAACAGTTCTCCAAACTGACAGCTGCGTCGTTTGACGGTGACTACACAACGCCGCGACGAGCGGACGGAAGTTCGCAACCTTGTTTCGTGAAATAGTCTAACCGTCTCCTGTCGCCTCGAGTCACGGTGGTGAGCCAATGGCCAATGTTCGACGACCTAGGCATGGGCGCCGGGGGCCGTCCCTGATCCCGAGCCGAGAAAGGCGCTCGGTCGCATCCATGCCGTGCGGGGCCAACAGTTGGCGGAATTGCTCGCTGCGAAGCCAAACGCGATAAAAAACGACTCAGCAGACCAACCGGATAACTGACGATTTTCCAGGTTCAACGAGCCGGCTGCGCGTGGCGGGAGGGTGAGCGGAGGAATGATCAATGCGTGATGACGAACCCGTTAGCCGCCGCTGCCCCAGCGGCGCGTAGTCCGGGCGGCGGGGGCGAACGGCGTGCTGAGCGGGTTGGTAGTGCCGGCACTGGCAAAGCCAGTGGCACACGGACAACGGCGAAAACCAGGGACGATGTTACTGGTTCTGCCTCGTTGCTGGTTCTGCATCTCTGTCCCGTTAGAACATTCAACACGCTCGTCCCTTCGCGACAACCGCTCGTTCATCTTTGCGACCAAGGCATGCGAATCCGCCGGCGATAGAACGAGGGGGTTTGGCCATGAAAATACTGAAAGGCGCGGGCCAGCAGATTTTCATTGGCAAACGACGAAGCGCGGGCAATGCGTTTGACCGTGAAATTCGTGCTGGCCAGCATCTCCCGTGCATGTTGCACGCGCACATAGCGGATTTCTTCGGCCGGGGATCGGCCCAGAGCCTGGACGAAACGAAGCTCGAGCCCCCGCCGGCTCAGCGGCACCTGCCGAACTACGTCCGCAACGCGGATGCCCGACAGGGCGTTCTCGCGAATGAACGTCAGAGCGCGCACGACCAGCGGATCGACCAGCGCCAAACTATCGGTTGACTGGCGGACGATCACGCCGCGGGGTTCGGTCAATATGGGTTTGCGCGGGTGGGCTCCGCCGCGCATCAGGCGGTCCAGCAAGCGTGCCGCGTGCCAGCCCACAATGTCGCCCGCCTCGTCGACAGCCGATAGTGGCGGGTTTGCCAGGCTGCACGTCAGTTCGTCGTACTCACCGGCCAGAATAGCAACGGTGGTCGGCACGCCAATCCCCGCGGTTCGACAAGCTATGCTCACCTTGAAGGCCTCATGTGCGTTCCAACACAACACGGCCGCGGGCTTGGGCAGTTCCTGCAGCCAGCGGATCAGCCGACCGCCGCTGGCCTCGCGCGCGCGGCCCGACTTTGCCAGGCTTTCAAATACGCTGAGCGTACACCCCTGCGAGGCCAACGCTTGGGTAAACGCCCGCAGCGACTGGTCGTGGAAATTGTCTCGCCGCTCACCCGTGGTGACGTAGCCAAAATCGCGATATCCACGATCGAGAAAATGCGCGGCGGCCAGCGAGCCAACCGCCGCCGTGTTCACGCTGCAATGCGCGATCTGACCAGCGGTCGGATCGTGCGACGCGACATTGACGACCGGCACCTTGAATTTCAACAGAGACCGGGCCCGGGCCGCGGTGGTGACGCGCGCCAGAATTCCGTCGAGCCGCTCGCGACCTTCGGGTCGGCGAAACGGCTCAAAACGGCCGGTCGGCGTCAGATCGAGTTCCCAGGGGCCATGCTCGGCGGCGTAGTTGTGGATGCCGCGAATCAGATTGACGCCCCAAGTGGTCGCCGTGTCGATCGCCAGGCCGATGTGCGGATTCCGACCATCCTTGTTGCTCATGATTGATGTTCCGCTGGACGAGAGAGTGGATGGGTGCCGCTGGGGGGCCGCGAACGTGCCACGCAATGCGATGATGATGCGGGGGCCACCGAGTTCGCGTTGCGGCCCCGGGAGCCTATTTTAGCCGCGAACGGGGTCCCCCGCCAATTGCGCAAAAAGGTGATTGTCCTGCGCGAATAGGCCTTTTCTCGACGTGACATTCCATGCCGGCATCGACTAGTATCATTTGGGTAGGGCCAAACTCTGGTTGAAAACATCAGCCGGCACGCGTTAGCGTCCGGTTCACGTCCAACAAACCGGGGGCTAGCGCCCTGCGGCTGATTGAATACGTGAATACGATCGTCCAGCCAGTTTTCAAACCCATCTTAATCGACGGCCAATCGATCTTGATTAAGTAAATGTCAAGCCATTCTCGCTTGAGGCGATGTCAATGACCCGTACGCAACGTGCCGCTTACGAAAAACGCCACCAGGATTCCGCGCTTTCAGAGACGCGCGCGGAAGTCTCGTGGCGTTTTTTGTTGGGTCGGCCAGAACCCGAAGCAGTGCGGCTGAATGAAAACCACACAATTCGCAAGGGAGTCATTCCGATGAAATCGTCCCGGCAAAGTTCGCGACCCCGCTAGTGGAGATCACGAGGCAACCTTCTTGCTCATTCGTGCGGTCGTTGACGACTGCGATTCCGCGGCGTTGATCGTCCGCACTTCTCTGTTCCGTTTCGGTCACAACATTTCTTTTCTTAGAAAGTTGAGGATGAGCCCATGATCCGTTCGCACCTTTCTCGTGTCGTATTGGCTGCAATGTGTGTCACGTCGTTCCTGTTGGTTCAATCTCAAGCTCAAGCCGTAACGCGCACCTGGACCGGCTCCGGCGACGGCACGTCCTGGACGGACGCTGGCAACTGGGATGGGGGCGTTACCGTACCTCAGAGCGGTCAGGACCTGGATCTCACCACGGGAGTGAAAACGGTCAACCTCAATGGTTTAGCGCCGCCGTCGGGAACGCTCGGTGAGCCGATCGTGAGGGGCGGTAATATTCTAAACGTCGGCGTGGGGGGCACGCTTAAGGCGGGCGATATCGAATTCACCGCGAACACGTCCGATCCGCTGGTGACCGGATCGAGCCTCTACAGGGCAGAAATCAACACCTCCGGCGGCGCGGTCGTCACCCTGGGAAACAACGGGATGGGCTTCTTCGATGGCCCGGGGGCGATGCACGCGGTGATCGGATCATCCACCTGGACGGCCAGCAGCTACAACTATTTTGGTCGCTATCAGTCGTCCGAAACCACTAGCCATCTGCTCGAAATCCAGTCCGGCGCCGACATGACCTCAACGGGCGCCCTGATTCTCGGCGCTTATCTCTCAGGACCGGGGCCGTACGCTCCGACGATTGTCCAACAGACCGGCGGGCTGGTCACCGCTCCGGCACTTTCGTTTGGCGAGAATTCTGGCTACGCGGCGGGCGACGGCGGTTACTACTATCTTTCCGGCGGCACGCTGAAGCTGACGAATGATCCGATTGACGACGGATCGGCACCGATCCAGCAGCACGCCTTTGGCGGTTCCGGCATCGACCCGGCGTACAAACTGTTTGAAATCAGCGGCACCGGCAAATTGGTCGTGGCCGACGATTACATTTCGGACCTGACCGTCGGTGGATTTGTCACCCCAGGTAGCGGGGGAGCGCTGGCGTACAACGACCTGGGCAATGGCACGATCGAAATTTTCTTTCAGGAGAGTGGTGGAGCGGTTCCCGAGCCGAGCACGTACGCCCTGGGACTGATCGGCCTGGCCGGGCTGGGATTAATTACCTGGCGGCGGCATAGGGTTGCAGATTGACGATTGCGGTTTGAATAACGACCGCTAAGCGGGTGCGTTTCATTTCATTGGGGGCGTCACGATGGCCGGGAAAAAAGTCCGCCGCATGCTTGCATCGCGGAGCGGAGGGTTCACGCTCGTCGAACTGCTGGTCGTGATCGCCGTGATCGTGATCCTCATCGCGCTGTTGATGCCGGCCTTGGGGGCGGCGCGGGCACGCTCGCGGCAGACGCAGTGCGGAAGCAACCAACGGCAGATTTGGCAAGCTTGGACCCGGGCCAACAGCCGCAGCCCGTCGCAGCCAATCCGCGGCAGTGCCTGGACGCAGCGAGTGAGCCAGTATATCCAGGGCTCGACCAGCATTCTGTACTGCCCTGACGACGTGAACCGGACGCAACCCTCGAGCTACGGCTTCAACGCCAACGCCTGGCAATTCAGCTCGTCGCCCGACGCTGGCCGGATCGCGCTGCTGGACTACAACTTTCCCGAGGCGGTGGTGGTTGGCCAAAAGCTGGCCCAGCTAAACGACCCGCTCACCGGCTGGCCGAAAGGCAACAGCCCGCGGCACTTCCAGCGCGTCATCGCAGCGCTGGGCGACGGCCGGGTAGAGGCCTACGAGCCCCGGCTAATCGATCCACGTTACTGCGTTTATTACGTGCAGTACTGGCGGCCGGAGAAGGACCAAAACCAAAACCTGGACAATTGCTACGCCCTGGGCACGATTGCGCCGGAGCTGGCCCCCACGACGACCACGGCCGGAACGACGGGCGGCCCCGGCACCACAACCGCAACGACAACCAGCACGAGCACGACGACGGGCTCTTCAACCACCACCGGGACCACCACTAGCACCAGTACGGGAACAACCACTGGCGCGTCGACAACCACGGGAGGCACTGCCTGCTCTCCCCTTCCGGCGGGCGATGTGCCTGGCGGACTCGTGGCCTTATTCAAATTTGATCTGGATGGTTTCCCTGGACTCGACAGCAGCGGCACCGCGCACGACGCCATGTCGTACGATCCTAACCGAGTCACGGTGGTCGATGATCCAGACGGCATCCGGTGCAAGGTCGGATATTTCCAAAGCCAAGGTGATGTCGGCTCGTTCGGGCCGGCGTACCGACTGAGCGAGCCGGGAGGCATCGCCGCACTCAACGGCGCCAGAGAGTGGACTGTTGCGTACTGGTATCGGTTCGACCTCACTCCGTATGGATATTCCAGGGCCATGGCTGGGTATTCCAGCGGCAACTGCGGCGGCAACCATTGCCCGCTGTTTCATTTGCTGGAACACGGTCCCCAACCGGGCACAACGCACCTCCAGTATTGCGTAGCGGCGGTCATGTCCATGCCCTCCGTTCCATCGCGGTACAAATGGAGTCACTTTGCCGCGGGCGTTTCCACACTCTCCAGTCCTCAAATGTACTGTTGGATCAATGGCGTGCCAGCGACGCAGGTCGACGGCCGGCATAGTTACTATCCGGTTGTCAGAACGTACATCCTCTCCGCGGAGTACACCCTGGGAAGCGTGGAAACGGATGGCAGCGTGACGGGTCATTTTGACAACTTTCGGATCTACAACAGACGATTGAGCACCGCCGAAGTGCAAGCCATTTACAACGTCGAAAAGGCCCCGTGAAGTCATTCCGTCATGCGAATTGCGTTCGCCATCCTGTTGTGCGGCTCGATCGGCGCCGCTGGGTGTTCGCGCCCCCAGGGGCCGCCGCCCACAGTTCCTGCCAGCTTTGTGCAGTCGGCGGCCTCGCTGCCAAAGGTCACCGAGACCCAGGAGGAAATCAAGGCCGAGATGAGGAAGTATCCCGCATTCACTCCTCCCTTTGAAGAGCAGCGGTTAAAACTGCTGGTGCTGTGGGAGGAAATTCGCAAGCGGGAAGGGATCGAGGGGTTCACTGCGCCGCCGCTGCAGCCGTCGAACAATACGGCGGTCTACATCGATCCTCAAACCATGCAATTGGCTTGGCGCGCGATGGCTTGCTACAACCCGGATTGCCCTGGAAAAGGAAAGGGAGGTGGGCCGCTGCTGTTTGCGCGCCCGAATAAGACGCTGAGCGTCGGACCGGACGGCAAGTTGGTGGTCGCACATGGAGGAGACATTCCGGACCCGGACAAATGCCATTGCCCTGCCTGCGGCAGCGGAGATTTCATTGCGTCGTACGATCCGCCGGAATCCATCGTCCGAGATCGACAGCTCAATGACGAAATGGCGGCAATCTATAAAGCATGCCATGAGGCGGACGCCGCGGGTCAGCCGGTCAAGCTTCCCGGACGCTCGGGGCAGGAGGTGATGACCAACAAAGCGGAACTACCCAAGCTCTACATCGTCCCCTTGTCCGGACAGACCGTAATGGAAGGCGAGTTTCTTGTGCCTGTCTCCCACGGACTCGACGCCGCGAAGCGGGCGAAATAAGCACGCCGCTTGCAGTCCGCAAGTGGCTGGCAGCAATGATGTGCTTTGATAAATTTTTCCCAAATCCTGGCTATCTTGCCAAATCCCAGCTAGTTTATTGGGCGCACGCTTGTCGCACGGCGTCTGGACGTGCGAACCATTCACTGCGTGCTGCCTGGACAGGGTGACGCCCGTATTCCGTATTTGAAGGAGACCTGCACCATGAGATTAAACCGTTGGCAATTCCTGGGAGCCGTTTCAGTGGCCGCACTGATTGGCTACGTCGCGGCCTGCAATCGGGTGACACCGGATCGTGATGCTCGCGCGGCAGGGCAAGCCGCCCCCGCGACGTCTTCCCATGCAGCCGACGAGAATCCATCGCAGGTTGCCATCAACAGCGGACGAGACGTACCTTCGGAAATGGCCCGAGTTGCTCGCGCCGCCAGTCACACCGCCACCGGCAAGCGGCCCAACATCCTGTTCATCATGGGGGACGACATCGGCTGGATGCAGCCGAGTTGCTATCACCGCGGCCTGATGGTCGGCGAGACGCCACACATTGACCGGATCGCGCGGGAAGGCGCCATGTTCATGCACTACTACGCCGAGTCGAGCTGCACGGCTGGGCGCTGCGCGTTCCTCACCGGCATGCACCCGTTCCGGGCGGGCATGGTGCTGCCGCAGTTGCCGGGCGCGATTTCGTATTTGCGCCCCGGCACGCCGTGTCTTGGCCAGTTCCTGTATGATCTGGGCTATAGCACGGGGGAGTTCGGCAAGAACCACCTCGGCGATCATCCCGATTCTCTCCCCACCGCGCACGGCTTCCAGGAGTTCTGGGGCTATCTCTACCATCTCGACGCCATGCAGCAGGTGAGCTTCCCGGACATCAACAGCAGCCCGACCGTGCAGGCAGTGGTGCCGCCGATGAAGATGGTGCCCATTCCCGGCATCCCGCCGACTCCGGGAGAGATAGATCCCAAGGAGGGCGTCTGCATGGCGGCTCCCCGGCCGGTGTTGTGGATGAAGTCTCCGGACGGCACCGCCAAGAACCAGATGGGCAAGGACGAAGGTCCGCTCACGCTCGAGCGCTCAAAGACCGTGGACGAGGAAATCTCCTCGCACGTCATCGACTGGCTCGATCGCAATGACCCCGCAAAGACGAAGAAGCCGTTCTTCTGCTGGTACAACCCCGCCCGCATGCACGTCACCACCGTGCTGTCGAAAAAGTATGAAGACATGATCGGCACCAAAGGGGGCAAAGACTGGGGCGCCAACGAAGCGGGCATGAAGCAGATGGACGACAACATCGGCTACGTGCTGAAGAAGCTCGAAGACATGGGCGAGCTCGACAACACCATCATCGTGTTCACCACCGACAACGGCGCGGAAGTGCAGACCTTCCCGGACGGCGGCGTCACCCCGTTCAAAGCCGGCAAGCTGAGCACCTGGGAAGGGGGTATGCGCGCTCCGTGCGTCATCCGCTGGCCGGGTGTGATCAAGCCGGGCACAATCTTCAAGGAAATGTTCTCCTCGCTGGATTGGGTCCCCACCTTCGTGGAAATCGCCGGCGGCCCGAAAGGCGAAGAGCTGAACAAGCAAATCATGGCGGGCAAGTACGAGGGGATCGTCAAGACCAAGCTGGATGGGTTCAATCAGATCGACTACCTCACCGGAAAGTCTGAGAAGTCGAACCGCGACACGTTCTTCTATTACCAGGGCCGCCTCCCCTCGGCCGTGCGCTACAAGAACTGGAAGTTCTACTACTCCATGATGGGCTCGACTGGCCTCTCTGCACTTGATCCGGCAGTTACCTACCACTGGACTCAGCTCCAGAACATCATGCGCGACCCGTTCGAGAATAACGTCGGGGCGGAACAGAAGGGCGCCTTCTCGGCGGCCGGCGCCCTTGCCTCGCCGAGCACGGCGTATATCTATGACTGGAACCTGTTGCCGATCGGCCAGTTGCTGTGGGAGAAGGAACTCATGTCCTACGTGGACTACCCACCGCTGCAAATGGCGGCAAGCTACAACCTCGAACAGGTTCTGCAGCAAGTGAAGGAAATGGGTGCCAAACACCCGAGCGAATAACCGACAGGCGGGCTGAGACTAACCACGGCGGGCGGTCCACAAGGGCCGCCCGCCGTTTGTTTTGACTGGACTGTTTCATTCGCAGCCCAAGGGACAGGAAATCTGTTCGGACCATCACTTCTCGCGCACACCACCGCACACCCTGCAATCCTCCCGCCGATTAAGCTTGATCGTCCGAAAGCTCATGTCGCGGAGGTCGCCGATGAGCATTCGGCCGGCCAGCGGCTGGCCGAAGCCGGCGATCAGCTTGATCGCTTCGGTGGCGCCTAGGCAGGCGGCGGTGCCGGCTACGGCGCCTAGCACTGGGAACTCGCGCTTCCAGGCGGCCGGCTTCTCGGGGTAGAGGCAGCTCAGGCAAGGCGTGCGGCCGGGGAGGATTGTGGTGAGGTGGATCTCCAGGTCGTACATCGCGCAGTCCACCAGCGGCTTGCGCTGCCGGACCGCCTCGCGGTTCATCAGGTAGCGCTCCTCGAACAGCGGGGCGCAGTCGACGATGATGTCCGCCGCGCGAACCAACTGCTCGACGTTCGATTCGGCGACGTTCTCCGCGAGCGTTTCCACTGTCAGGCGGGGATTGAGTTCCAGCAGGCGGCGGCGGGCAGACTCGACGCGGCTCTTGCCCAATCCGTCGTGCGTCATCAGCAACTGGCGGTTCAAGTCGCTGGGGCGCACGTTGCCGCCGTGCGCCAGGATCAACTTGCCGACACCCGCCGCGGCCAACTGATACGCCACCAGGCCGCCGAGGCCGCCGACGCGCGACACCAGCACGCTGGCCCCCTTGAGCCGCTCCTGCCCCGCCTCGCCAAACTCGGGGATCCAGAGTTGCCACTGGTAGATGGCCCGTTCGTCGTCGGTTAGGGGCACTGGCTCGGTCATGGTGCTACTTCATTCCCAAAGTTTTTTTCACCACAGAGGCACAGAGGCACAGAGAGGAAAATATAATGACCAATGACCAAATTCCAATCTCCAATAATCGATTGGCGCAGGTTTTATTGGAGATTGGAATTTGGTGATTGGGATTTCTCCTCCATGTCTCAGTGATCTCCGTCGTTAATCTTCACCCGCCACTGATGGCGCTTAGCAGCGTGATCGTGTCGCCGTCGCGGACGGTCAGCGGGCCGGCAGTGGCGGCTTGCTCGTCGCCGACGCACACCAGCAGCGACGCCGCGGGTTGCCCGCCGGGATCGAGCACCATTTGACCAAACGCCGCGCCGTGCTGGGCGGCCAGCGCGGTCAACAACTGGGCGGCCGAGAATTGAGCGCCGAGGCCCAGGTTGTCGGTGTCGATCTGTTCCGTGCTCTGGCCAAGCAGGGCTTTGACCTGCGTGGTGTAGATCATGGTTAGTCGCATTGCGGGCTACCCAGCTAACTGTTCGCAAAAAAGGCGTAATTCAAACTTCTAATGACCAAATCCCAATGACCAATAAACGTGCGTCCCAACTTCCTTGGTCATTGGTGCTTGGTCATTGGTCCTTCCTTCTCCGTGTCTCCGTGTCTCCGTGGTGAAAAATTCCCCGCAGTGCCCGCACTGGAAAAGCCAGTGGCACACGGACGAAAGGCGAAAACCAGGGACGGTGTTGCTGGTCATTCGTGCCGGGTTCTGCCGCGTTGCCCCCGTCTTGAAACTCGTCCCTGCCTTGCTCCTTTCGTGTGCCACTGGCTTTGCCAGTGCCCATGCAGGCCGACGATTCCGAGCAGGCGGGACTTGGGAATTCTCTCATGGATCGATCCCCTTCACCACTTCCACCAGCGGCGCTTCCGCCGCCTTCTCCACCCGTCGCACTTGCCCGTCGGCCAGCCGCAGGACGCAGTCGGCCAGTTGCAGGGCGTCTTCTCGGTTGTGCGTGATGTGCAGCGTGGTGACGTGCGTGTGCTGCTTCACTTTTCTCAGCATGCCGTACATCTGCTGCCGCGTTTCATCGTCCAGGGCACTGAGCGGTTCGTCGAGCAGCAAAATGCGGGGCCGAAACGCCAGGGCACGCCCCAGCGCCACGCGCTGCGCCTCGCCGCCGCTTAAACCCGCCGGCTTGCGGTCCAGCAGGTGCGAAAGCGACAGCAGCTCCGCCATCTCCTGCACCCGGGCGTCGCGCTGCGCATTCGGCCAGCCGCGCAGGTTGAGCGCAAACGCCAGATGCTCGCGAATTGTCATTGTCGGAAACAAGGCCGCGTCCTGCGGCACGTAGCCGATGCCGCGCTCCGCCGGGGCGAGTTGCGTCACGTCCACGCCGGCCAGCACGATGCTCCCGGCGGCGATCGGCCGCAACCCACAGATGCACTCCTGCAGCGTCGTCTTCCCCGCGCCAGTCCGCCCCATCAACACGGCATACGCCCCCTCGTCGACGTCGAAGTTGACATCGTCGAGCCGGAAATTGCCCAGGCGGACGGAGAGGTGGCGGATTTGGATCATAGCGG
>JAIOQB010000436.1 GCA_021413585.1 Planctomycetia bacterium
GTGGTTCGACTACGACCCGGACGAACTTGGCCTCGACACCAAGCAGGCCGCCAAGATCAAAGAAGTCAAACAACTGCGGCCCTTGGATTCGGCGCAACCCTGGGGGATCTTTTGGGTCAATTTTGAAAAGAAGCGGCTTCCCCTGGTGGTGCTGCGCCGCATCCTGGGCAACCTTGTCAAGAAAAGTCGCGCGTCGGCCAACAAGGCGGACCGCCCCAGTTGGCAGTTGAACGATCTGCTGTTCATTTCCGCGTATGGCGAAGAGGAACACCGCACGGTCTCCTTCGCCCATTTCACAGAAGTGCCCGACACGGACGAATTGCCCGTGCTTCGCGTGCTCGGCTGGGACGATCGCGACTCGGTGATGTATTTGGATCGTGTTGCCAGCCGGCTCCAGAGCCACCTTCACTGGCCAGACAGCACCGGCGAAGTTGCTGCCTGGCGCAAGAAGTGGACCGACGCCTTCACGGACCGCTATCGCGAGGCCGTTACATCGGCCGACGTGTTGATCCCCATGCTGGCCGGCCTGGCGGCGGGCATCCGCAAGCGGGTGGCAGACACGTTGGAGGCCGAGAGCGAACGCGGCCCGATGCGCAAGCTGTTCGAGGCGGTGCGTGAACTGTTGATCCACGACATGTCGCAGGATCGCTTTGCCGACATGTACGCCCAGACGGTGGCCTACGGCCTGCTTTCGGCCAGTTTTTCGCGGCCGGCCGACATCACGCCCCAGAATCTCGTCCAGCTTACGTCGGTCGCCAACCCGTTCCTCGAAAACCTGCTGGAAAGCCTGTTCAAACTCAACCGGGGCAAGTTCCACTTCGACGTGGACGAGGTTGGCATCAACGACGTCATCGACCTGCTGCGCAATACGAACATTGAGGCGATCAAAGCGGCCTTCAACGACGAGAACCCGGAGGAAGACCCGGTCATCCGGTTCTACGAGGGGTTCCTCAAGGAATACGATCCAGAGCAGCGCATCCAGCGGGGTGTCTTTTTCACTCCGCGGCCGGTGGTGTCGTACATCGTCCGCAGCGTCCACGAATTGCTGCAAACGGAGTTTGGTCTGGAAGATGGGCTGGCATCTACCGCCACCTGGGCGGAGATGCGCAACAAGTTCCCGGCCCTGGAGCTGCCCAAGGATGTCAACGGTGACGATCCGTTCGTCCTGATCCTCGATCCGGCGACCGGCACGGCTACGTTTCTCTACGAGTGCATCGAAGTGATTGAGCGGACCGTCAAAGACAAGCTCTGTCGCGAACTAAAGAAAAAGAACTGGCGCGACCCTGAGATAGTTTCCCGCTGGTCCGCCTATGTTCACCAGCATCTGCTGCCGCGTCTGTACGGGTACGAGATCATGATGGCCCCCTATGCCATCGCGCACGTCAAGCTGGCTTTGAAGCTCGGCGAGACGGGTTATCAATTCCGCGATGGCGACCGCCTGCGTATCTACCTGACCAACAGCCTTGAACCACCCACGGACATTGCCAATCACAAGCTGGCGGACTTGTTTGGAAAACTGGCTCAGGAATCGCAAGAGGTAAACCACATTAAACGCCACAAGCGATTCACCGTCGTCATCGGTAATCCGCCATACGCTAGTCTATCGTCCAATATGGCCCCGTGGATCCGGAACCAAACTAATGCTTATCTGTTCATAGATGGATCGAGGATCGAGGAAAAATCCAAACGCAATCACTTGCAGAACGATTACATAAAATTTATTCGACTCGCAGACCTCATCTGCCAATCTACAACCTTGGGCATTTTTAGTTACATCACGAGCAACAGTTACTTGGATGGACGAACTCTAAGGGGATTGCGGTGGAACTTGCTTCAATACTACCCGCACATGGCCATCCTCAACTTGTATGGAGACAGCAACAAAGGCGACGCTGCTCCCGATGACGAGAATGTTTTTGACATAACTGAAGGAGTTTGCATCCTAGTTGCTTCCCGAGTTCCAGGACGTGAACATTCTCAAACGGCTTACTCGGAATCGCAGGGTTCAAGACAGAGCAAATACAAAATGCTTGAGAATCCTGTGTCCAGTAACTCCTACCGGACTATTCCCACCCTCCCGCCGCATTATCTCTTCCGGGATGTCGACTCGCCGATACAAGACGAGTTTTTGAGCATTGGCCTAAGCCTCGATCGAATCTACCACATAAGCGGCGCGGGGATGAAATCTAACCGCGATGCATTTGCTACAGATGAAGACAAATCGACGTTGCTGGAGCGAATGCGACACTTCGCCGATAAAAATATTTCAGATGATGAAATCCGGAAGCAATACGATTTGAAAGATAATTACACCTGGAAACTGCCAAAGGCTCGGCTGGACTTCAGAAAAAGAATGGTAGACGAAGAACGCGTGAAGCCTCTCGCATACAGGCCGTTCGATAACAGGTTCGTCTACTTCGACAAAGCAGTGGTTTTTAATCCGCGATTTCAAATAATGAATCACATGCTTGCAGGCGATAATCTGGCTATTGTTTCAATCGGTCAAAACGAATCGAAAATATTTACGCATGCTTTCGTCAGCAGGAATCTGGTGGAGATCAAGATGGCCACACATTACGGGGCTTCCGTAGTGTTCCCAACCCATTTGCACACGCCTGAATCTGGCCTATTCAAGGCAGCTAGCAAAACGAATCTTACAGCTCAGGCGACTCCGCTCCTTGAAGTTGCCCGACGCGAGAATGGTTCCGGATTACCGGCGGACTTGCGCATCGCTCACTATGTCTACGCGATCCTTTATTCGCCGAAATACCGCCAGCGGTATGCAGAACCGCTGATGTCCGATTTCCCTCAAATCCCGATCTCTCCTCCGCCGGTGCTGTTCCATGAATTGGCCCGGCTCGGTGGCGAACTTGTCGCCCTGCACCTGCTGGAATCGCCCAAGCTCGACCAGCCTATCACCGAGTTCATCGGCGGCCGGAATCCCGAAGTCCAAAAAGTCTCGTGGTCGAAGAACACGGTTTGGGTAGATAAGGCACAGTCCATCGGATTTAAGGGAGTAGATGAGAACGTGTGGAACTTCCACATTGGCGGCTACCAGGTCTGCCACAAATGGCTCAAGGACCGCAAGGGCCGCATCCTCTCCAAGGCCGACATCGAGCACTACCATCGGATTGTCGTTGCGCTGTCCGAAACCATCCGGATCATGGCCGAGATAGACAAGATCATTGACCAGCACGGCGGCTGGCCAGGGGCGTTTGTCACCGAGGCTCCACCCGACGAAAGCCCTCCGCCGGATCAGCCGTCTTTTCTGTAGCGGTTTCGCCGGACGCCGACGGTGAATCCGAAAAACAAATCGGCTCCAGATCGCAGGCTACTGTCCGCGACGAAGCTGGACGCACTAGCCCGGTCCAAATTGCCCCGACCGACCGCAATGAAGTCATGGCCGTCGTCCGCGAGGTCTTTTCCGCCGGCGGCGGCCCCCGCGATCGCGATCAGGCCATCGACGACGTGGCTCGGGCACTGGGCTACCGCCGCGTCGGCTCCCGTATTCGCGACGCCCTCAGCGGCGACCTGAGGTCTGCCGTACTACGCGGCATCCTGGACAATTCCGGCGGCCAGTACACGTTGCTCTGCCGCTGCATCGACGACTACCGGCTCGACCACCTGGTTCATCGGCTCCTGGCCGCGATGGGTAGCGCTTGGCAATCCCGCGACGAGGCCATCACTGCCGCCGCTCGCCAACTCGGCTACCGCCGCACCGGCCCCAAGATCAAGGCCGCCTTCAAGTCGGCCATCAACGCCGCCATCCGCCGCGGCCAGCTCGACCGCGACGGCGCCGACTTGATCCGCCGTGTCCGCTAGCCGGAGTTGTGTTCCCAGCATTGATCGTCGCAGCTTCCCGTTCGGACGGGGGGAAAGGTTACACGCGCGGGCGAGGCTTTTGGATTGCCTCTCCTTCCCCTGACGCTAACTAGATGCCCCGTCCACATTGTTGGGCCGGTCCGTCTGCATTTTTGGGTGGTGCTTTGTGTGGCCTCGGGCTCCGGCCTGCCGATTGTTGGCCCACAGTTCCTGCCGCTTAACCGCCCGCACAACGGCCGCCATCAGGTCGCGCAACTCGTGCTCAGGATGCGTCTTGTAGGACATGATCGCAACCTCCTTGCCCATCTTGACTCTGAAAATTCAATGCTCGGCGAACAGGCTAAGTAGGTTCCATTATTGGAAGCTACCCGGGGGTCTGGCAACGATTCTCCGCCGCTTGGTGCCCCTCGCCCGCGTGCGCGTGCGCACGCGCGCGAGACAGACGGTTCGCCAGCCCCGCCGGCGCCGAACTCCATCGGACTTGCTCAACCGCATTCTCAAGAAAGACCATGCCGCAACGCACTATCGGCATGGCTCCCATATTCACAGCCGAAAACTGAATCGCGAAGAGTCGAAGTAGATGCCCCCTGCCGCAGCACGCGGCCCCAGGGGGCGGGAAAGATTCCGGCCAGGCCGGGGTACTCGTTTGGGGTCGACCGGATTCTGGTCGTAGAATCCAACGGCGCGCACCTGTGGAGCAATGACGACTCCAAGAGAAGCGAGCAGCGGCGAAAGCAGAACCGCCGGCCGCTCTGGCTTGCCATCAATTGAGCAGACGTTAGAATACGGCCGTGAGATTCACCCAGGGGCTCGCCACTGACTTCGGTTGGTGGCGAGCCCCTAAGCAATTCTGGACCTTGACTTATTACTGATCGTTTCTACACTTACGGAAAAGCCGTTAAAAAGTCTGAATCGCAAGGGTGAGTCTCACACCCCCGCTCTTGCCTCTCTGGCACTTCACGGCCTTTATGGATGAACATTGCGCACGATGCGCATTTATGTTCCGCCGCCCAATGGATGGATGGGGCGAACGTCACGGAGTGACAATCGACAGGGACGACCTGCGCCATGGAAGTTCGCAGTTATTTGGCGGAAACATTTTGCGGATTATTTAATCTGCAATGGGCCGGGCTGCGCATTGCGAGTAAGCCCAGCATTCAAGGCGGCAGCGCTCTTACGCGCCGGCCTCTGTTTCCTGATCGTCCGACTCCGAATCGTTGGCATAATCTGCCGTTTTGCATTCCGTGCGGCACGATCTGCACGTCACAATCACTGGCTTCACAAGAAAGTGGCCAGTCTCCCATGGCTGAACCCCGTGGTCATCCCGAAGTTCCTGCATTTCCTCTTGTGACATTTCGCAGACAACGGCCCGAGAAAAATTCTCTACGCCACACTGCGGACAGTCCCAGGAAAAAGCTGGTCGCATTTCAACGATATCGCGAACCGCATCGTTGCTCATGGGATGCCTCCTTTGCTAGCAATGGTTCGATAGCAAATTGGTCTTTTAAGAATTGCGCATTTCGCATAGACTGCGCGCGCCAAAACCCCACACCTTTGGGAGACATGGGGTTTTGGCAGTGATCGAAGTGGAGACTCGTTGGCTGCGCTGGCTTCACACACCATCGCCGCCCCGCGTTAGGTGATATAGATGCAACCAAACCACCTTTTTGCGTTTGTAGCAGAGCCGAACTTTGACTGCAAGGACAATTTTTCCCAGTGCCCGCCGGTCGGCCTGGGCCATTGTGGCTGTTGGCCGGTAGATGCAACCAATTGGAGGGGTTCAACATGACCTCCAAGAAAGACCCCGGTGAGGGTGAGATGGTCATTTTTAGACCATTTATCACCCTCAAAAACGGTAAGCGACTCTACGCATGGCAGAAAGGCCTTAAAGCCTTTCGTCTCGTTGTGAAGTCCAAGCGCAAGAAGCGCTAAGCCGTTTGCTCTAGTTCACACCTGGAGCGAGACACCCCGAGCCTAGCTCTGGGTGTCTTTTTTTCTTTCAGGAAGATCGGCCTGCGTCCATGCCTTGGTGAGGGAATTATGGGAATGTCTGGAAAATTTGCAATATCTCTTTGCGGCCACCCACCACACCACCCATCAGCATTTATTGTACCGTCCAGCGATCCCCATTCCTACTAAGTTCCGCCCTGGCAACCGCCCCACGTGGTCCGCAGTCCCTTCCGTGTCATAGACGTTCGATAGCCGGCAATTTTGGTGCGGTTCAGCTTTGCCTCTTGCAACCGACATACTTTGCCCGGCGCCACCAGAACGGCCCGGAGTCCCATCATTCAATGGGCTTCCTCCCATCAGGGGGCCTAGCCGGGGCAGGTGAGTTTTGCTGTCGGCGTAACCCCTTGCCACGTTGAACGTAACCGTTGCCACCGCCGCGCCGTCTCATCTCACACGTGGCCGCCAAATCGGACCGCTACATCACGTAGACCTACTTTGCCCGGCGCAATTAGTTCGCCCCGGAGTCCCAACAGTTGTGGAGGCACCGTGCCCATGGGGGCCTACCTGGGCCGGGTCGCGACCGCCAGCCGACATACCGCCCTGAAACGTCGGGCCGTGTCGGCGATCGACCTGGACACGAGGGCTTCACCGGCGGCCGGTCCCAGGGCGCTCGTTTGCCCGGCAGTTGCCACGCAATGTGAGGCTAGCATTTTCGGAAAACATTCGGGCGGGAACGTCCGATTAGGTACTCGCCGGTGTTGGGGGACGGGGCTCCCGGGCTGGCGACGCGAAACACTGAACCTCTTGCTTGTCAGCATCGCTGGGCTGCTCAACCATGCGCAGTCGCTATACCTCGGCCGGTCGTGTTACCCGGTTGCGACCCTCGCCCGGCAACCTGCCGAGCCGACATGGCAGCGCTCACCGATCGGCCCCACCTACCGCCCCGACGCCTTGACCATCGCCAGGATGCCCGCCCGGATCGCCTCGGGCAACGTGGGCCACGCCTCGGCCACGGCCGCCAGATCGGGGTCGGCCTCGGGGGCGTCGACCGGGTGCATTTCTACATCAAGCGCTGCACCAGGCGCTGCACCGATTGCGGAAACCTCAGTTTCCTCGGGCGTTTCACTATCCGCCTGGGGATTGGGTCTCCCCAGGCAGGGCTTTTTGCTGCGCGAACACTGCGCGAGCGCCGCGCGAACAGGGCGCAAACACCGCGCGAGCGCGGCGCGAACGGGGGCGCGAACGCCCGTTTAGCCGCGACCCGCAGGGGAGCGCATTGATATTCCAGTGTTAGCCACGAAACCGCACAAGAAGCACAAAAACAGCCGGCTGGCGCAGAGCGAACAGAGCGCGAACAGAGCGCGAACGGGGCGCGAACGGGGCGCGAACGGGGCGCGAACGGGGCGCGAACGGGGCGCGAACACCGCGCGAACGGCCCCTCCCCCTTTTTTTGTGTCTTTTGTGCCGTTTCGTGGCTAAAATCAAGTCGTCCAATGCGGCCGCGCCGTCCGTTTGTTCGCGGCTTGCCAAAGAACGTCTGGATTGAAAGGGGCCTGGCATGGGTTTGCTTGACTTTTTGTTCCGTCGGGGCCGTGGCGTATCGCAGGGGAGCGCCTCGGACGGCAGCACCCCAGACGGCTGTACCCCTGAAAACGCGATTGTGGTGCAGAGCATCGCGGAAGAATATCAATGGATGCAGCGCCACTTGCCCGGCTATCGTCCGGTGAGCCAGGCCCTGAGTGACTTCAGCGGCACGCCCATGGACGTTCTTACCTGGGCCAACGCTCGCGGGCAGCAGCGCGTAGTGTATTTTGACATTTCAGCGTTCTTCGGAAAGTAAGACCGAACCCCACTCGTTGCCCAATGCCCAAATGTTACACGATGCTCACTGAGAGCCCTGGCATGAACCAACTGCTGCTGACCCACCCCGGCCCGCTGGCCGCGGCTTTTGTCGTCTGCGGTTTCCTGGCGGCGTCGGGCGTTGCGGCGGCCGGCGCGCCAACTGCCAAGTCGCCTGCCCCGCGCGAACACGCGCAGTGGGAAAAGGAAATCCAGGCCTACGAAGCGGCGGACGCGAAAAGCCCGCCGCCGCAGGGGGCGATCTTGTTCACCGGCGCCTCGGGCATTCGGATGTGGAAGTCGCTGGCCAAGGACTTTCCAGACCAGAAGGTGATCAACCGGGGCTTCGGCGGCTCGGGCATTGGCGACGCCGTGTACTTTGCCGACCGGATCGTGATTCCCTGCAAGCCGCGGCTGATCGTCCTGCAAGCCGGCGGCAACGACATCCACGCCGGCAAGTCGCCCGAGTATGTGTTCGAGCAGTTCAAGGCGTTCGTCGACAAGGTCCACGCGGCGCTGCCGGAAACCCGCATCGCCTACCTGTCGATGAACCCCAGCCCTGCCCGCTGGTCGGAGCGCGAGAAGCAGCAGCAAGGCAACGCGCTGATCCAGAAGTACATCGCCGAGGGCAAGAACACTGCCGCAGGCAAGAACATCATCGCGGGCAAGAACCTCGATTACATCGACTTCTGGCCGGCGCTGTTAAGCCCCGACGGCAAGCCCCGCGAAGAGCTGTTCATCAAGGACCACCTGCACAACAACGCCGCCGGGTACGCGATCCGGGCCGACGTGGTGCGGCCGCATTTGAAGTAGCGGGCGCGCTATTTGGCCGCGCGTGTCACGCGCAGCAACATGCCGTCACCAGCGGCCAACTCGCGCGACAACGTGCGATTGGCACCGGCGACTGACAGTGCTTGCTTTTCGCCGAGAGGCGATAGCGACAAGTCCACCCAACCGCCGGTCTTTTTATTTAACATCGCCACCGCCGACACCGACTGGGCGAATTTCAACGTGGCCGTGCGGGCCGCTTTCCAGTCCTTATTGGCAACGAGTAGATAGTCGTCGCCGTGGTCGTTCTGCATCAGCCCCAGCAGCAGCGATTCGGTGGGGGACTGCACCCAGCACTCCGCCGGGATCGGCCGGGTGTCGCGCGACAGCGGCCCGGTGTGGAACACGTCAACGCTGTGGAGATTCACCAGTTCCGGGCCGAGCAGCTTCAACTCGGCGTTGATCCGCTGAACGTCGCGATTTTCCGGCCGCCAGTACCACCACTGGATTCCCTTCGCGCCGTAGGCCAGCGCCGAGAAGACGCTATGCCGAATCCGTCCTTCGTTGTCGGCCCCAATCGGGCCGCGTCGCGCGGCGCTCGCCTCGACCCAGCACAGCAGCGGGATGTTCGCCTTCACCGCGGCGGAGCGAAACTTCTCCAGCAGCGGAAAGAACGGCTCGTTGCCCGCCCACCATTGGTAATAGTCGTAGCTCAGCACCCTGGGGCGCACCGCCTGGATGAACGCTGCCGGGTCGTCCTCTTCGTTGAGGTTGACGTAAGCGGGTCGCGCGGGATCGAGCTGATGAAACGCCGCGAACTTCGGCGCGAGCGTGTCGTAGGCGATGTGCTTGCGGGCCGGCTCGTCGAGCAGGAAGTAACCCCACACGGCCGGATCGGCCGCGTACTTGGCCGCCCGATCGGCCGGCACCGCCAACAGCGCCTGCCAGCCATGCTGGCGGCACGCGGGCAGATCGGCCGGCTCGACGAGGATCGTGTTGAAGCCGGCTTGAGTGAACGCCTCGAGCCGCTCCTTCCCCTGGGGAATGCTCCAATGCGAAATCAAGAACGCCGGCCGCGAAGTTGTACGCGCCGCGGGTGCGGCCGCCTCCTTCCCCTGCGCGTGCAAACTCCAACAGCCAACCGCCACGACGATCGCCAACCCCGCCCCCACCACCAACCCCCAGCCCCGCTGCATCTGCATCACCGCACGCACCTTCCAACCTTCTTTGTGTCTTCTGTGCCTTTTTGTGGCCAAACTTCCGTAATCGCGGCCAACATCCAGTATGGCTTCTAACTGTCTTCGTCGCCCAATCGGGATTCCTCACCGAAACAGGCTGCGTCAGGCGGTGGCCGATTTGCGACCAACGAGCCGCATGCCCATCGTGGCACCGCCAGGGGGGAAAGATCGGCGGCGATTCAAGACAACGCTTCAGGGATGCGTCGGTGCGGTGGGCACAATTGCTTGCACGGCCTTCTTCGGAAAGGAAACCACCGGACCGCCGTCGCGCCGTTGCTCGGATCTTAAATCGACACAGATCGCGTGCAAGTCGTACTCAAACCGACGCGCATATTCGTCGCGGGCTTTGCGGACTTCTTCCACAATGGGATCAATCATCGGACTCACCTTGTTCGATCATTTCTTGCGGGGTGCAGATGACTGGTGGTTCGTATCCGGCCAGCCGACACACGGATTCGATTTTTGAACGCAGAGTTGCATTGGCAATATGCGTGCAATTCCAAGTCAAAAGAAAGTCCATCCCGTTCACCGCGGAAATAGCGATGTGCAAGGCATCGATTTGCGCTTTGGCAGGAAGTGGAACTCTAGTCATCAACTCTCTCGCCAGTCGCTCAGCGTCCTGGGTGATGTCCAGTCGCGGCAACTGTGCCAAGACTTCTAAACGGCGCTGTGCTGCGTCTTTGTCACCCGCACTCGACTCCACAACAACGGTTTGGGAAACATATACTTCAAAGGCACTGCGTCGATTCGTCCACCACTCGCGCGTAATCTCTTGCTGGGCGGCCATGACAATGTCTCGACCACGCCAGGCCGTGAGGTAACTGACAATCGTGGTTTCAAGATATACTTTCGGTTTCATATAACCAATTGTAACAGACTACTTGCAAAAGATGTTGCGCAGCCCAGCGCTACTCCCCCGTCGGCCCGCGCCGCGTCAGGAAGCTCAGCACCGCCGCGAACAGCGTCGCGCCGACGATCGACCAGATCACGGAGAACGTGTGGTCGCCCACGGTGATCGGCAGCGGCTCGGGCAGCTTCAACTGCCGCGCCAGCCACATCCCCAGCAGGGCCCCAATGAACCCCAGCACGATCGAAGCCAGGCAACCGCCGTGGGAATAACCCGTGAGGCTGCGGGCAATGCCGCCGCACACGCCGGCAATCAACAACAGCAGCAGCAATTCCAAAAGCGTCATGGATGGTTCCCTTGCGAATTGGCCGATCGCGCAAACCTAGATGATCCAGTGCTGATCGCCGCCGATGTGACTAATTTCGATCTGAGGGCGCGTCGGGCCGGCAATCAGACGAAAAGCCAAGGGGACGACGTCGCTGCCCAGTGTGGCGCCGTTCTCCAGGGTGGCGCGGCCCACCTCGACAAGCTTGCCATCCACCAACCGGTACAGCGACAACGCCCAGGGGCGCCGATCGACAACCAACACCTCGCGCGTGGCGATCATTTCGTAGAACGGCAGCTTTTCGTAGGTCTGGTCGTCGGGGCTGACGACTTCGACCACAAAGTCCGGTCCCCCCAGCCAGTAGGCGCCGCGGATCTCGGCCCGACCGTCTTGCAGGCGAACGGCTACGTCGGGGCAACGATAATTCTTTGCCCAGTCGTTCCGCCTGTCGCTGACATTGACGCCCGGTCGAACCACGCCGAGCGCCGGCAGCCCAACCACGAGATCGAGAATCGTGTGCATTCGGCCCGTAATAAACTGGTGTTCGTCGTCCGCCAACGGCGACATCATATATACCCCCTCCCACACTTCGTCGTGATGGTCGGCCCCCCACGCGCGGCGCTGGGCGATCAACTGCTCTGCCAGATCGCGATCGCGGATTACAGTGACCATCGATTCCTCTCCCCGCTCGAAGAACATGCTCTGCCTCTATATATATCTACGTTGGATTATAGGCAATCAACCGGCTTCCTGCCTGTTTTTAGATGCATCTGCTTATAAATGCCTCTAAGGATTCCCATCGAATTTGTGGGCCGTTGACGCGACGGACATCCGCCCATTCCCGTTCGGCTATTTCATCCCGACCCTCGACAACCTGCCAGCAGCCTGCTAAACTCCCCCTACATGCGTGCGCTGGTGGTCGGACGTTTCTTGCGAAACGGCCGACGAAACAGGGAACTCCGGTGAAAACCCGGGACGGCCCCGCCGCTGTAACCGAGTGCTACGAGGGAGCCTGACTCTTTTGCCATTGTCGCTGGGGGCCGCGTTTTTGACGCAGCCAACGAGCGGCGAGAAGGCCAGGCTTTTCCCCAGCTCGGAAGTCAGAAGACCTACCAGCGCCATACGAGTGGCTCGCCGCGAGGGACGGCAGGCCGCGCGAAACGTCACGTATTGACGCGAGAACGCTGCTGACCGAGCTTGCCTCCTGAACGCCGCCGCGCGTGCGCTGTCGTCGACGTGTCGACCGATTGCGCCGCTGTCTCCCGCTATCGATGGGGAGATCGCTCCACGCGCGACGCAGTCAGGGTGCCGGCTCGGACGCTGGGCTTATGGATCGATCCACAAGCGATACCGCCGCGCGGGTGCTGCAACGGGTGCCTGGAGCTGAGGCTTTGCGAAGCCCCAGAACCGTACGTCTGGGGCATCGCTGCGCTCTGCCGCCAGCCACTCGTCGAGCTGGGTTCACGCTCGTCGAGCTGCTCGTAGTCATCGCCGTGATCGGCGTGCTGTTGGGCCTGCTGCTCCCCGCCGTCCAGGCCGCCCGCGAGGCGGCGCGGCGAACTTCGTGCGCCAGCAACCTGCGGCAGATCGGCCTGGCCTTGACGATGTACGCCGACGATCAGGGTGCGTTTCCCATCGGCTGCCTCGACAAGCGGCCCGTTGGCAGCACCACACAGCGGCAACTTTCCTGGTGCGTGTTTCTATTGCCGTACATCGAGCAAACGCGAGTCTTCGAGCAGTTCAACAAAAGCCTGCCGTACGATGCGGCGGCCAATCGGACGGCGGCCTCGCGCGTCATGCCGCTGCTGCTTTGCCCCAGCATGTCGCGTAACGCGGCCGGCCGCGTCGGCCCGCGCACCGACGACGGCCTGGGTGCGGCCGACTACGGCGGCCTGTACGGCGCCCAGGGTATCGGCCTGCAACCCGGCAATGGCACGATGCTTTACGAAGTCGCCACGCGCCGCGGCGAGATCAGCGACGGCCTGAGCCAGACGATCATCGTCGCTGAAGACACCGGCCGCGGCACGTCCGAAGACGCTCAATGGTCAAACGGGCAGAACATCTTCGACGTCACGACTACGGTCAACACGCTGCAACACAACGAAATCTGGAGCGATCACCCCGGCGCGGCGCAGGTGCTGCTGTGCGACGCCGCGGTTCGGCCGCTGTCGATCCAACTCTCGATGCCGATCCTGCGAGCCCTTGGCACGCGGGCGAATAACGACATCGTGCCGGGAGATGTGTTTCCGTAAATCTTTGCTTTCCTGAAAACCCCCTGGCTGCCGTAGCGACGGCAGCCCAACTAGAGAACCTGGCCAATGATTTCTTTGCTGAAAGGAACTTTGATGCGCACCATGAACCCCTCCCGCTGCCGCTTCGCTTCGATCTTGATATTGTCTCTCCTCGCCGCAACCTTGCTGTCGGCCCAACCCGCGGCCGCCAGTCTGTTCGACTCCTACACTCGCCAGCCGTCGCGGGAGTTCGATCTGCCGGCCATCTCGTCTGCACCCGGCACGTCGCAGGGTGGCACGCAGATGGACAACCTGCCCGACGGCCGGCTGGTGCTGGTGACGACGCGCATCACCGCCTTCTTCACCGGCTACGGCGAGGTCCGGGTCGAGACGGCCCCCGGCTCGCATGTCTTCAACTACGTCGGCGATCTGCCGCTGCCGACGCTCGACAACATCTGGTACAACCCGCCCGTGTTCCTGACGATCAATCAGCAGACCGGCAAAGTGGCGGTGGGCAATGGCAGTGGCTCGTTGGGCATTTTTGACGCGAACAACCCGGGCGGCGTGCAGTGGTTCGAGGGAGTGGCAGGAGGAAACTTTCTCGGCAACGCCGCCTGGCGCAATGGCACTCAATTGGCGGTCACCTCCAGCGACTTCGCAGAAAATCGAGTCGACCTGTTGAATATCACCAACGGTCATGTTGACCCGGTGATCGCCGGCCCGGCCGACATCAATGGCGTCGGAAGCGGCGGCGTGGCGTTCGATGCGGCGGGCAACGCCTACGTCGGTGTCGGCTATGGATCCGCCGTGGGCGAGATTCGCAAATTCGACACATCCACCTGGCCGACGCCGGTCCAATTGTTCACCGACGGCACGCTGGTGACCACGCAACTTTCCGCCGCGTGGCTGCAGTTCGATAGCGAGGGCAATTTGCTCGTCGGCGGTGCCGACACATTTGGCGGCTCCGGCCACACCAATTATTTCTCGATCGTCGATCCGTCAGGGCAAGTACGGTCGTTTGATCCGGATGGGAACTCCGTGAACGATGCCTACAATGTCGTCTACAACCAACATTCGGGCGAGATTCTCGTCTGGGACGATTCGTACGGTAGCGATCCACTGCATGTGTTTGTCTTCGCCGCCGACGCCGTACCCGAGCCGGCCAGCCTCACGCTGCTGGCAGGCGGTGGTATGATGCTGGCCGTGGGGATGTGGCGGCGACGAAGAGTTGTGAAAGCGGCTTGATGGTACGTCGGCAGTTGGATTGCCATACACGTAGCGTGGGTGCTTGCACCCACGGCATTCAGAAATGACGAATGTCGAAACACGAATGACTAAACAAACGTGCGCAGCTCCACCATTCGTCATTCGAGCTTAGACATTAGACATTCATGACGTGGGTGCAAGCACCCACGCTACCAATATGTCCCACGATGACGCATCGCGCCCCTCGCCGGCCCACGAGCACAACCGCCGCGCGTGGGACGCCAGGGCGCGCCACGAGCGGCGGTTCGCCAAGCCGATCTCCGACGACGAGTTCCGCGCCGCGATTCATACGTTCGACCCAGCCGGCTGGCTGGAAGGCCCGCTCGCCGGGCGGCGGCTGTTGTGCCTGGGCAGCGGCGGCGGGCGGCAGAGCGTCCTCTACGCGGCGGCCGGGGCCGCGGTGACGGTGGTCGACATCAGCGGCGACATGCTCGAGTTGGACCGGGCCGCGGCCACTGCCCGCGCGCTGACCATCCGTACCGTGCAAGCGTCGATCGATGATCTCTCGGCCCTCGATCCGGCGTCGTTCGACGTCGTGGTGCATCCGGTGAGCACGTGTTATGTGCCCGACGTGTTGAAGGTCTATCAGCATGTCGCCCGCGTCACCGCGCCGGGCGGCATCTACATCAGCCAGCACAAGCAACCCACCAGCCTGCAAGCCGACATCGCGCCCGCAGCGCGCGGCTATGAACTGATCGAGCCCTACTTCCGCCAAGGTCCGCTCCCCGCCGTCGTCGGCAGCCCGCATCGCGAGGAGGGGACGCTCGAATACCTGCACCGCTGGGAAGACCTCCTCGGCGGCCTGTGCCGCGCGGGTTTCGTGATCGAAGACCTGCAAGAGCCGCTACACGCGAAACCCGAAGCCCCCCGCGGCAGCTTCGGCCACCGCAGCCAGTTTGTGGCGCCGTATGTGAGGATCAAGGCGCGAAGATTGGGTGGCGAGAAGTCGCCTCGCGCCATCGTGCTTGGGAAATAGCATGGCAGGCGAATCTGACCGACCGGTTTCCTTGGAGTTTGGTCATGCTAAAATAGCGTGATGGAAACGGTCTATCTTGAAACAACAGTCATCGGCCACCTTGCGGGCCGATCTCATCCCGATCCGGTCGTCGCGGCTCGTCAATTGGCAACCCGCACATGGTGGACCGGTGACGCGACGAACTTTAAGCTTTACATATCTCAGTTGGTGCTCGACGAATGCAGCGCTGGTGATCCAACGGCTGCAGCTGAACGGCTCCGTGAAATCGATAGGATCGAATTGCTCGGCGTTTCGGGCGAAGTCGATGCGTTGGCTCAAGCTTTGATTGTCGGAAAGGCTGTTCCCGCTTCTGAGCCACGGGACGCTTTCCATATCGCCATCGCAGCAGTCCACGGTATACAATATCTGTTGACGTGGAACTTCCGACATATCGCGAATGCGGTGCTTCGCGGTCGGATCGAACACATTTGCCGGGCGGCCCGGTATGAGCCGCCAATCATTTGCACGCCAGATGAACTCATGGGGATTGACGATGGTTCATGATTCCATCACCGAAGAGATTCGAGAGATTCGCCACTGTCTCGCCGCGCAGTTCGACAATGACGTGAGGCGAATTGGGGAGGAGCTGCGCCGTCGTCAGGCCGTGTCGGGGCGAGTCGTCGTGCAATTACCCAGCCGAATTGTCCACAGCGTCATAGACCAATCAGTGTCCAGCGACGGCGAAGTCACGCCGATTTAATCGGGCAGTTAATCTTCTCGGACATCGCAGTAAGTTTGCGGCGCTGTATGTGCGAATCACGGTAAACGATTAAAGACTGTGCATGACAGACGGTTTTCCAAATGACTCCGATGGGGAAGCGCTTCAACGCATTGAAGATGAAGGCTCCGACATGTCGAAGCCGATGTTTATTAATTTCCATGTTGCGGTCCCCGACGAAAATGCCGCTAAATCGTTGGCGGAAGTGGCGTTCAAACTCGGATATCGCGTGAGCACCTATGCCAGCGCGGAATGTAGCCTGCCTTGGACGTGTGAGTGCTCGGTGCGAATGCTCGGCTCGCATGAAAATGTGCTCGCTGTGCAATGCGAGTTGGCCGAGTTGAGTGCGGAATTCGGCGGTCACCCGGACGGCTGGGGCACATTTGGCAACGGTCCTAGCGGACAGCCGCCGGCACTCTAAGGGAAGAGAGAGTCAAGCCTGCCGTTACCAACGTGCGCAGCTCCTCCCTTCGTCATTCGAGCTTAGACATTAGACATTTTGCGTCCCCCGCGCTCCACATTGAATTTTCCCCCCTCGCGCGCCAAGATGGATCAGTTCCATTCTTCTCGCCGATCCGGGGGCTGCGCCACGTGACCAATGCTTCGCTGCAAGAACTGCTCTGCTGCTTCGGCCAGCCGGTGGCCGGCAATCCGACGCAGTTCATGATGGAAAAGGCGCTCGCCGCCGCCGGGCTCGACTGGCGCTACCTGACGATCGAAGTCCCACCCGACCAACTGGCCGATGCCATGCGCGGCCTGCGGGCAATGGGCTTCTGCGGCGGCAACATCACGATCCCGCACAAGGTTTCCGTCGTCCAGCACCTCGACGGGCTCGACCCTTCGGCCGAGCTGATCGGCGCCGTCAACTGCATCCGCCGTGAGGAAGCGGCCGACGGCCGGCGACGCTACCTGGGAGACAACACCGACGGCCGAGGGTTCATCGAGTCGCTCCGCCCGCTCATCGATCCGGCCGGCAAGCATGTGGTGATCCTGGGTGCCGGCGGTGCCGCGCGGGCGATCGCCGTCGAGCTGGGACGGGCCGGAGCGGCGGAGATCGTCGTGGTCAATCGAGCTTCCGAGCGGGGGCAGCAGTTGGCCGATCTTGTGAGCGACCGGGTTAAAGTTTCGGCAATGTTCATTCCCTGGTCGGGCGATTACGAAGTGCCCGCGGGGACCGACCTGCTGGTCAACGCCACGTCGATCGGGCTGGGCAATCCTGATGCCCGCGTGCCGCTGGCCATGTCGACGCTCGCCCCGCCGCTGGTCGTGGCCGATGTCGTTTTCAACCCTCCGCAAACGCGGCTGTTGCGCGACGCCAAAGCCCGCGGCTGCACGACGCTCGACGGCCTGGGGATGCTCGTCGGCCAGGCGGCGATCAACTTCCGCATCTGGACCGGGCAAGACGCCGACCGCGGCGTGATGCGAGAGGCGCTGGAGGAGTATTTGGAGATTTGAGCTTCGGAGTGCGCAGAGTCAGGCCAGCCGCAACCAAATTCGTTTTGAACCACAGAGGCACAGAGACACAGAGATGGGGAAGCGAGGAAGAGGTAGGGTGGGTCGAAGACCCACCACTTTTTCGGACGTGCATCTGGTGGGTCTGCGACCCACCCTACGCTGTTGGCAATTGAAACCGACGGCACAGGGCAACGCTTGCCCTCCCCCTACCCCTCCGGCCGATAGCCGATAGCTGACAGCCAACCACCGACAGCCTTAAACCGCC
>JAIOQB010000434.1 GCA_021413585.1 Planctomycetia bacterium
CGACGGCGATTTGTCGCACAGGATCGGCATGGACCAGCAAGACGAGGTGGGCGAACTGGCTTCGGCGGCCGATAGCCTGGCTTGCTCCCTCTCCACGATCGTTTCCGAAATCCACGCCTCGTCCGAAAAGCTGGGGCATTCTTCGGCCGACCTGGGGCGGATCTCAAAGCATCTGCTGTCGCAAAGCGATGAAGTCACTTCGCAGTCTTCCGGTGTGGCGGCGGCGGCGGAAGAGTTGTCCACGAATATCGGCACCATGGCGGCGGCATCCGAGCAAATGAGCGTCAACCTGGCTTCGCTCTCCTCGGCGAGCGAAGAGATGAGCGTCAACGCGGGCACGATCTCGTCGGCTGCCGAGCAGACTTCCACGAATGTCAACGTGGTGGCCACCGCGGTGCGCGAGATTTCCGGCTCGTTCGACTTCGTGCTGGCCGACGTCCGCGAAGGATCGAAGGTGGCCACGCAGGCAATGACCATGGCGGAGACCGCCACCCGCACCATCCAGTCGCTGACCGAAGCGGGCCAGGAGATCAGCAAGGTGACCGAGGCGATCAAAATGATCGCTCTGCAGACCAACCTGCTGGCGCTCAACGCCACGATCGAAGCCACCTCCGCCGGCGAGGCGGGCAAGGGTTTCGACGTCGTCGCCCACGAGATCAAAGAACTGGCGAATCAAAGCGGCAAGGCGGCCGAAGACATCGCGCGGAAGATCGAAGGAGTGCAGAACGGCACCCGCGAGGCGGTGGGCGTGATCCACAACGTGGCGGACGTGATCAAGCTGATTAACGCCTCGGCCGACCGGATTTCCGAATCGGTGGAGAAGCAGACGCAGGCGGCGCAGACGATCTCGACCAACGTCGGCGAGGCGAGCCAGGGGGTGCGCGACATCGCCCGCGCGATCGCCGAAGTGGCCAAAGCGGCCACCGACATGTCGCGGAACATCGCCGAAGCGTCGCACGGCGCAACCGATGTTTCGCGGAACGTCGGCGAGTCGGCCAAGGCGTCGCAGGACATTTCCTCGAGCATCGCTGCCGTCAGCGGCGCCGCGAAGGCGACCAGCAGCTCGGCCGCGGCGGTCAACAGTGCGGCCGAAGCGCTCGACCAGGTGGCCAAGGAGTTGCGGAAACCGGTGGGACGCTTCAAACTATAAAGCATGTCCGCCGCACCGCTGCGTATTCTGATCGTTGACGACTCGCGCATCTTCCGCGGCGTGCTGCAAGACGCCTTGGACGGCCGCGCCGGCGTGCGCGTGGTCGGCTCGGTGTGGAGTGGCGAAAAGGCGGTCGAGTTCATCCGCCAATCGCCGCCGGACCTGGTCACGCTGGATGTCAACATGCCCGGACGCGGCGGCTTGGATACGCTCAGCGACATCCAGCAGTTCAACGCCTCGCGCCCCGATCAGCCCCCCGTGGGCGTGGTGCTGGTCAGCGCGCTGACGGATCGCGGCGCCGCCGTGACCGTCGAAGGCCTGCAACGCGGCGCGTTCGATTTCATCCGCAAGCCGGACAGCGCCGACGAGCAGGCCAACGCGGCCCTGCTGCGCCAGCAGTTGTTAGAGAAGATCGAACTGTTTGCGCAGCGCCGCCACCGGCCGCTGCGAGGCTTGGCAACGCAGCCGTTTCACACAACAACAGATCAGCCGCCGGCCGCTCGCCCGACGAGCCGGTATCAAGCCGTCGCCATCGGCGCCTCGACCGGCGGGCCCGAGGCGCTCACGCGGCTGCTGCCGCTGCTGACGAAACACACGTCGGCCCCGCTGTTGATCGTGCAGCATTTGCCCCCGGGTATGACGAGTTACTTCGCCGCCAACCTGGCGAAGAAATGCGACTACCGCGTGATCGAGGCCGGCGATGGTGAACCGGTGCAGCCGCGCACGGCGTACATTGCACCGGGAGGGCGGCATCTGCTGGTACGTCGCCAGGGAGAAAACGTTCTAACGGCACTCAACGATCAGCCGCCGGAAAACGGCTGCCGGCCGGCGGTCGACGTGTTGTTTCGCTCGGCCGCCGTGGCGTATCAGCAGGCGCTCATCGCCGTGGTGCTCACCGGCATGGGCAACGACGGCGCCAGCGGCCTGGGTCCGCTCAAGCGGAGCGGCGCTTATGTGATTGCCCAGGATGAGGCGACGAGCGTGGTGTGGGGCATGCCTGGCGCGGCGGTGGCCACGCAGCACGTCGACACGGTACTGCCGCTGGAGCAAATCGCTCCGCGGATCGCTCAACTCCTTGGGCCGGGGTAAAGCCGTGGAACTAAGCCCTGCCGAGTTTGGAAGCGTTCGCAAAGCCGTGCACGATTTGTGCGGTCTGGCGATCGGCGAAGACAAACAGTATCTCGTGAAAACGCGGCTGGAGCCGGTGCTGATCGGCAACGGTCTGGCGTCGTACGCCGCGCTGGTGCAACGTTTGCTGCAAGCCGACTCGCTGCTGCTCAAAGACCAGGTCATCGAGGCGATCACCACGAACGAGACGTCATTCAATCGCGACGGCCATCCGTTCGAGGAGCTGCGCCGGCGGATCCTGCCCGAGCTGGCCGCGCGGCTTATCGAGCGGCGCAAAGCCGGAATCATCGCCGGATACACGACGGCGCCGCAGTCGCGTATCTGGTGCGCGGCGGTCGCCACGGGGCAAGAAGCGTACAGCGTCGGCATGGGCTTGGCCGACTTCTTGAGAAATCGACCCGCCCGCGATGCGACGCCCGATCTGACGCCCGCCGATTTCCCGATTCTGGCCAGCGACATCTCGGGCCACACGCTGGCCGTCGCACAGGCCGGGCGGTATACGCCGGCCGAAGTCGATCGAGGGGTCACAGCCGATCAGCGGACACGCTACTTTCGCCAGGCAAGCGGGGCCTGGGAGATCGACCCGGCGATTCGGGGCCAGGTCGAGTTCCGCCGGTTGAATCTCACGCGCGAGTTGCCGCAACTGGGCATGTTCGATTTGATCCTCTGCCGCAATTTGCTGATTTATTTCGACCAACCGACGCGCGAGCGGCTCTGCCAGGCGCTCAGTGCCGCGCTCTTGCCGCAAGGAATCCTGATCATCGGCGCGGCGGAAAGTCTGTTTGGAGTTAGCACTGATTTGGTTCGCGAAACGCTGGGGCAGACGGTGGTGTATCGCAAGCGGTAGTGGCTCTAACAAGAAATCCCGTGAAGCCACAAGGAAACCCAATGGCACGGCTATTTGGATTGGTTCTCGGTGCATTATTCGGTGCGTTTTTGGGTTTCTGCTTTGGCTATTTCATGGCTGAAGTGATTATTACCCGCCACAATAAGGGACTTGGCGAGTTAGCTATTATTGGTTTTACGCTTCTTGGAACGATCACCGGGGCAGCATGGGGCCGACGAATTAGAAAAGTGCCACCATGAAAGTTAAGCTGCTATTGTTTTGCGACGTGGTCAATTCGGTCTGACTACTGCTCCTGGTCAACTTCGCCCTTGCTTGGGAAGTCCGATAACGGACAACATACCTCTGACAACGACCATCCCCATGAATATCATCCCCACCGGCCTCTCCGCCTTTCAAATCAAAGTGCTGTTGATCGACGACCAGCCGATCATTGGCGAGGCGGTGCGCCGGATGCTCTCCGAGCAGCCGGAGATCACGCTGCACTATTGCAGCGATCCGATCCAGGCCTTGCCGATGGCGAACGAGCTGCGGCCGACGGTCATCCTGCAGGATCTGGTGATGCCGGAAATCGACGGGCTGACGCTGGTCAAGTTTTTCCGCGCAAATCCGGCCACGCGCGATACGCCGCTGATTGTACTCTCGTCGAAGGAAGAGCCGCTGACCAAGGCCGAGGCGTTTGCCCGGGGGGCGAACGATTACCTGGTGAAGCTGCCAGATAAAATCGAGCTGATCGCGCGGATCCGCCACCATTCGCAGGGCTATATCAACCTGCTGGAGCGCAACGAGGCGTACGCGGCGCTGGCCCGCAGCCAGCAGCGGATGGCGGAGGAGATCGAGGCGGCGGTGAAGTTCGTGATGTCGCTGCTGCCCACGCCGACCGAAAGTCCAATTCGCATCGACTCGCGCTACGTGCCGTGCGTTGACTTAGGGGGCGACACGTTCGGCTATCACTGGATCGACGACGATCATCTGGCGGTCTACCTGCTCGACGTGACAGGGCACGGCCTCGATTCGGCCCTGCTTTCGGTGACGGTGATGAACGTGCTGCGGTCGAAGGCGCTGGCCGGGGCCGACGTGCGCGTGCCAGGGCAGGTACTCGGGGCGCTCAACGACGCCTTCCCCGCCGAGAACTACGGCGAGAAGTTCTTTACGATCTGGTACGGCGTGTACCATCGACCCACGCAGACGCTCAGTTGGTCCGGCGGCGGCCATCCCGACGCGTTGCTGTTCGCCGGCGACCAGCCCGCAGGCTCGCTGCCGCAGCGGTTAGGATCCGACGGCCCGATGATGGGCATGATGCCGTGGCCCGAGTTTGAGACTAGTCAATGTGCGGTCCCCGCCGGTTCGCGGCTGTACGTCTACAGCGACGGCTGCCACGAAATCCACAGCAGCGACGGGGCGGAGTGGAAGTTCGACGAGTTCGTCAGCTTTATAGCCGAGCCGTCGAGTTCCCCGCAATCACTAATGGACCGCCTGCTGGCCACCGCGCGGCGGCTGAAGGGATCGGATCAACTGGACGATGATTTTTCGATCATTGAGATGTGTTTTCCGTGACAGACCGAGAGATCTCTTCGCCGCCAGACGCCTTTCTTTTTTTGTGCTTTTTGTGCGGTTTGGTGGCTACAAACTCACGGGAGACTTTTTTTGGCCACGAAACCGCACAAAAGACACAAACAAGAATTTGAAGTGCGTGTGACTATTTGATTAGCGGCAAATTGAGTTCAAAGGGCAGCGAAGGGTTTCGATCGATTTTAAAAATCCGTCTCTGTGCCTCTGTGTCTCTGTGGTTCAAAACAAATTAGTGTGTGGCCGGGCCTAGCGTGCTTGATGTCCTATCGGCGCCAGCGGCCCGCTCGTGGCGTCACACAGTTCGCTGAGCTTCCGCTGGCGGAAGGCGAAGATCTTCAGCAGATCGGGCCGCACGAACAGGCGGTGAATCACTCCCCCGCCGGGCACATCGTAATCGACGATATCGCGGCACAGCGTGCCGCCGTCGGCTTCTTCCAACAGATGCTCGTGATGCCAGCGGCGATACGGCCCACGCGTCTGCACGTCGATGAACCGCCGCGGCGGCTCCCAGGCGTCGATCCGGCTTTGCCACCGCAGCGGCCAGCCATAGAGCCGCAACTGGTAATCGATCAGTGCCCCGCCGCACAATACAATCGGCGGCGGCGTGACGACCAAAAAATGCAAATGCGGCGGCGTGAGCGTTTGCAACTGAAACGCATCGGAGAAAAACGCGAACACCTGAACCCGAGGGCGCGGCAGCCATTGCGCCGCCTCCAACCGAAAGCCGCGGCCGGCGGGTGAGGGGCCGATGTCGATTCGGTTTTCAGGCATGCTGATTCTTTACTCCGCTTCACGACACCCAAGCCGATCGCATGGCTCTGGGCCGTTCAAGACCGGTTCGTGAGACAAAATGGCTGTACCAAGCGGCACCTCTTGAGTTAGGATTAGGGCCGCCGCGTTTGTCAGATTATTCAATCAATGGGCCTCGCCAGCTACCCAACACTTACAGGTGAATCATGAAGTTCATAGTTGAGTTCCGCCTTAAACCTGACAGTAAGAAAAAAGTGGTGGAGATATTTGAGCGAACTGGCCCAAATCGCAACCCTGGCGTGGCCTTTGGAGGAGCGTGGATCGGATTGCGCTCGGACGTCGTGTTTGTGTTGGCGGAGAGCGACGACGAAGCCAGCGTGGCAAAAGCCTCCGCATCTTGGCGCGAACACGGCGACTGTGTAATTCACCCCGTGATTGACGTCGAAAACTTCTGAGTTTCAGGCCCATTGAGTTGCATACCCACCGTCGCGCGGACGCCGTTCGCGCCCAGCACTTGCTTGCTTCTATGCCATCAAAAGAGGTCCTTCCATGTGCGCTCGCCGGGGCTCAAGAGTCGGAAGCTCATTGTGCGGTCACGGTTTGAGTGAGGCGTGTCATCACACCATGGTCCGGGACGTTGACCGCGGCTCCGTCTCGGATTTCGGCGACATGGACGGATGGCAGAAGGTAAATCTTATCCATCATTTTGACAGTATATAATCGCCGGTACGTTGCTCCACCGTACAACTCAAATACGGGGCGATCTAATTGCAGAACTCCGTCATCGAATGTTGCGGTGCGCTCAAGTTGCACGCTGCCGCCCAATCCGCAACGTACTCGCGAATGAAACAATACGCTACAGCGACCATCCGCGAGCGGCTTGATGGTGAACTGGGTGTATCCAACGCGATCCGTCCATGTGCCCGTCAGTTCGACGGCACGAACGCGCAGCGCTTCCGGGGGCGGGGCGGTGTCTTCCTGAACTACCTGCAAATGCTGCCAAGGAAGTTCTTTGTCTGTCAGCGGCGGTGGTATGCCATTGGCGGGAATGAGCAACGCCGCCAGCACACCACCAATGGCGATGACCACAACAAGCTCGATGAGAGTGATGCGCCAGGGATTCATTGTTTGCACATGCTGAGATTTTGGTCGCCCACTAACACATTAAGGCATGTCGCGCTGTGATTCAACAAGTTTCG
>JAIOQB010000219.1 GCA_021413585.1 Planctomycetia bacterium
GGGGAGGTGTGTCGTGTTGGCGAGCTGGTGCAATATCACGGCTTAATTTTTGGATTAGCCGCAGGGCGCTAGCCCCCGGTTTACGCGGTACGAACCGGGGGCTAGCGCCCTGCGGCTGATTTGGTCCGTCCTTAGTTTTAGCGTTGACAAAGTATCAGGCTTGGTGGCGAATGGCCGGGGGTATTATCGGGCGCGGGCTGGGGAGAACGCAAACCGGGGCAGGGGAGCGTGTGAAGGGTTTGAAGGGTGTAAAAAAGGGGTGTGAAGGGGTGGTGTGAAAACAGGGTGTGAAAGGAAAGTGGCGTCTCGCTTGACGGCCCCGCAGGGCAAAGGTACCATTGGCTTGTCGGGCCGGCATCGTGCCGCTCGGGCATTTTTCTTCGATAATTCGCGGCCTGAATCGACATGAACCGTGCGTTGCGACTGTCCCTGCTGCTTCTACTGCCCGCGCTTGGCGGGCCTTAGGGGGATCGTACGCACCGACGTATTGGACGAACGAACAGAACCCCGAGGCCCAGCGGCCGTCGGGGTTTTTTTGTTTTTTGGTCCGTAGTCAGAAGTCCGTTGTAACAATCGACAATCGCAAATCGCAAATCGCAAATCGGCATTCGACATTCGACATTCGTCCCCAATCCTTTAACGCGTAATCCTCCCATGGCTGACACTCGCACCATCCGCGTTTTCGACACCACGCTCCGCGACGGCGAGCAATCCCCCGGGGCTAGCATGAACCTGGCCGAGAAGGTCGAGATCGCGCAGGCTCTGGCGGATCTCGGCGTCGACATCATCGAGGCCGGTTTCCCGATCGCCTCGCCCGGCGACTTTGAAGCGGTTCGCGCGGTGGCCGGCGCGATCCGCGGCACCACGGTCTGCGGCCTGGCCCGCTGCAACGATGCCGACATTGACCGCGCCTGGGAATCGCTCAAGTGCGCCGAGCATCCGCGGATCCATGTGTTCCTCGCCACCAGCGCTATCCATCGCGAGTTCAAGCTGAAGATGGACATGGACGAGATCGTCGCCCGCGCCGTGGCCGGCGTCCGCCGCGCGGCGGGTTACTGCGACGACGTGGAGTTCTCGCCCGAGGACGCCGCCCGCACCGAGCCCGATTTTCTCTGCCGCGTGGTCGAAGCGGCCATCGCCGCCGGCGCCACCACGGTCAATATCCCCGACACCGTCGGCTACGCCACGCCCACGCACATGGGTGGCGTCATCCGCAACCTCCGCGAGCGGGTCCCCAACATCGACAAGGCCATCATCAGTGTCCACTGCCACAACGACCTGGGCCTGGCCGTGGCGAACAGCCTGGCGGCGGTCGAAAACGGCGCCGGCCAGGTCGAATGCACGATCAACGGCATCGGCGAACGGGCGGGCAATTGCTCGCTCGAAGAAGTGGTGATGGCGCTGCGCACCCGCGGCGACTTCTATCACGCCGATACGAAAGTCGTCAGCCAGCGGCTGGTGCCCGTCAGCCGGCTCGTGTCGAACGTCACTGGGTTGCAAGTGCAGCGGAACAAGGCGATCGTGGGCCGCAACGCGTTCGCCCACGAGGCGGGCATCCACCAGGACGGCATGCTCAAAGAGCCGCGGACGTACGAGATCATGCGTCCTGCCGACGTCGGGTTCACCAGCACCGACCTGGTGTTGGGCAAGCACAGCGGCCGGGTGGCCCTGGCCGATCGTGCCCGCACGATGGGCTATCGCCTCACCGCCGAGCAACTGCAAGACGTGTTTGAAAACTTCAAAAAGCTGGCCGACAAAAAGAAAGAAATCTACGACAGCGACATCGCGTCGCTCATCGAGCAGCAGATTCTGGTCGAGACCGAAGCGTGGTCGTTCGTCTCGTACGAGATGGCCACGCACACCGGCCAGACGCCGCGGGTGACGCTCAAGCTGCAGCACGACGGCGCGGCGGGCCCCAAGGAAGTGACCACCACGGTGCAAGCCGGCGACGGCCCGGTGGACGCGATGTTTTTGGCGATCGAAGAACTGACCGGCTACCAGGTGCAATGCCGCAGCTTCGGCGTGCAGAGCGTGTCGGTCGGAAAAGACGCCCAAGGGGAAGTGTTGGTCGAACTCGAACACCAAGGCCGCCGTTACAAAGGTCGCGGCGTCTCGACCGATAGCGTGGAAGCGAGTGCCCGCGCGTTTTTGAACGCGATCAACCGGATTGAGACGGGGCCGCAGCAGGATAAGATTGATGTGTATAAGTGAGGGGCTGTTGGCTGTCAGCTATCGGCTGTCGGCTGTCGGCTTAAATCCTCGTGCCCAGGCTCCGCCTGGGCACGCACTGTCTGCCAGGCTCCGCCTGCCGTGAGGTAACGATGGAAATCACCAAACGAATCAGCCAGCTTGATCCCCGCGAAGTGGAACTGCTCGAACGGTTGTTTGGACAACGACTCGACGCGAGTGCGGAAATTGTTTTGCGCACGCGAGAACTGGCTCGCGCTCCGGCGTTGAAGTCCGCCGATGCGGAACTTCCAGAGTGGTTCAATGTGCTCGAAGGTCTAACGGACGAGGAGTTAGCGGATTTCAAGGCCACGCTCGACGAGCCCGTTTACCTCGCGCGTCGCTCTCTGTAGCGCCCGATTCTCCGAGGGGATAAATCCCTCGGCTCGCTGGTGGCGTTTTCACGCGTCACCCCTCGTCACACTCTTCACACCTCTCTTTCACACCCTTCACACTTTTTTGGCCTCCGGCCAAAAACAAGGTAGTGGCGTAACGCCGTGTTGTCGGGCACGCTGCCATCGGACGCATCAGGGGCGGTGATCGTGCAGGATACTGCAATGTGGCAGCGACTTTTTAAGACGTGCCACGCCCACGGTAGTCACTATCGTTCCACGAAGATCAAGGGAGTACAGTTTTCGGAGCTTTTCCAGGTAGACCAATCCAGCGTCGGTAATCCGAGTGTTCTCCAAAAAGAATTGCCCTACCAGATGCAGGTGCTCAAGTTGTTTCAGCCCGTTGTCCGTGATTGCTGTATTTTCGAGATATAGGTGCGTCAACGTGGTGATCGATGCCAGGTGCGTCATTCCGGCATCGGTAACTGCTGTTTTTCTCAAATTCAGCCAAGGGAGATTGGACAAGGCTGTCAGATTGATTAATCCGGCATCCGTGACCTTAGTCCTGGACAATTCCAATAAACCTAACTGCCCGCACCCGCGCAGTTCTTCCAACCCTTGATCTGTTATTTGGGTGGAGCCCAGGTACAAGACCCGGAGATTGGGCATCGCGCCAAGCTCATGCATGGCTCGATCAGTGACCCGTGTCGATTGGAGATCAAGCGAAGTCAGTGTGGGAAAAAGCTTCAGATTCGTCGCTCCCGCATCGGAAAAGTCCGAGTCGTTCTATGACAGCCTCTTCAATTGAGTCAATCCTCGCAGATGGACCAGCCCAGTTCCAGTAACGGCCGTTGAACTAAGATCAAGCTGCACCAGTTCCGACAGGCCCGCGAGGTAAACCAGATCGTCGTCGGTCACTCGGGAACCATTCAGCTCGATCTCGGTCAGGGTGGGCAACGTCTGCAACAATGCAAAATCGGCGTGTGGTGCCTGAGAACTGATCCCGACGCATACAACATTAGCAAAATAATCGACCCCCAGTTTATCCACGAGCCATGCCGGTCGATGGGGAGGGCGCAGCACCTTGACGGGTGGCCGCTGGGCCAACTGAAAGTCATACATGACGATGGCGCCCGCTGCGCGGAGACTTGCCACCGCCTCGCGCTGCTGCCGTGCCTTGTACGACCACCAGCTGAGCGAAGCGAAGAGGATAGCGGCGAGCGTCGTCAAAATGAACAGCGTCCGCAGGCTGAATTGAAACCAGCGGCGGCGTGGCGTTCGCGGATTCTCTTCCATGGCCCTGATTCTAGCAGGGGGCGCGTGTCGGCTGCGGAACATGTGGCCGAAAAAAGTAGTTGACATTTGGCCACTAATACGATAGAATTCGCCTCACATAACACACGGGTATCTACCAGCGCATGACGCGAAACGCTCGGGTAGCTAGAAGAGCCTGCGTGGCAGCCACGATTTGCCGCGCGGGTTCTTTTTTGCGCCAGGCCAGACTAGGCTCTGTTTGAAAACTGGCTGGACGGTCGTATTCAATCAGCCGCAGGGCGCTAGCCCCCGGTTTTTGCAGGTGAACCGGACGTTAGCGCGTGCCGGCTGAAGTTTTCAAACAGAGCCTAGCGATACAGAGCAGTAGGGTGGGTCGCAGACCCACCACATCCGTTCGGCGTACCAGTGCATGGTGGGTCTGCGACCCACCCTACTTGAGCTTGAGCGTAGACCATCTCATGTCCACCGCCACCGTGACATCCGCCGCCGTTGACATGGGCGATGCTCTGCCCGGTGTCATCGATCCATTGGCCGCCGCCTACATCGCCGCGGAACTGGCGAAGCTCGACGAGCGCGAAGCGGAACTGCTCGCCACAGCCCCGGCGGGGGATCCGGAGACGCTGGGCCTGTCGTTGCGGCTGATGCAAGCCCGCCTGCGGGTGATGATGTATCGCGAACGGATTCTTTCCGGCGCGAGCCGCAGGATACCGGCATTGCGATTTGAACGAGCGGAAGCGGTCCGGGTGCCTGGGGCAACGCCCCAGCCGGTCGCAGCCGAAATTTCTGTGGCGATCGCCCAGCCACCCGCTGTTGATGCCGACATTCCGCCGCGCTGGGTGCCTGGGGCAACGCCTCAGAGAGTTGCGATGGCACCCGTTCATCCAGAGCCAATCAGCGTCCGTCCAAAACCACTCATCAGACCGGCCGAAGATGCCAAGCCATCCACTGAGGCCACGCTGAAATCTGGGGCGTTGCCCCAGGCACCCGTGCTGTCACCCCAGCCAGCCGTGCAGTTGCCGCCAGCTCCCGTGCTGCCACCCCGGGCTGCCACGGACCTTGGCGATCCTCTCCGTCCGCCCCCGCACCTGAAAGGGCGCAAGCGGAATCAGTGGCTCAAGAAAATGCGCCACCGCCCCAGCTCCAAGCCGATCGACCTCGATCTGCCGTCGGCCGATCCAAAGCCGCTTCATCCAAAGCCCATCGCCTCGGTTTCCCTGCCCCCCTAGGAAATCACTCGGCGGCGCGGCCTTGCGCCCGGCTTTCCGGTGTCCGCTTTCCGCTCTATGATCGTCCCCATGGGCGACTGCATCTATGAATATGACGTGATCGTCGTCGGCGCGGGCCATGCCGGGACCGAGGCCGCGTTGGCGGCTGCGCGGGCAGGGGCGCGCACGGCGCTGCTGACGACCAATCTCGACACGGTTGCCCAGATGAGTTGCAACCCTGCGATCGGCGGCGTGGCGAAGGGGCAGATCGTGCGCGAGATCGACGCCCTGGGCGGAGCGATGGGGCGGGCGATCGACGCCACCGGCATCCAGTTCCGGATGCTCAACCGCCGCAAAGGCCCGGCCATGCACAGTCCGCGGGCTCAGGCGGATAAGAAGCTGTACCAGCAATATGTCAAGCTTTTGGTGGAGCAGCAGCCGGGGCTTGAGCTGCGGCAAGAAATTGTGGAGGAGCTGCTCGTCTCCAGCCTCCAGGATGCTAAAGCGGAAAGCGGAAAGCGGAAAGCGGAAGACTCCACAACAGCCTCCAGCCTCCAGCCTCAAGCCTCCAGCCTCCAGATCGTCGGCATCCGCTGTCGCGGCGGTGTCGTGTACCGTGCCCGTGCGGTGATCCTCACCACCGGCACGTTTTTGCAAGCGATCATGCACACCGGCGAGGCGCAAACGCCGGGCGGACGGGGCGGGGAGGGAACGACGCAAGGGCTCAGCCGCTCTCTCGTCGATCTCGGCTTTCGCGTCGCGCGGTTCAAGACCGGCACGCCGCCGCGATTGAACTCGCGCACCATCGACTTCAGCCAGTTGGAATTGCAGCCGGGGGATGACGATCCGCAACCGTTTTCTTATCTGACGGATCGACTTGGCATCGAGGGAGTGCCATTCGAGCAGGTGCCGTGCTGGATCACGCACACCAACGCCGCGGTGCATGACTTGATCCGGGCGAATCTCGACCGCGCGCCGATGTACTCGGGCCAGATCCAGTCGCGCGGGCCCCGCTATTGCCCTTCGATCGAAGACAAGGTGGTCCGGTTCGCCGACAAGAGCGCGCACCAGTTGTTTCTGGAACCCGAGGGACGCAACACCTGCGAGATGTACGTCAACGGCATCTCCACCAGCCTGCCGCGCGACGTGCAGGACGCCATCATCCGGCTGATCCCCGGTCTGGAGCATGCCCAGATCATGCGTTACGGCTATGCGGTGGAGTACGATTACTGCCCGCCGGATCAACTGTGGCCGACGCTGGAGACCAAGAACGTCGCCGGGTTGTACTTCGCCGGCCAGATCAACGGCACCACCGGGTACGAAGAGGCGGCGGCGCAGGGACTCGTCGCCGGCGCGAACGCGGCGCTGACGCTCGCCGGCCGGCAGCCGCTGATTCTCTCGCGCGATCAAGCGTACATCGGCGTGCTGATCGATGACCTGGTGACCTCGGGCGTCGACGAGCCGTATCGAATGTTCACCAGCCGGGCCGAGTATCGGCTGTCGCTCCGGCAGGACAACGCCGACCGGCGCCTTACGCCGCTCGCCGGCACACTGGGGCTGGTCGACGCCGCACGGCTCGATCGGCTGGCGAAGAAGGAAGCGGAGATCGCGGCGGTGCGGCGGCTGCTCGCCACGCACCGCATGGCAGACGGCACGACGCTCGCCACGATGTTGCGCCGCCCGGAGTTCGGTTGGCCCGAGGCGATCGAGCGGCTGGGCGAACTCGAAGCGACTTCGCAAGACGTCGCCCGCCAGGTGACGTACGACATTAA
>JAIOQB010000493.1 GCA_021413585.1 Planctomycetia bacterium
TCCTGGCCTGGCTGGCGAACCGGTCTGCTAGCTGTTCCGCTTGGGCTCGTAATGCAACATCCATGTGCCATGGCTCCTGTCAGAAAAAGGTGATGTACGCTACCTGTTTCTGCTAGCTGACACAATATTTCTTACAGGGCCCCACCCGGCCGAAATAGCCCGCCGCAGTGCGCCTTCTTCGGCGGCCTTCTATTGCGACAGCGGACATGAGTCGTCTGCCGCGCCACTTGGGCATGATCAAACAAGGTTCCGAGTGCGCGCCGATTTCACTTAGTTCAACACGAACTATTTTGAACAGGAGGAAACGGAGAGAACAGAGGTTGCCCTACCGTCTTCCTTACTTCCTTCCTTCGCGTCCTTCGCGACCTTCTGTTCAAAACTTTTTAAACAGAAGTTCGCAAAGGTCGCGAAGCGATTGTTTCGTATCCAGCCATTCCGTCGATCACTGTCCTCCGTTCCCTCCGTTTCCTCCTGTTCAAAAAACCTTCTGTTCGAAAGTGTGTTAATCGCGGGCGCAAAAATAAAGGACGGGTGAATCCCCCTGGAGATTCACCCGTCCCGATCTCGGCCCGCCCGGCGCCGTTCCATACTCCCCAGTAGGTTCGGCGTCGTGCGGGACTGAGTTATTCGCTTGTTGTGATTCGTCTTTTCGACTATTCGTTCACCTGAAACACGGCGCCCGCCGGCGTCGAGATCACGGAATCATCGTTCGACGTTTCGATCGGCGAGGAGACGTCCACGCTGGTCCCGCCGCAGCCGCAATCGGCCACCGGATTGCCGCACGTCGTGCAGCTTGTGCAGCCCGTGTTGCAGCAGGGCCCCAAGGCGGGCACACCGCAGCGCGGCGCACACTGCCACCACGGACGGCAGCAACGCGGGGCACAGCAAGCGGGGGCACAGCAGACCGGAGCACAGCACACCGGCGGCGCCACGCAGCACTTCGGCGCCCGGCAGCAGCGGGGCTCGCGGCAAGGGCGTTCGCAGCAAACGCGTTCGCGGCAGGGGCGCTCACAACAGGGCCGTTCGCAGCACGGCCGCTCGCAGCAGCCCCATCCCACGCGGGCGGCCCGATAGCCGGTCAGCACCACAGGAGCGTAACCGACATAGCCGGCGTTGTAAGCGTATCCGCCGCCGCAGCCGCAGGAGGCATCCGCGTACCCTTCGTCCATCGCGAACAACCCACCCGCGAAGCTCTGCCCCGAGAGAATCAACACCAGCACCGCTCCGCACAGTAAATAACGCTTCATGATCGTGGCTCCTAAAAACCGTTGCTCGTGATTATTGGTTGACCTTGCCGCAGGCTTGCGCCGTTTGTTTCAATCTGCCCCGCTTCAGCGACGCACCGAGGGCAAGGAACCCGGTTCGTGGAAACTTGATCCACATGGCTCGCGGGTTGGTTACCGCGGCGGTGTTGCCCGAGGTGCGTCTGCAAAAACATGGGTCGGGCCGGGACGTTGAGCAAACGCAACCGTTGCGTTTTTTCAAGAATTCCCCGTTTGCCCAGCCGTTACAACCCTCACGCGGCGACGTATCCTGTGATGCGCACGGGGGTTGCTGATATCATGCGTGCGCGGCCGCGCGGTGGCGTTTTTGCCACATGCCGCAGCGGTGCGAGCGATAATGCATTAGGTGACGGTTGGAACGATTGTTTCGGGAGCCCGCGCGGCGATGATGATTCCGCTGGTGACGTTGATTTTCTCCGCGGTGGCAATCGTCATTCTGCTGCGCGCCGGCCGCGCTTTGCAGGGGACCACGCTCACCGGGCCGTGGTTGTGGGCCATTCTGGCGATGGTGGCGGTGGGGTTGTCGGAGTTGGTGATCGTCGGGCCGGGGCGGTGGCAGGCCAGCGCGACGCTGGTTCGCTATGCGGCCGGCGTGGCGACGTTGTGCCCCGCGGTGGCGCTGCTGGGGGCCCGGCGGCCGCAGCACGCGGCATGGCAGTTTGTCGTCGCCACGCTGTACGTGATCCTGCTGGTGCCCGCCGTGCAGACGCAACACCACGGCGGGGCGGCGGCGGCGCTGGAGGCCCCCTGGTCGTGGTTCGTCGCCGGGCTGATTGGGCTGGGACTGGTGTGCGGACTGGGGACACGCTATTTGCCCTCAGCGATCGCTCTTGGCTTGGCGCAGTTAGTGATGCTCGGCCCGTTCCTCGTCGGCACGGCCGCGTTTGAACATTGGCTGCCGGCCCGCACGGTGACGACGGAGTTGGGAGCGGGAGCCGGGTCGTTGATCGGCGCGGGGTTGTTGACGCTGGCCGCGGGGCTCGTGCGGTGGCGCGTGTCTCGAAAGATTCCACCAACTTCCGCCGGCGGCCCGGCGCTGCCGATCAGTCGCATCTGGCTCGATTTTCGCGACACGTTCGGCACGTTGTGGGCGCTCCGCGTGCAGCAGCGGCTCAACGCCTCGGCCGCGATGTACCAGTGGCCGATCGTTCTGCGATGGGACGGCTTTTACGATGCCACCGGGCGCGACAAGCTGACCCGAATGCCCCCCGAGCTGGCCGCGGCGGTGGAGCATGCGCTGCGTTCGCTGTTGTGGCGGTTTGTGTCGCCGCAGTGGATCGACGAGCGGCTAAATCAATGACGCTAAAGCAATGACGCCGGTTTAGCCGCGGCCCACAGGGGAGCGCTCGCCCGCATTCCATGACTCCTTCACTTTAAACCGGCCAATCCCATGCTCTTCCAATGGCTCCGCGATTTCCTGCATCCGCTGCCCCTGCTGTTCCTGGGTGTCGCGGCGGCGATGATCTGGTGCTGGCGGCGGCAGCCCGAGGCGCGTCGCCGGCTGCGGTGGGTGGTCCTTGCGCTAGCGATGCTTTGGATCTGGTGCATGCCGCTGACCGGTTACCTGGCGCTGGGATCGCTGGAATGGGCCTACCCACCGAGCAAGAGTTTGCCGGCCGACGTGCAGGCGATTGTGGTCCTCTCCGGTGGCATCGACTATGCGGACGCGGTGCGCCCCAAGGCGGTTCTGGCCCCCGACACGCTGGCCCGCTGCCTGCACGGAGCGGACGTCTATCGCGACCTGCCGACCTGCCCCGTGCTGCTCAGCGGGGGAAAAGTCGACGCCCAAAATATCGGCCCCCAATTGGCCGAGTCGATGCGCGACCTGATGATCGAGCTGGGCATCCCGGCGGAAAAGTTGCTGCTGGAGGCCGGCTCGCGCAACACGTATGAAAACGCCGTGGAGTCGGCCCGCATCCTTAAGAGCGCCGGAATCCAGCGCATCGTGCTGGTGACCGACGCGGCCCATCTGCCGCGCGCGGTTCGCTGCTTTCGAGCCCAGGGAATCGAAGTGGTGCCGTCGGGCTGCCGCTACATGGCGACCGCCTTCCCGTGGTCGCCCGCCGCCCTGGTGCCGCAAAGCTACGGAGCCGTGGGGGTTGAGTATGCCTTTCACGAATGGCTGGGGCTGGTGCTGTACCGGATTCAGGGGCGGATTTGAGGGGACTTACATCGCAGGGCACGTTGCCGGCTGAGTTGTGAATTGCCGTAGCGAACGCGATACTGGAGGCAGGTAAATTCATCGCGTCACTAGCCCGACAGGCAAGCGAGGGAGTGGGGCTCTCCGTCCCTCGCTTGCGCTTCGGGCTAGTGTTGGAAAACAAACTAACGGCTCGTTCATGTCCACCATTCCCGATCCCCCTGCCACGTCCACCACGCCCGCCGCGGCGGCGCGGGCGTCGGAGCGCGATTTGTCGGGGCGGCAAGTCGGCGACTATCGGTTGCTGCGGAAGCTGGGGCGCGGCGCGATGGCCGAGGTTTATCTGGCCGAGCAGGGCTCGCTCGAGCGGCATGTGGCGCTGAAGGTGCTCAAGAGCGATCTGGCAACCGACGACACCTACGTCAAGCGATTTCACATGGAGGCCCGCGCGGCGGCGTCGCTGGTTCATCCCGCCATCGTGCAGATCTACGAGGTGGGTTGCCTGGACGGCGTGCATTTCATCGCCCAGGAATACGTGCAGGGGCAGAATCTGGCCGAACGTCTGGCCCGCCAGGGGCCGCCCGAGATGCCCGCCGCGGTGCGGATCATGCGGCAGGTGGCCGCGGCGCTGGCTAAGTCGGCGGAGCAGGGGATCGTACATCGCGACATCAAGCCCGAGAACCTGATGCTCTCCAAAACGGGCGAAGTGAAGGTCGCCGATTTCGGTCTGGCCCGCGTCACGCAGCATGCGGACAATCTGCGGCTGACGCAAGTCGGCGTCACCATGGGCTCGCCGCTATACATGAGCCCCGAGCAGGTGCAGGGTCGGCCCCTCGATCCGCGCAGCGATATCTACTCGTTCGGCGTGACGTGTTATCAGATGCTCGCCGGCCGCACGCCGTTTACCGGCGACACGGCAATCAGCGTGGCGGTGCAGCATCTCAAGACGGAGCCCGAGCGGCTGGAGAACTTGCGTCCCGATCTCCCGCCTGGCCTGTGCCGGATCGTGCATCGGATGCTGGCCAAGGACGCGGCCGACCGCTACTCCAATGGGATGGAGTTGCTGCGCGACCTGCGGAGCCTCGACCTGCCGGGGCTCAATGGCGATTGGCCGGAAGAACTCGACCAGTGGAACACGGCGGAGATGGTGGCGCTGACCTCCGCCCGCACGGCGGCGACGCAGCAGTTGGCCGCGCTCATGCAAACGGCCGAGTTGCCGCTGCCGATCATGCGGCGGCGGCTGTTTTGGGTAGCGCTCGCTTCCGCCTGCCTGGCGGGGGGCTTTTTGGCGTGGCCCAGCCGCGAGCCGTCGCTGCTGGCCAGTGCCCGCACGGCCCCTGGCACGATCCGCCGGATGGACTCGGCCGCCGACCAGTATTTCTTCGCAATGAAAGTCGGCAGCGAACCGGCCTGGAAGAGCGTGGCGGAATATTTTCCGGCCGACGAGCAATACGTGCGGCTGGCGCACAAGCAACTGGCGGACGATTATCTCAGCAACAATCGGCTCTCCGACGCAATGACGCTGTTCGAGCAGTTTGCCGCGCTGGGAGACGCCGAGCCCGAGTACCGCGCCTACGGCCTGGCGGGCGAGTGCGTGGTGCTCTCCCAAGAAGGAAAAACGGCCGCCGCCGCCGAGGGATTGCAGGAGCTGTGGCCCCTGATGGCCCGGTTGAAGACGTTCGATCCGGCAATGGCTCGGCGCGTGGAGGGGCTGCATTTGCGCGGGGATGGGAAGTAGGGGATTTTGGATTTTGGATTTCAGATTTCAGATTTCAGATTGATTGGATGGTGGGCGTTGCGAGGCTGCGAAAGTCTCTGGCGGCTCGCCATTCACCGCTTCAAGCTCACTGCTCGCGCCCCGCTGCTGGCCGGCCGGTACGCCGGGCGGTTGACAACCCGGGGGCGGATGGTGTACTAAGCTATGTTCCTCTTACGCCCCCATCGTCTAGAGGCCTAGGACGTCGGGTTCTCAGCCCGATAACAGGGGTTCGAATCCCCTTGGGGGTACTTCCGGCAAATAAAGCCCTTCAGCGAAACCGCTGAAGGGCTTTTTCATTTGAGATATTTAGTTGTCAACGATCAATCGTGGTGGCCCATCAACCCCGCGATCTTAGTCGTTATGCCCAGAAGGGATAAGCGAGTCATGTCTGGCATTATGATGATTGCCGATCCCGACTGGATTTCTTTCCAAACTCGTAACGCGCGCAGTGATCTAGCGGTTTTCTATGCCAGCCCCCATAAGAAGACGCAGCGGCAACCGCTCGACCCGTTGTTCTGTGTTAATCCTGGTCAAATCCCACGTGACATAGTTGCTGTTGGGCGAATCCGTGATCAAGTTGAGATCAATCATGAATCGGCATGGGACCATTATGGACGTGCGCTGGGTGCCGACACCGAGGAGGAATGGCGTAAACAGGCATCAGCAGTTATTAACAACTGTCGAAAGACGTACGAAGGCCGGATTTTGGCCATCGAGTTAGTGGACTTTCGCCCTTTTCCAATACCTGTTGAGCCAGCGTCAGTTGGGCTAGTAGATTCTGGATGGAGCGATAAGAAAAATGTCTCGGATGGCGTTACAATTCGTCTGCTAGATTTATTCGACGCGAATCAAGTCTCGATCGATTTGGCATCAATATGTGCATCACATTCAGATCTAACAATTAGACAACAGTTAATAGACGCAAGAATCGGCCAAGGAAAGTTTAGGAGTGACGTCTTGGAAATGTGGGAGAACTCCTGCTGCGTTACAGATTCAGCCCAACTGCAAGCCATTCGCGCATCACACATCAAACCCTGGAAACACTCTACAGACGTTGAACGCCTTGATCCATTCAACGGCCTTCCCCTTGTTGCCACGCTTGACGCCCTCTTTGATCGCAGGTTGATTTCTTTCGATGGAGATGGATCGATGTTAATATCCGACTCCATATCCAGCGTTGAGCGATCAAAGCTCGGCCTGAATGGACTCAGGCTGAATCGCGCCATCCCTGAGAAGACCGAGAGTTACCTCCAACGTCATCGTCAGTCGCTTCGCCGCATGAGCCAATAATCCAGTTCAGATGCCGTTGCGGCGGGTGTCGTGCGCGCTAGCTAAAGAGCGACCCTCGATAAAAAGGTCCGTTAATGTACGAGGGGGTACTTTATGAAAGTGGCGCGTGGGAGGGAGGTGCTGAGTACTCGGTATTCAGTACTAGGTTAGCGCTTGACGCCGAACCCGATTCTCAAAGTCCTTTCGACTCTCTCCACACGCCGCGTGCGCTACCTGCTAATGGGCGGACAAGCGTGCGTCTACTACGGCGCAGCGGAATTTAGCCGCGATACGAACGCGAGTACTGAGTACTCGGTACTGAGCAGTCAGTACTTTCCGTTCGCTGGCGGGCTCACTTCACGGGCAAAAGAAAAGGCCGTCGCGGGCTGGGGATCGCCCGCGACGGCCGTGAACTTGGTGCCGAGTACTTAGTCCTTAGTACTCGGTACTTCGTCCCATCCTCCATCACCCGCGCACGCGGCTCCGCCGCCAGGCAACCAGTCCCAGGCCGGCCAGGCCGAACAGGCCCAGGGCGTAGGTGCTGGGCTCGGGGGCGGCGGTTGGTTCCTCGCCGAACAACGCCAGAGCGAAGTCTTCACCGGCAAAGCTTTCCGTATTCGCGTACCCTTGGCCGTCGGCGTAAGGATTGCCAGTTCGCCCCTGGGTTCGCAGGATGGGGTCGGCACCGCCGTCAATCCGATGGATCCAGAGGATATATCCGGCAGGGCTGGTCTGCGGCGAAAGGGTGAATTGCTCGCCCGAAGTCAGCGTAAACTCCTGAGTGCCGTAATTGTTGAAATTGCTGAATTCGGCCATGCTGAAACTGTCCTGATACAACAGCGTTCCCAAAGTCGGGTTGCCGCCGGACGATTCCAGCGTATCTGCCTTGGTGTAGATTGAAATTTGAATGTTGCCTGGATCGCTAAATGGCTGCAGGGCCAGATCGTATTGCGTGAGGGTAAAGGTCGAGTTGACGCGGAACGACTGGTAGATGTCGGTCCTGAAAGTATTGAGCCTTTCTTCGTCATTGCTCGAAGTGAAGGCGTTGTACGTCACGAGCTGTAAACCCGGGCCGGATGTGGGCCACGCGCTAAAGGGAGCCGTGGTCACCGTCGTCGCCTGCGCAACGTGCGCCGCACCGAGCACGCAGATGCAGGAAATGGAAAACACCAGACTCTTTGCAAGCAATCTCCTCGTGCCACCTCTATGGTTCCAATGTTAAACAGGTCAATTTCGATCGGAAGGTAAAACAAAAAACGCCACGGACCTTCCGCGCTTCCACGCGCGTAGGGGCGCG
>JAIOQB010000025.1 GCA_021413585.1 Planctomycetia bacterium
GAAGACGCCGTTGCCGCCGTTGCCGCGGTCGAGGGTTCCGCCGGCGTCGACGCCGATGTAGTTGCTGAGAACCCAGTTGTCGGACGACAGGTCGAGGGCGATGCCGTCGCCCGCGTTGCCGGAAATGACATTGCGATCGAAGCGTGCGAATGGAAGAAGAGGAGCGAACTTCCACCATTCCAAAGAAACTTCTTCTTGTATGCAAATCACCCGCGAAAGACTGATCTTCACAGAGCCGCCCATTTGAACGACGTGGATTGGAGTACCCGCCTCCTACGAATGAAGCCGAATCTTGAAGCACAAGATGAAGACGGTGCTACCCCGCTTCACTGCGCTGCTCTGGCGAACAACAAGGAGATGTGTCAATTCCTCATCAAAGCTGGAGTGGACGTAAACAGTGTAGACCTAAATGGGGAAACACCCTTCGACTACGCGATGGATGATTTCCGCATTCAAGAAATCCTTCGACAAAATGGTGGACGTAGCGGTAATGAAGCCTGACCGTCAGGTTCCAATATTCCGCTCGTCAATGTTCCGCAGTTTTACGCCGGCTGGCACTGCGACGCGTTCACCGGCTACTACAACAACCGCGCCCGCTGGTACGACCCGGTCAGCAGGCTGTTTGTCAGCCGGGACCCCATCGGCTTTTCCGGCGGCGACACGAACACGACGACGGCACGGGACCGATAATCAATGCGATCCGCAAAGCGATTCCTATAACAAGTTACTGCGCGAGCCTAACATGGAGAGAACCTGATGTCGGAGGAGCAAAAACCGTGGACATTTGTCGAGCCGGAAGGAAGGTTCTCATTTCGCGTGCCACAGGGCTGGGCAATTGACCCTTCGGGTCAACGAGGAGCCCGCATCATAGTCTTTGCACCGGATGTCGATGAGAATTTTCGCGCCAATGTTAATATCGTCTTACAAAGTCTATCGCCCCTGACGCGCGACGAGTATTTAACGGCAAGTAGGCTGCAAATTCGCAAGATGAACAACCTGGCCACCCTACCGGTCGACGAGCCAGCACCGCATTTTCCAGGCTGGCACGTGCTGGAATGGACCACGCGGGAAGCACCGAGCCCGATCCGAGTGCGACAGTTGATCGCGTTCGCCGGATCTGAGGTTTTTGTCGTTACCGCAATGGCCACGGCCGCAAGCTTCGATCACTACGAGTCTGTGTTTCGTGTCCTGCTCGATTCGTTCCAGGTCGTCGGGTGTCCCGATCCAAATGCGCCCTGAAAGGTTTGTTGTTTCAGCCGGTGCAAGTACGAGTAAGGAAAGTGGTAACCGTCCGGCGGATCAAGGGGGACTGGCAGGAGACGGAATCTTGGAATTCGGCCGCACGAGCCACGCTGGCCGCCAGCGATTGTGCACGAGCTGGCGCACGTGCTGTGAGGTTAACTTGGCCGCGTCGCGGAGTACGGGGGGTGGCGTCCGTCAAGGTGCGCACATTTGAATTCAGTTAGTGCTTGGAACTGGTAGGTTGGTCCTCCTCTGGGATGGCCCCATGGGCCCAAAAACATTCGCCAGTCTGTTTCGCTGCCGCCAACTGCTCCTCTTCCGTCTGTTCCCGCATGCGGCTCATGTCAAAGTATTGCCGCGTCCCCCAACGTGTCCCCGCGATGTGCCGTAGCCGGCCCACAACCAGCATCAGCGCCGACTTGCCGTCGGGGAAGTTGTCCGCCACCCGCGTGCGTCGCCGAATCGTCCGCACGATCCGTTCGAGCATGTTGTTGCTGCGGACCCGTAACCAATGCTCGCGCGGGAAGCTCATGCAGGACAGGGTCTCATCGACTCCGTCGCGCACGACCGGGGCCGCCTCGCCCAATCGCATCGAGACGAGCTTCTCCACCACGGCCTGGGCCTTCTCCCAGGCCGCCTGGCGGCCCTCGCGGGCGTGGATCGCCTTGAGCATCGCCACCTCCTCCTTCATCTTGCCTCGCGGCACCACGGTAAAGACGTTGCGGTAGAGGTGGACCACGCACCGCGGCCACTGGGCGTCCGCATAGAATTCACCCAGCGCCTCGACCAGGCCCAGGCACTTGTCGCTGACAAACAGCCGGAGGCCGAGAGCCTGACTTCTTCTAGTGCCGCGGCAGTGGGAGCGAGACGGCTGACTGAAACGCAGCCCTAAGAGTCGGTTAATATCTGTTTGTATTGACGCCCCAACCACTCGACAGCGGCATCGAAGAGGTCCTGCGCAGGTGTTACGTAGTGCCGGTCCTTAATGGCTCGTGGACTGAGGCCCAGAAAATAATTTGTAAACCGACCGTAAGTTTCGTGGCCCGCCAGCAATGTGGCGGAAGTCTTGCGGGTGAGTTTCAGCGGATAGCGTGTCTTTGACTTCGTCTTCAGCTGCAAGCGCCAGTAGGCGTTTTTGATGGCATCGCTCTTCTTGAATTTTCCGTCGGCGATCCGCTCTTGGACGAGAGGCTGGCCGTCGTCATTCAGAAAGACCAAGTTCTCGTGCCGACTGCGGAACTTCTTTAACAGACGGAAGGTCTCCGGCCAGAGCTCGTAATTGACTGCGGGAACATCGTCGTGACGGTCGGTTTTGGAGCGTTTCCGAATGATCCGCCCCTGACGCCAATCGACCTCTTCGTGCCGCAGCTTCGAAATATCTGTCTGGGTATAAGCACAGTTCATCATTAAGAGAAGCCATAACTTCGTCCTTGGCAAAGCAGCATCTACGAGTTGTGTGAGAACATCGACGGGAATCGACCTGTTCTTGGTGGCTACCTTTTTGATGCTCAGCCGAGGGTTCTTGATATTCTTTGGCAGCTCAATCACATCATCTTCCCAGAGATACTGGATGAACTGCTTTACGGTCGTCAATCGATTGCTTGCGGTATCCGGCGCCAAAATGCCCGCTTTAGTCGCCGCGGTCAGGTGCGTGTGATACTCGCTTAGCTTGCGCGCCGTGATTACATCGATTCGCTGATCGGCCCCGACCCATTTCCCAAAATGTTCGATATCACACCGGTACGACTCAAACCGGCTGAGGGCAAACTGGCCGGCCTGGGCTTGCTTACGTTTGGTATCGATGAAGTCCTGCACGTAGTGCCCCATGGTTTGCCGAGGAGAATGATCTTGGTTCGAGGCGAGGAACCGATCGCGGTGATAACGAAATTTCGTTGTCACCCTTCCCGCCCATTCTTTGAAGATCTCCTTCTGCTGCGGGCTGGCTTCGTCACTATCGAGGCACTCGCCGATTTCGGGCGGCACTGGTACCCTGATCGTGAGCTTGCGATCCTTGTCGTCGACCGGCAATTCGGGCGTATCCTGCCGGTCGGCGTCGTCGATTTCCGCTTTCTTGCTCCGCCACCATTGGTTCGCCTGGGTCCGGGTCGCGTCCTTGGTGCGTTTCTCAGCCTTCAATTGGCGCGGTGAAACCGTATACAGCTTGCCGCGATAGCGCTTCTGCCACCGCAGCATCTTCTTGTCCCACCCCATTAACTCCGCAGTACTCATGTTGCTGGTCCCCTCGCGAAGAGGCCCATCCGCGGTATAATGCGGCCATGACGACCCCAATGACTCCCACTGAACACAATCAAAAGTATACAGAATCGTATACAAACTGAGAGACTGGGGCATCGTACACAGAAGGCCATCTACGCAACATCAATTGAGGTAATGAGTTACGATAGCTTGGGGCGGTAGCTCAGTTGGGAGAGCGCTGCGTTCGCAATGCAGAGGTCGAGGGTTCAACTCCCTTCCGCTCCACTAGGTGACGCCCGCTGTCAGCAGATGACAGCGGGCGTTTTCATTGACGGCGGGCGTTTTTTCTCAGGCAGGGCGCGGGGCTGCGGCTGCGCCGCGTGGCGATTTTTCACGCCCTCAAAGAATCGGCCCCAGCATTGCCAGGGCGTTATCCTGGAATCTTCGCCGCACGGGCCAGGCGTCGACCTTGTCTCGGGAAATCACCTTTGACTTGGCAATATACTGCTGCTGCCGCTGCTGGACTTCGGCCGTCAGGCTGGCGTCGCACAGCAGGATGTTGTTCTCGTAGTTCAGATCAAAGCTGCGGCGGTCCATGTTCGCGGAGCCGATCAGCGTCACCTGCCCGTCGAGCGTAAGCGACTTCGTGTGCAGCAACCCGCCGATGTATTCGTAAATCTTCACACCGGCGTCGAGCAGGTCGGCGTAGTAACTGCGGCTGGCTCCGCCGACGATCCAGGAGTCGTTGCGGGCGGGAAAGATGATCGTCGTGTCCACGCCGCGATAGGCGGAGGCGCAAATCGCGTTCTGCATCGACTCATCCGGCACATAGTAAGGAGTCGAGATGATCAACTCGCGGCGGGCGGTGTAAATCAGCGACTCAAACATCTCGGGCATCGCCGAATGCCGGACCGTCGGCCCGGTGCCAATCACTTGCGCGGCGAATCCGGGCCGCGGGGCGGGGATCGGCTGCCGCAGCAAATAGTCGATATTCTCGCCGGCGTAGGCGATCCAGTCGCTGGCAAACAGGTGCTGGTTCTGCCGGGCGATGGGGCCTTCGAAGCGCACGACCGCGTCGACCCAGGGGGCAAATTTCGCTTTGACGAGAAACTCCGGGTCGGCGCAGTTTTGACTGCCGCAGTAAGTAATGACGCCGTCGATTACCACGATCTTGCGGTGATTCCGCAGATCGATCCGCCCCACCAGCGGCCGCAGCAAAGGATTGCCGATCGACAGCGCAATGGCCACGAGGACGCCGGCGTCCCGCATCCGTTGCCAATGTTCCGAGCGGATCATCGTTCGCGAACCCAGGCCGTCGGCCATCGCGCGGCATTTAACGCCGCGAGCCGCGGCGCGCTTCAGCGCCTCGACTACTTTTAGTCCGTTGTTGTCCGGCAGCCAGATGTAGAAGAGCAAATGCACATGTTCCGTCGCGGCATCGATGTCGGCGACCATTGCGTCGATCGTGGAGTTCGAGTCGGCCATCAAGCGGGCCGAGTTGCCGCCGATGGCGTCGAAACCGCTGATCGAACGCCCCACGTTAAACAGATGCTGGTACTCCTGCGGCACGGCCGCCTGCATGTTGCTCTCCTCCCCAGGCGCGGCTGCCGCGACCGCCGGCATCTGCTTGAGCACTTCGCGCAACAGGGCCACCCTGCGCCGGCCGATGTTGACTTCGCCAAACAGGATGTAGGCAATGAAGCCGAAAATCGGCAGCGAGGCAACGACCACCAGCCACGCGATCCGCGACGCCGGCGCGCGATTCGGCCGCAGCACCACCCGAACCATCACCGCCAATTCGATGAACACGTGAGCCGCGAAGAAGAGGATCGTTCCGTTCATGCAAGTTGGCCCATCGAAGGTGTGCGCTCAGGGGTTTTCAGCCTAGTGCTGGCGACTGAGATTCTACCCGTCCCGCACTCGGAGAGGTAGAATCATGTCCAACCTCAGGCGAGTGTGGTGACGCCGGGCCTGAACACCCCAAATCGTTATCTAGCGGAGACGTCATGCCGATCTTTTCTTCTTGGCGCGAGGCGATTTCGCGAGGCGTATTCCTATCCACAGCGCTCGTGGCGCTGGCGGCATCGCTGCATGAGGCTCGCGCCGCCGACGCGCCGCAGGGGAAGAAGGTGCGGATTGTGCTGGTGGGCGACTCGACCGTCACCGATACGGGGGGTTGGGGGCGGGCGTTCGCCGCGCTGCTCAAGCCCGGGGCCGAGTGCGTGAACCTGGCACGCAGCGGCAGCAGCTCGAAGAGTTATTATGAGCAAGGATATTGGAAGCAGGCGCTGGCGCAAAAGCCGGCGTTCGTTTTAATTCAGTTTGGCCACAACGATCAGCCGGGCATAGGGCCGCAGCGCGAGACCGATCCCAAGACAACCTACCGGGACAACCTGGTCCGGTACGTCGACCAGGCGCGGAAAGCAGGGGCCCAGCCGATCCTGGTCACATCGCTGGTCCGCCGGAACTTCACACCCGACGGCAAGATCAAGCCCGACCTCGCTCCGTATATCGATGCGATGAAAGCAGTCGCGGCCGAAAACAAGGTGCCGCTCGTCGATCTGCACACCCGCAGCAAGGAATTGGTCGAACGCCTGGGGCCTGCGCAGGCGCAAGCGTTCGGCCCGCCGCATCCGAAGCTGCCCGGAAAGTTCGACAACACGCACCTGTCGAAACAAGGGGCCGAAGCGATCGCGCCGCTGGTGGTCGAGGAGTTGTGGAACGTGGAACCGGCGTTGCGGGATTATTTGCCCGCACCGAAAGATAAATGAGCGGAGCTGCCGCCGATCAGAAATCCACTTCGAGAGCTTGCCTCGATCCAACCGAAATGCCTTGGGACTGCCAATAGTCAGCGATCGCCGCGATGTCCGCACGCACGCTTGTTAAATCAGATTGAGCACCAAGGCTTAAACCCCGGCTGCGATATTCCACTTGCGCACCCAGGACCGCGATCTCTTGGACGCACCGCAAGTAATGCTCTGAGCGGTTAAGCGGATTGCGAAGGACGTTGTATTCCAGCCGCACGCCATCAAATGGGCCAGGATGATGATCCACAGGCTCGCCAGCTATGATGGGAAATAACCAGATCGGGACATCGGCCCCCTCGTCGGTGAGGGATCGTACGCCAAAGTAATCGTCGACTTGCTCGAATTGCAAATCCGCGAGCCTGTCGAAACCAAACCGGCCGGTCGACGGGAAGGCAGGATGTGTTTCGCCACAGATCAAAAATAGATCGCCGAACGTAGGCTTTACGTCGACAAACAGCACTTCAATACTGATTCCTTGATGGAGCATGCTTTCTGAAAGGGCGGACATCGTCATACCTCGCGATTATCGCTATTTTCAAAACCGCAATTCTGCCCGATATCAAACCATCCTGGCAAGCACGAAACAGCCCCGCCAGACCATCAGGTCGGGCGGGGCTGGTGTGGTTACGGATTTTACTTCCGCGGAGCGTCAGGCCCGGCGATATTTCTTGCGCGCGGCGGCGCAGCCCGCCGGCAACAGAACGATCGCGCCGAGGGCGACCAGCAGGATGCTTGACGGCTCGGGCACGCCGGGCACCTGGATGCCGTCCGTGGTGACGTCAATGCTCCAACTTTCCAGCAAAGTTCCGTCCCCCGGAAAACCGCCGGTGTCCTTTAGCGTGAGCGTCCAGGTTCCGAAAACATCGAGCCCGTTGAACGCGCTGAGTGGCTGGACGGGCGTAAAGGTACCCACGGCCGATCCACTGGCGGGGGCCGGGCCGCTCGCCGCGTCATCCCACGTCGCGTCGATGATGGGGCTATCGGGGAAGGAGTCGGCTTCTCCGGTATAGATCGGCAGGAGCGCGACGCCGTCATGGCTCAGCCAAATGCTGACATTGTCGGCAAAGCCAGAGAGCCGGGCGGAAAGCGTGACCTTGATGATGTTTCCTGAATCGGGCACGGTCAGGCTGACGTTCGTGGCGGGATCAGTATCAACATCTGACGCGGACGGACCGTTATAGATCGTGGCGCGGGCCTGCCCTACCACGCTCAACAGCAGCATCAATGCCGTCGAGCCCAGCGCATATTGCTTCCTGAGTGACATAGAAGTACCTCCAAAGTTGCCGATAAAAAATCTCTACTTGTCCAAAAGAAAAAGCCGCCAGGAACTCCGCCGCGGTGCGCCGCGAAATGCGGCAACCGTGTGCGATAGTCCTATAGCGGCTTTGAATTACTGGCGGGTTTTTTGGTTAAAGGTGTCGCGGATCAAAAAACGAAAAAAGCTGCCGGAAATCTCCCTGGGAGCAATGCGGCAATGGCCACAAGGCGGAGAGTTCTGACAGCTTTTTACTGGCGGCGCTCGGGTTTTTGCGTGCCCCAAATGGGGTTTTCAAATAAATCCTAGCACCAGCGCTCCGCCGCTTCAAGCGCTGCGGTGAAAATTTTTGGTTTCTCCGTCAACCGGGTCTCGGCCGCCGCGGCTGGTCCATGGGGTCCTGCCCTCAGCCCGTGTGCGGCTCGATTACCGCGCCGGGCCACTGGTCACGGAAAATGTTCGCTTGATTTCCACAATGTTCCCCTGCCGATCTTTGACAGAAACCGTCAGCAAACCCTTGGGCAAAGCCGCCAAGGGGGTGGCCAGCCGATATTCCCAGACGTTCTGCGGCATGGCCACGAATTTGCCGACCAAGTTCGTGCCGGCAGCCGCTCCGTCCACTGGGAAATCGGCCACCACTCGGAACGTCGTCGCGTCGAGCCCCGACTCGACGTCATACATTCCCACCAACAGCCGCGTGACGGATGCGTTGGCCCCGGCCTGCGGATAGGTCAGCGTCAAAGTCGGCCGCTGATCGTCCCGCGTCCAACCGCCGCCTAGTGCCGGCGGCTTGGCCGGGTTGAACGTCAGGTCGATGGGACAACCCAGGTCGATCCAGCGAACCAAGGTCAACTGTTCCTCACTCGTCAAGGCCGGCACTTTAATCGTCTTGCGACCGGGCCCGACATAAGTTCCCGCAACGGCCGCCGGCGGCGGCATCACGCTGCCGACGTAACCAATGTGAGCCAACTTGCGATTCGCCGGCGTGTCGGCAATCGGCTGTCCGTGTTGTCGAAGCGATGAGGGAGTGCCAGGCACGGACTCATAGGGCAGGTCTTCGTTATCCCAGCCGTCGAGCCGCTTGCCGTAAATTTTCCAGATCAAGAGACTGCGCCGCGACTGCATCTTGTAGACATATCGCGAAGCGGTCAAAGGGCCCCACCCCGAGTCGACGAGCGGCTTGAAGCTGTACACGCCCAAGCCATCCGCGGCCAAGCGCGCATACGTTCCCGGGACATTCATCGAGGAGTACAGGCCGCTCGGGTACGTGGCACTGACCATTTGATTGTCGTCAAGAACCAAATGGCCGGGAGGAGTGGCCACCGTTTTCGTATGGCAAGCGACGCAGCTGCGATCCAGAATCGGTTTCACGTCGCGAAAAAACTCGACATTTTGCACGCCCCGCGCAAAACGCAGGCCGGTCTCATCGTTGACGTCCCACTTTTTCCCCGATTGATCGAGCGCTTTGGTCGTAATCAGCGGCGCGCTCTTGATCAGGTCAAAGATCGCATAGTCGGCACGCGACGCCGCGGTTTGCTCGAACAGCGTGGGCTGCTGGCTGTGCGCGTGGCAGCCGCCGCAATTATTGCGGATTTCGCCGGGGCGAACCTGATGCCATGTTTGGGCGGAATTGAGAACCATGCTGTTCTTGTCGAGCGTCTGAAAGGTCCAGGCCACGTCGGCTGGAATCTTCGCCAGAAAACTGGTGTCGGGGTTGCCGTCGGGATCGAGCGGCTGAACATTCCCCGTAAATTTGCGCACCGGAATCTCGCCAAGAATACGCATCCGTTCATTGATATGATTGGCGAAAGTCTGCCCCACGCCGCCGACCGTGCTGGTCGGTTCCAGCAGCACGATCCGGATGGCGTGGATGTCGCCATTGGAATACAACCCCGCCTCAGCCCCCTGGACCGTCCAATTGTAGGACGTATCGAAGCCTCGATACCCGGTCGGATCCTTGTCCAAAGCAAACGAGGCCGTGACGGTGCCCGGGCGCACGGCGCCATAAGGGTAGCTTTCCCGCTTGTAGAGGCTCGACGTGCCGACCATTCCGAAAGGCGTCCCCTCGGGCAATTGCGCCGATTTCTTGCCGTCGTTCAGCAACGCCGGCGGGCGCAGCGGCGCATCGACGCCATAGATGCGTTTGTAGGGGACCAAGGCACGCGGCCACTGTTCATGATAGCGCGAATCGTTCTTGATCAACAGCATCTTCCCGGGCTCGTCGATCGCGTTGCCGGACTTGATCAGGTAAATGCCGCTATCAAATGCGGGGGTGTATTGCGCGGAGTTATAAACGGATCCGGCGGACCAGACGGTGAGCAGGTGATTGTCTGGCGCCGCGGCGGGATGAGTGAATTTGCCCACGCGCGGCGAATCGCTCTGGCCGAGAATCGACGGCGGTGCCGGGCCGTCGAATTTTGCCGTGAACGGCGTGAGCGACTCGATGCCGAACGGGCTAAATGGATACCTCATGAAGATACCGCCCTGGCGGAGCGGCGGGTTGCGCGGATCGTTCTTGTATGCCGGACCGAAGGCGGGATACCCGGCCGGGATTTTGGCGGGCAGCTTGAAATAGGATCCAAACCCGGAGTTATTGAGATTGTAATAGGACTCGGCCACCACGCTCTCGTCAGAAAGCTGCGCCTGAAAATGCAAGGACTCGGTGGTGCCACTGGCCGTCTCGAAGGCGCTGAACAGCGGCATCCATTGCGTGCCGTCGGGATAAATCGACCACAAGCCCCACAAGTGCGGACTGCGCAGCCCCTGCGATTCGAGCGAACTGAACATGATTCGCCCGTCCTTGAGAATGACAGGGTGCAGCGCGAAGCCTAGATTCAAGTGACCGATGCACTCCACGTTGGAGCCATCGTCGTCCATGATGAATAGTTGCAACGCCAGCGCGTGGGGGGCATATCCTGGGTTCGTTGCTTTGAAAGCATTACGATCGCTGACGAATGCCAGCTTGCCACCGGGAACCGGACACGGACCCAGGTTGAATACGCCCCATTGCGGCAGTTGGGCGGCGGTCCAGGCGGCAACTCCCGTGTTGGGCGTGAAGACTTGCTGCGTGAGTTGAACCACCCTGCGCGTGGGGATGTGAATCTTGTAGAGGTCCGAGCCCTTACGGAGGCCAAGATTGTGGAACTTGGCAAAATAGACCCAGTTGCCGTCGAAGGACACCACGGGATCCGCAATCGACTCGACGCTGCTGACCGCAACGAGCACTTCTTCTTTTCCATCGGGATGCAACAAGACCAGCGAGGCGCCTGGCTCCATGTAGCGCGGATCGCCCACTTCGGCCCAAGCGGATCGGACAGTGGCGCCTCGCCGCGGGGCCCGCACATAGACAATGTCGAAGTCGTATCGAACGGACAGGTCGGTTCCAATTTTCGGCGGATTGATATTGAGCGGATTCGGAGGGACGACCTGCTGTGCCCAGAGCGTGGAAGCGCCCAAGATTAGGCTGCTCACGACGAGAGAAATCCAATGCCGCATCAATTCTCCTTGGGACTTCGAGTCCGCAGGTGCTGACTTGCAAGCCGCCACGGCCACTACGAGGCGGGCAAAATCAACAACCTCATTAATGCCAAGTCAGCGGGCTGGTGACAACCCACCCGGCAATAACACAGTGCAATCGCATCGCCGCCGCTTATGTCTCTGCTCATAAAATGTGCTAGCACCGCTGACGCGTCATCGGTGCGCACCGATGACGCGAGGTCGCAATCTCGATTATTGGTCGAAATGAAACCACCTAGTGCGGTGTTTCAGAGAACTTGCGGCGGTTGCGCATCGTGGCGCAACATTGGGTTTACGGCAACCCGCCGATTCGATCCATGTTTGTGATGGAGCGACTTTTTTTCGCTGCGGCAAACTCGTGTCGATCCGCATGCAGATCTGGCAACCCGCTGCTTGAGCTTGGGTTCGGACCACAAGCGTCACTGTGGACGACTCACCGCGGCGGTGGCGCCTGGCGAAGTGTCGCGACCGATTGATCGACCCAACCGTCCCACGCCTTGTGCCACTCCGCCAGGGCGACGGACTTTTCCGCGTCGGTCATGCCACTGTAGACCAGTGAATTGATGGCCAGTTGCTTGACCGATTGCAGGTCCAGGTCCCAGGCCATGATCGCTTCCCAGAAATCGTACGACAACCCGTCGTTGCCGAAGATGCCCGGGTCGTCGTTGCCGAGGACGCACGGCACGCCTCGATTCAGGTAGCCGGCCGCCGGGTGGACGCGGAGGTCGTCCACGTATCGCAGTTGCTGGTTGCTGATCGGGCAGACTTCCACCGCCACCCCGTGCCGCTTGAGGCTCGCTTCCAGCGCGGGGAAATGAAACAGGTTGAAGCCATGGCCGATGCGGCGGGTGCCCAGCAGCATGGCGTCGTACAGGTTCTCGTCGCTCGGCCAATCACTCTCGCCGTCGTGAAAATAAAACGGGAGCGTGGTTTTTTGCTGCGCTAGATAGGTCTTGAGCCGAACCCAGTCGGGCAGAAAAAACACGGTCGTGTGGCCGGCGTCTTCCTCGCCGACCAGGTCAAAGCCCAGCATGAAGTTCTGCCCGGCCCAGATTTTACGCAGCTCGACCGCTTGCTCGATCTCCTCCCACACCGCCTCCACGGTTAGGGCGCGATAGCCGGAATAAATCAACTTCACGTCGAACTGGGGATTCGTCTGGCGCACCTGGTTGCGAAGATCCCACATCAGCGCGGCGCGCTGGCGATGGTCCCAGGTCTTGCCGTTAAGGTCGTGGAGACTATTAAAGCCGGCGCGTAATTCCACATAGGTAACATGATCGTCCAGCAGCGTTTGGAACGCGGCCAGATAGTATTTCACGAACACCGGCTGATACGATAGAAGATCATCGACCCGCTTGAAGATCTGGTTGAACTTCCCCCAGATCTCCGACCGCTTCAGCGTTCGGTCGGCGGAGCTGATCGTGATCAACTCCAGCAGCTTGTCGGAAAAATCGGGCTCCTTCGCCATCACCGCCTGCACGGACTGGTACCCGGCGGGGATTTTGTCGGGCAGAAAAAAACCCAGCTCGCCGCGGATTGAGTCCCCGTTATCGTTTGGCCAGCAGACGCAGCAGTTTTCTTCCTTGATCCCGGTGGTCACGATCCACTCGGCCGGCGCCGTCGACGACGTGTGCAGGTGCAGGACGCCCCCCTTGGGCATCTCGTGCAGCAATGCATACAGCGCGGTCTGGCGAATCTCGTCGCGCACGCCGTGAAACGGCTCCGCCGGCGGGAATCGTTTGGCGGCGATGTATTCTTTTCGCAGCGCCTCGCGCAGTGCGATCAAATGTTCATTGAGCAGTTGCTCCTGGGCGTTGAGCTTCAAGCCAGCGTCAAACCGCACGCCGTCATCGGCCGCGACCAGCGTCTTCCGCTGCTGCTCGTACGCCTGGGCGCTATTGGGCAACGTGAACGAAGCAGCCTGAGGTTCGCGGTCGGCATCCTGCCGCCCCACCAGAACCGTGGCCTGGATCAAACCCGCGGCCAGGACCAGCAACACGGCGAGCAAGGCTGCCTGGGGATAACGACTGTTCATCGACCGACCCTCGCAGATACGAAAACACCAGCAAACCGCCGGCATGATACCCGGCTGGCCGAGTCGAGCGAAGACCTAAGGCCGCGTGCCCGCTTGCGCTTGATTGGGCGGCGAGGGTGGGGTACCTTGAAAGGCCGTCGTTCAGCCCCCGCCTTAAGGAACCTGCCATGCGAATCCAGCCGCTCCGCGCTCCCGTCTGGTTGCTTGCCCTGCTCGCCATCATCGCGAGTCCTTCTCTTGCCAGCCGCGTGCGAGCGGACGAACCGGCGCCGGCGACGGGCAAGGTGCTGCGGCACATCGTGATGGTGGCGTTCAAGGCGGACACCACGCCCGAGCAGTTGAAGGCGGTGGCCGAAGCCTTCGCCGAGCTGCCCAAGAAAATCGATTTGATCAAAGGCTTTGAAGGGGGAACCAACGTCAGCAAAGAGAACCGGGCGCAGGGCTTCACGCACTGTTTCATGCTCACATTCAACAGCGCCGCCGACTGCGAAGCGTACGTGAAGGATCCCGCCCACCAGGAGTTCGTCAAACTGGCCATGCCGCACGTGGAGAAGCTGCTGGTGTTTGACTTCTGGGGCAAGTAACCTTTTTTGAACCACAGAGGCACAGAGGCACAGAGACGCGAAGAAGAAATGACCAATGACCAAAATTCCAATCTCCAATAGGAACTGCGCAAGGTTTATTGGAGATTGGAATTTGGTGATTGGTGATTAGCATTCTCTCTGTGGTTCAATATTATTTTCCATGGCCTACCCTCTCCCAACTTCTGAAATCGTCATCCGCCTGCTCGCGGCGGTGGCGTTGGGGGCGTTGCTGGGGTGGGAGCGCGAGACGCATGGCAAGGCGGCCGGGTTTCGCACCAATGTGCTGATCGCGCTCGGCAGCGCGGCGTTCACGCTGATCAGCCTGCGGATGGCGCTGCACCCCGGCTTTCGCCCCGACGATCGGCTCGACCCGATCCGCGCCTTGCAAGGGATCATCGGCGGCATCGGGTTTCTCGGGGCCGGCTCGATCATCCGTTCCGGCGGCTCCGTGCATGGCATGACCACCGCCGCCACAATCTGGGTGGTCGGCGCCGCGGGGATCGCCTGCGGCATCGGATCGTACGATATCGCGGCCAGCAGCATCGGCGTCTGCTTTGTCGTGCTATGGGGCTTGGGGATCGTGGAAAAACGGCTGATGAAAAACCACAATCACCATCATTTCGACGCGTCGCAGGATCCGGACCGGGCGGGGTGACGCTTAGTACTCAGTACTCAGTACTTGCTGGGGTCGGGCGGGTGGGTGACGCTACCCTGCGTTACCCCCCGGCAGAGCCGGGGGCTATGCGGGGAATCGCCGCAACCAAAGAAGGCATTAAAAGAACCCAGCCAAAAGAAAATTGTTAGCTAACTAACCTTTTCCGCTGGACCTTGTATAATGACGGGAAGTGGCGGGGCAACGGACGGCCCTCAAGATCAAACGGCACGCGCTGAAATTGTTTTGCGGGAACTTTGCCATGGAGACTGAACGGGCCACCGTTGTGCGCATGTTACCGCAGTCAGTTGCATCGCAGTCAGTTACTCAGTCATCGGCCGCACCATCCACCGTTGTGCCGCCGTCCGTCGAGCCGGCAACAGACACATTTGAAAATCGCGTCCGCTCGCTCAAGCTGCCCGACCATGCCAGGGCGCCGCGCCGCACTTGGGTATGGCTGGTGGGCCTGACGTTTCTGGCGCTCGTCGCCGGCGGCGGCTGGTGGGGTTATCACAATATCGGGCGGCTCAGTGCGCTGGCGAGCAATGCACCAGCCGCCGCGCTGGCCGATGGCGCGCCGCGCACTGGCGCAGCAAACGATGCTCGGCCAACGACTACGCCGAATCCCAGCGCGGCGAATGCCGCTGGCGGTGCGCCTTCCGCGCTCAGCACACCACCGGCCGCGGCCGTGGCTCCCGGCGGCGTGATGCTCGAATCGACGGGTTACATCATCGCCGCGCATCAGATTCTGGTCACGCCGAAGGTCAGCGGCATGGTGACGTTTCTCAATGCGGAAGAAGGGCGCCGCGTGGAGAAGAATGAAGTGCTGGCCAAGGTCGAGAGCGTGGAGTTTCAATCCGACCACGACCTGGCCGCCGCGGTGCTCGATCTGGCCAAGCAGCAGTTGCTGGAGTTGGAGCACGGCAACCGGCCCGAGGAAATCGCCGAAGCCAAGGCGGAACTGGAAGAGGCGGAAGCCCAGCTCGGCCAGCTCGATTCCGATTGGAAGCGCAAGCACGACCTGCGCAACTCGGGCATCCTCACCGCCACGGAACTGGAGCAGGCCGAAAGCCAATCCCGCGCGATGCTAAAAAAGGTCGACCGCCTCCGCAACGCTCAAAAGCTGGTCCAGATCGGCCCTCGCGAAGAGCGAATCGCCGCCGCCCGGGCAGAAGTGAAGCGCCGCGAGGCCGAGTTGATGAAAGCCCGCTGGCGGCTCGACAATTGCACGATTCGAGCCCCGATTGCCGGCACGATCCTCAAGAAAAACGCCGAGGAGGGGAACGTCGTGGACGCCCGTGTGATGAACGGCTCGTTCAGCCTGTGCGAGATGGCCGACCTGTCCGACATCGAAGCGGAAATGATGATCCAGGAGCGCGACATCGCCCGCGTACACGTCGGCCAGCGGTGCCAGGTCCGCTCGGACGCGTATCCCAATCTGCTCTACGAAGGAACCGTGTCGCGACTGATGCCGATTGCCGACCGCGGCAAAGGGGCGATCCCGGTGCGCGTGAAGGTCCATGTGCCGACCAACGAGATCGGCGTGTACCTGCGGCCCGAGATGGGTGCCCGCGTGACGTTTTTGAATGAGGACCGGCCACCGGCGGCGGCGGCGCCGACAACCCTAGTAGCGCCGGGATTTTCCCGATGACGTTTTCGACGCAAAAATTGTTGAAGCCGAGGAGCCCTGCATCGTGAATCAAGCGTCGTCGATCGTCAGCGTGCGGCATGTGCATAAGTTCTTTCGCCGCGGCAGCGAACGGGTGGACGTCCTCAATGGGCTCTCGCTCGACGTGCTGCCGGGCGAGTGCCTGGGCTTGATGGGACCCAGCGGATCGGGCAAGACGACGCTGCTGAATCTGATCGCCGGGCTCGACACTCCCAGCGAAGGAGAAGTGTGGGTTGGTGGCAAGCTGGTGTCGCAGATGAGCGAAGGGGAACTGGCCCATTGGCGGACGCGGAGCATTGGCTTCGTGTTTCAGTTCTATCACCTGCTGCCCGTGCTGACCGCGTATGAAAACGTCGAGCTGCCGCTGCTGCTGTTGCCGCTGAAGTCTGCCCAGCGACGCCAACAGGTGCAGACCGCGCTGGAGCTGGTCGGGCTGAAGGATCGGATGTGGCACCGCCCTGGGCAGCTTTCCGGCGGCCAGCAGCAGCGCGTCGGCATCGCCAGGGCGATCGTCACCGACCCGGAATTGATCGTGGCGGACGAACCGACGGGCGATCTGGACGCCAAAAGTGCCCAGGAAATTCTCGACCTGCTGATCGAGCTGCGCCGCTCGCTACAAAAGACGATCCTGCTGGTCACCCACGACCCCCGCGCCGCCGCCAGGGCCGACCGCGTGCTGCATTTGGACAAAGGGCAACTAGTTACCGATTCGCCGGTTCTGGTTTAAGTTTAGAAGGTTTGAACCACAGAACCACAGAGGCACAGAGAAAGCCTAATGACCAAGTTTCCAATCTCCAATAAAGCCAATCCCTTCATTATTGGTTATTGGAATTTGGTCATTGGTCATTCAATTTCTTCTCTGTGTCTCTGTGGTGAAAAAATAAATGAAGTTTCTATTGCTCATCTTCAAGAACGTGCGGCGCAACTTGTTGCGGTCGATCTTGACTGCGCTGGGGACGATGGTGCTGGTGCTGGTGGTCACGCTGGTGTGGACGGTGCTTAAGGCGCTCGATACGGCCACGACCGAGAAAAGCCAGAACTTCAAGATGATCTGCTCGGAGCAATGGCGATTCCCCAGCATGATGCCTATTTCGTATGCCACGTTGCTGCGCGACGGCGGGGCGCGTGACGCCGGGGACGCCCGCCCGATCGACTTCATGACCTGGCAGTTCTACGTTGGCACCACCGATCCGAACAAGCACACCTTCGAGTCCTCGCTGTTCGCGTTTGCCATGGATCCGAACAAGCTGATGGCGATGATGGACGACCTCGACTCGCTGCCCGCCAACGACGCCGCTCGCTTTGCCCAGGTGGTGGCGAAGCTCAAAGCGAACAAGCGGGGACTGATCGTCGGCAAGGATCGGCTGGCGATGATCAAGAAGCAGGTGGGAGACAAATTCAAGCTCACAGGCATCAACTTCAAGGGGATCGACCTGGAGTTTGAAATTGTCGGCGTCTTCCCCAGCGGCCGCTACAACCTCAGTGCGGCCATGAACGACACTTACCTGAACGACTCGCTCGACGCCTACAAAACGGCCGATGGCAAACCGCACGAGTTGGCCGACAAATCGCTGGCGCTGGTCTGGCTGAAGGTGCCCGATATGGAAACGTATCACAAAGTGGAGCAGCAGATCGCAAAGGCCCTGGGCAATGCCAACCCCGCGGTCAAGTGCGAGACCGCCTCGTCCGGCATCGCGTCGTTTCTGGAGGCGTACCGCGATCTGATCTGGGGGATGCGGTGGCTGCTGAGCCCGGCGATCATCATCACGTTGGCGCTGGTGATCGCCAACGCCATCAGCATCAGCGTTCGCGAGCGGCGCACGGAGCTGGCGGTGATGAAGGTGCTGGGCTTCCGACCGGTGCAGATCATGGTGCTGGTGCTTGGCGAGGCGCTGCTGCTGGGCGTGGGGGCCGGCGTGGCCAGCGCCGGCTTGACCTATCTGGCGGTCAACTACATCTGGGGAGGCCTGCCGTTTTCGATCGCGTTCTTCCCGGCGTTCCTGATCCCGATCAACGCGCTGTGGTGGGGCCTGGCCATCGGCGCCGGCGCCTCGCTGGCCGGCAGCATCGTGCCGGCGTGGAACGCGCAGAGCGTAAAGGTTTCGGAAGTATTTTCGAAAGTGACGTGAGGAGGCTATCGGCTGGGGGCGGTGAGTAGTGAGCTTTGAGCAGTGAGCTAAAAACGCGCTCCCCTGCGTGTCGCGGCTAAACATTTCACACCCTTCACACCAATTTTTCACACCCCTTTTTCACACTCCGTTTTCACACCCTTCCTCCCCCCTATGCCCGACCTCACCTCCATCCCCGCCCGCGCGCTTATCGCCAGTCTTCTGGCCGCGGTGGTGATTGCGCTGGTGGTGTGGCTGGGGCGGATTCCGATCAAGTACAACTTGCGGAATCTGGTTGTGCGGTGGAAGACGACGCTGCTCACCGCCGCCGCGTTCATGCTGGTGATCTTGCTGCTGACCGTGATGCTGGCATTCGTCAACGGCATGTCCAGGCTGACGCAAACCAGCGGCAAGCCGGGTAACGTGCTGGTGATGTCCGAAGGCTCCACCGACGAAGCCTTCAGCAACCTGAGCAAATCCTCGATCGAAGACGTCGGCAACCAGCCGGGCGTGCTTCGCGAAAACAGCCGGCCGGTCTGGAGCCGCGAGACGTACGTGGTGGTGAACCAGCCGGTGGTCGATCCCGCCCCGCGGAGGCCGACGCGCCGCCTGCTGCAGGTGCGCGGCGTGGAGGATTCGGCCGTCTCGGGGCGCGTGCATGGGCTGAAGCTATGCCCTGGCGGCGAGTGGATTTCGGCCATCGGCACGCGCGAGATTCCCGCCGCGGCGGGCGGCCCGGCCGGCGGCATCAACACGGCCAGCGAAGCGTTGATCGGCGAAGGGATCGCGCGGGAGATGGCCCGCGATCGGACCGACGCCGCCCGCGCGAAAGCCCGCGACCCGGAGCGGATGGCCATTGGCGACACCCTGCTGATCGCCAATCGGCCGTGCATCATCGTCGGCATCATTCAATCGTCCGGCGCGACCTTCGACAGCGAAGTGTGGGTCAAGAGCACGGTGGTCAAGGAAGCGTTTCGCAAGGAGGCGTACACGTCGCTGGTGCTGAGCACCAAGGACGCCGAGTCGGCCCAGCAGTTGCGCGACTATCTGAACACCAGCTACAAGAAAGCGTCGCTGCTGGCGGTGACTGAGACGGATTACTACAACGGCCTGTCGGCCACGAACAAGCAGTTCCTGATCGCCACGATCATTGTGGCGGCGATCGTGGCGGTCGGCGGCGTGCTCGGGGTGATGAACACGATGTTCGCTGCCATCAGCCTGCGGACCAAAGACATCGCCGTGCTGCGGATCATCGGCTTCCGCCGCTGGCAGATTCTGGTGTCGTTCACACTGGAGTCGATGGCCATCGCGCTCTTAGGCGGCCTGCTGGGGCTGGGCGTCGGCCTGCTGTGCGACGGCTGGACCGCCACCAGTGTGGTGAGCAGTGGCCAGGGGGGTGGCGGAAAATTCGTGGTGCTGAAGCTGGTCGTGGATGCCCGGATTCTTGGCACCGGCATGCTGCTGGCCCTGGCGATGGGCTTCTTCGGCGGCCTGCTGCCGGCCGTGATGGGTGCGATCCGGCTCAAACCGCTGGAAGCCCTGCGGTAATCTCCTTCACACCCTTCACACCCCTTTTTCACACCACGTTTTCACACCTTACGCAGCCGCTCCCGCTTGATTCCCCCGCCACCGCCGGTCAAAATGCTCGTTCCGCTTTCTCCCCGCCGTCCGCCGCAGCACTGATTTTGAGCCGACCATGGTTTTCGAGCAGATAGAGAAGCTCCAGCGGGATCTGACCGACAAGTACGTGGTGGTCGACGCCGAGCGTCCGGAGTTGGCCCGGTTTAAGAATGCCGTGGGGCAAGTGAAGACGGTCAATTTCAGCGGCCGAGCATTGGTCGAGTTTAATGAGTACTTGAACATCGGCTGGTACGACATCGACGTCGACTTCCTCAAAGTGGTCGACAAGCCGCCGCCACAGGTAGAGAAGGCGGACAAGAAGCCGGCAGCAGCCAAGTCGGCCGCCGCTGGTGCCACGGGTGGCGAGAAGAAACTTTCGCCGCTGGAGATGGCCCGCATGCAGGGAGCCGGCGGCGCCGCGAAAACTGGCGACGCAGCCGCCAAGCCGAAACCAAGCACGGCCGATATTCTGGCCGCCGCCCGCGCCAAGAAAGGGGAGTCGCCGGCCGCGCCGGCCGCCGCTGCCACGCCAAAGCCGGCTGCCTCTGCAGCGCCTGCCGCTGGAAAGATCGATCGTTCCAAGATGTCCGTGGCCGACATGATCGCCATGGCGAAAGGACAAAAGCCGGCGAGCGCTGCTGCCGCGCCGGTAGAAGCACCGGCCGCGGCAGAACCGGCCGAGGAAGCGCCGGCGGAAGAGGAAGCTGCTGCTGCCATGGCCGAAGCACCGGCCGCCCCTGTCGCCGCCGTCAAACCGGCGGCAGCCAAGCCGGCCGCGGGAGGCGATCGCCCCAAAGCGGGCGAGTTGAACACCGAGCAGATTCTCGCCTGGTGCCGCGCTCACGACGGTAAGTAGCGCGGACCAGCCGTCGTTAGCCGCCGCTGCCCCAGCGGCGCGAACCGCGTGGCAAGTGCAACTCGTGAACGCGCCGATCGGAGATCGGCGGCTAACAAAACGCGTGTCGGTCGCGTTAGATCCCTAACGACCCGTTGTGCCATAGTTGCAGCACGGCCAGGGCCACGAACGACGAGAAGCAGGCCTGGTATTCGCGGTTCTTCACCCATTGGGCCAGCCGCCAGTTGCCGTGCAAATCGGGCAGGCTCCGCGGAATGAATCGGGGCGTCCGCTTGGCATACTCATCGAAGGCGGTGCCGAACTTCGCCCGCAGCCATTTCTCTTCGTCGCGGACCTTGGCGGTGTAAAGCACAATTACCGGAACCACCGCCAGCATGTTCCACCAATCGCCGAGGATCAGCAAGAAGCCGACCATCATCATGAACGAGCCCAAGTACAACGGATTGCGCACCAGCCGGTACGGCCCGGTGGTGGTTAACTGTTGCATCTTGGTCAGCGTCCCGGCGGCCCAGCTTCGCAGCAGCACGCCGCAGAGCACCAGCAGCGTGCCGGAGATTACGGGCCACTGGTTGAAGCTGATCACGTCCAGCGGCCGGACATTGGCGATCAGTTCGCGCACCACCAGGGCGGTGAACAGCCCGATCGACAGCGCCACCCTGCGCCGTACCAGCAAGGCCAGCACGGATTGGAAACGAGAACTCGACGGCTGCGTGGCGGCCAGGGACATGGAAATGCTCCGTAAGGCAAAATGCTTCGCTCGTGCGAAACGGCCGCGACTTATAATGACGCCACCCGGGCAATGTCAACGCGAATTTTCGCGATGGCGTGCCACTTCGCCCCAAAGAAAAGCTGTATTAGCCGCCGAGGGTCGGGCCGGCCACGCTGGAAGAAAAGGAATTTTAGCCACGAAAAACACAAGAAGCACAAAAAGGGGAGAGGCCGCGAAGTTTGTCGTTTTGTGCCTTTTGTGCGGTTTCGTGGCTAAAACTTAAATGGCAAAAGAACTAGTGCCGCACTGCTAGCGTGGCGCGGATGGCGGTTGACGGGGCTGTGAGAACACTGCCGCTGCTTTCTCGCTGTAAATGATGAACGCGATGTAGCTGCCAACGGTCATCGCGAGAAATGCGGCCAGCGACAACATCAACACCCATTCGCCACGCGTTGGACGATAGAACCTTTTCCGCGGGCCTGGGGAGCGATCTTGCGGCGACTGGTAGGGATTTTCGGACATGGGGCTGTCTGCTTAGTGGCCAGCGCACGCCAGTGCCGAGGTCACGCCCGGCAGGCGAAACTTACTTTACCGCCAGCATTCGCTCCAGCGCCACCAGCGACCAGCGGGCGACTTCGGGGTCGACTTCGATCACGTTCACCGGCGTGCCGGCGGCCAGGTTTTCCAGCGACCAGCAGAGGTGGGCCAGGTCGATCCGGTACATCGTGGCGCACATGCAGACCACCGGCGAGAGGAAGTGAATCTCCTGGTCAGGATGGTCCTGCTTGAGCCGATTGACCAGATGCAGTTCCGTGCCGATCGCCCATTTGGTGCCCGGCGGGGCTTGCTCGACCGTTTGCATGATCTTGCTGGTCGAGCCGACGCTGTCCGCCAGGTCAACCACTTCCATCGGGCATTCAGGGTGGACGAGGATCTTGATGCCAGGGTACTTCTGGCGGAACTGTGCAACATGGGCCGCAGTGAACATCTGATGGACGCTGCAATGCCCGCGCCACAATAGTACTTTGCTTTCTTGCAGCGCTGCGGCCGTATTGCCGCCGAGGGATTCAGCGTGCGGATCCCAGATCGGCATCTGCGTTAGCGGCACGCCCATCGCGCGGGCCGTATTGCGACCCAGGTGCTGATCGGGAAAGAACAGCACGCGCCGCGTGCGGGCAAACGCCCATTGCAGTACTGCCGCGGCGTTGCTGCTGGTGCAGACGATGCCGCCGTGCCGGCCGCAAAACGCCTTCAGCGACGCGGCCGAGTTGATGTACGTGACCGGCGTGACGTCGGCCGTGTCGATCACCTCGCCGAGTTCCGCCCAGGCCGCTTCCACCGCGTCGATCTCCGCCATGTCGGCCATCGAGCAGCCGGCCGCCAGATCGGGCAGCACCACGGTCACGCGCTCGCCGTTGCGCTCGGCCAGCTTCTCCGGCCTGTTGGCCACGATGTCGGCCGTCTCCGCCATGAAGTGGACGCCGCAGAAGACGATCGACCGGCAATCGCGGCTGGCCGCGGCCATCTGGCTCAGTTGCAGGCTGTCCCCCCGCAGATCGGAATGGGCAATCACCTGGTCCTGCTGGTAATGATGACCCAGGATCAACAGCCGCGAGCCCAGCTCCGCGCGGACCGCGGCAATCCGCTCGGCGAGCGCGGCATTGCCGAGCGACTTGTAGGGGGCCAACTCGGCGGGGCGTTTGGGTTCAATGGCGGTGGACATGGGTGCTGGTTCGATTCTGGGTGATCGCCGCGAATCTGGATATGCCGTTGAATTATACGCCAGCCGGCACGCCCGTCACAGCACGCCCTGTGGCCGCGCACCGACGGGCGGGATACACTGTTGTTGCGGCCATTTACCCCCGTGCAGTCGATGTCATCGCGACACGTTTTCTATTTCCAGGTTGCAGTTGCTTTGCTGGGAGTTGTCGTTGGCGCTTCGGAGACTTATCGTTGGCTAAGATGGGCTCAATCGCTATTTTTCGTTGTGGTTCCATTGTTTTGGCTAAGCATGACGTGTCCCTTGGTAATCCTTGTACTCGCCATTAAAGAGAAACGAACAGGGTTAACAATAGGGGCAATCGTCGCAATGTCGGCGATCGTGACCGCCGTAACCCTCGCTGGAATGATGCCGCTAATTCAGTGATCCTTGATAAAGGCTGCGCTAATTTTCACGCTGCTGGACACGCAGCGGCAGCGACCACGTACGAGCCACAGACCCCATGATTTTTGTCCTCGATAACTACGACTCGTTCACCTACAACCTCGTGCAGCGGGTCGGCGAGATCGACCCGTCGCTCGATCTGATGGTGCGCCGCAACGATGAATTGAGCGTCGACGAGATCGCCGCCCTTAAGCCCACGCACATCATCGTTTCTCCCGGCCCCTGCACGCCCAACGAGGCGGGGGTGTCGCTGGAGTTGATTCGCACGCTGGCCGGACGATTTCCGATTCTTGGCGTCTGCCTGGGGCACCAGTCCATGGGGCAGGCGTTCGGTGCCACCATCGTGCGGGCTCAGCGGCTGATGCACGGCAAGACCGATCAGATCCACCACACGGGCGAGGGACTGTTCGCCGGACTCCCCAGCCCGCTGACCGCCACGCGCTACCACAGCCTGATTATCCAACCCGACACGCTCAGCCCCGACTTTACGGTGACCGCCTGGAGCGAAATGCCCGACGGCAGCCGCGAGATCATGGGCATTCAACACCGCCGCTGGCCGCTCTCCGGCGTGCAATTTCACCCCGAGAGTTTTTTGACCGAGCACGGCACCGCGATGCTGGAGAACTTTTTGGCCACGGGAAGCTAGTACTCAGTACTCGAGTTTCTCTCGACGTCATCAACGGTTCCATCCACTATGCTCTCCATCGACGACGCCCTGGCTCGTGTGCTTTCTGCGGCACGGCCCAAGCCGGACGAGCCTGCTTCGCTGGCGGACGCTGCTGGCCGCGTGCTGGCTGAAGATGTCGCCAGCGACGTTGATTCGCCGCCGCACGATAAGTCGCTGGTCGATGGCTATGCCGTTCGCTCGGCCGATTTTCGCGTTCGGCCCAACTCCGACCCGCCGGCGCCGGTGGAACTGGCCGTGGTGGAAGAGGTCACCGCCGGCATGGTCCCCACGGTACAAGTCACCGCGGGCCGCGCCACGCGAATCATGACCGGCGCGCCGATTCCGGCCGGCGCGGATATCGTAGTGATGGTCGAGGAGACGCACTGGCACGCGGAGCCGGGCGTGCCCGGCGGCGTGGTGCGGGTCGAACTGTCCAAAGGGAACCCGCAGCCGGGGCACAACATCATGCCCCGCGCTAGCTCCATCCGGCGCGGGCAAGTCGTACTCCGCGCGGGCACTCTGCTGCGGTCGGCCGAGATCGGCCTGCTGGCTGAAGTAGGCCGCCGCCAGGTGCGCGTCGCCGGCAGGCCGCGCGTGGCGGTTTTGCCGACGGGCAACGAACTTGTCGACGCTTCGATCGTGCCGGCCCCAGGGCAGATTCGCAACAGCAACGGCCCCATGCTGCTGGCCGCCGCCGCGGGGCATGGCGCTATCGCGATCGACTTGGGCGTTGCCCGCGATGACCGCGAACAACTACGCATCAAAATATCCGAGGGCTTGCGGGCCGACGTGCTGCTGCTGTGCGGCGGCGTCTCGGCCGGCGTGCTGGACTTGGTGCCTGAGACATTGCAATCACTGGGCGTCCGCGAGCAGTTTCACAAAGTGGCCATCAAGCCGGGTAAACCGCTGTGGTTTGGCACATACGAAGGACCGGCGGGCCAGACGCTGGTGTTCGGCCTGCCCGGCAATCCGGCCAGTGTCGTGCTGTGCTTCGAGCTGTTTGTGATGCCCGCGCTCGATCGGATCGCGGGCCGCGAACCGCGACTTGTCCCGCTGCAAAACGCGCAATTGGCCGACGCTTATGATCATCGCGGTCCCCGCACGACCTACCATCCGGCCCGATTGCGAAACGAGGGGCAAACGGCTATCGTCGAGACCGTTGCCTGGCACGGTTCGGGCGACCTGCGGGCCTTGGGCGAGGCGAACGCCTGGGCGGTGTTCCCCCCCGGCGATCGGCACTACGCGGTGGGCGAGATAGTGTCGTGCCGGCTGATGGTCAGCTAGCGGGGAACCGGAAACTGATTGCTAGCATCGAGAAAAGTTTAATAACCAATGACCAAATCCCAATGACCAATAAAGCGTACGAAGTTCCTACATTGGTCGTTGGTGCTTGGTCATTGGTCATTATTTAGAATCCATCTAGACTCCCCGGGCCTTGGAAACGTACTCTCTGACACCCTGGGACAATCACCAATTCGGATAGCGGACTGTGACCAGCTCGGCATCACCACAGAGCACCAGGCGGCGCATGTCGCTGCTGCGACCCAACCGAACGGCCATGGCCGCCGAGCCGCAACCCCAAGCCGCCGCTCCGCCGACGCGCCCCTGGTATCTTTCCACGATCGGACTGGCGCTGGCTGGCAGCGCGCTGATGTGGGCCGCCTTGCCGCCGCTCGATTGCGGACTGCTGGGCTGGGTGGCGCCGGTCTGCTGGGTGGCGCTGATTCGGCGGCGGCATCTCGACGGGCAGCGCCCTTATTTGAATATCTTCTTCGCCGGCTTCGTGTTCTGGCTGGCCGCGTTGTACTGGCTGACGCTGCCGCACTGGAGCGCAGCGATCGGCTGGGTGTTATTGGCGCTCTATTTGGCGTGTTACGTGACGTTGTTCATTGGCCTGTCGCGCGTGGCGGTGCAGCGGCTGGGGGTCTCGGTGTTGATCACGGCGCCCGTGGTGTGGACCGGGCTGGAATGGCTGCGCGCCCATCTGTTCACCGGCTTCCTACTGGCCAGCCTGTCGCATACCCAATATCGCTGGACCACGGTCATTCAGATCAGCGATCTGGTGGGGGCCTATGGCGTGAGCTTCTTGGTGATGTTGGTGGCCGCCTGCGTGGCGCGAATGCTGCCGATTGAAAAGCTGCGGGCGGCGATCTGGCCCCTGGCGCCGCTGGTGGTGGCGATGGCCGCGACGTTGCTCTATGGGCAGTGGCGGATGGCGGCGGCGGTTCCCCGGACGGGGCCCAAGGTGGCGCTGATCCAAGGGAACATCGACACGGTGTTCGGCCGCGACCCGCGGCAAATGAAGCAAGAGATTCGGGATCAATACGTCTCGCTCGCCCGGCAGGCGCTCAAGGAACAGCCCGACATCCAGTTGATGGTCTGGCCCGAGTCGATGTTCTGGGCGCCGCTGATGATCGTCGAGAAGGACGCTTGGCTGCCGGCCTCGATGTTCGAAGGACATCCGTACGTCACAGAGGCGGAGGCCAAGGACTGCCAACAGCGGCACCAATTGCCGCTGGCCCTGCGGGAAACGGCCGACATCACGCGCTCGCTGCTGACCGACACCGTGGCCGAGGTCAATCCGGCCCGCGCGGGCGATCCCCCCAGTGCATTCGATTCGATCGGCCCCGATACCTCCCGCGCGCCTGTAGACGCATACCACGGCCCGG
>JAIOQB010000489.1 GCA_021413585.1 Planctomycetia bacterium
TTCTTGCGGCCGCCGATCAAGTGGAAGTGGTGACGTTGGTGGGCGGGGGATAACCGCTCATTCCCTCAGCGAATGGCCCGTCAGCGAATAACCCGTCGGCGAATAACGAACATCTCAGCAGGATCATCCAACGTGTCACACTCCGCGACCGACTCGCTCGACCTCGAAGCCCCATCCGCTGATACGCTGCGCATCGGCACGCACGAATTGCACAGCCGGCTGATCGTCGGCACAGGCAAGTATGCCGACCACGAGCAGATGCGGCAGTCGCTGGAACTTTCCGGCACGGACTGCATCACGGTGGCGGTGCGCCGCGAGCGGCTGATTGACGCGGCGGGCAGGAATCTGCTCGACTCGATCGACACGCGGCGCTACACGCTGCTCCCCAACACGGCCGGCTGCTACACGGCCGACGACGCCGTGCGAACCGCTCGTCTGGGTCGCGAGATTCTGCTGGGCCTGGAAAACCCCGGAGCCGACTGGGTCAAGCTGGAAGTGCTGGCCGACCAGAAGACCCTGCTCCCCGACCCCGTGGCGACGCTTGAAGCGACCAGCCGGCTGGTCGAAGACGGCTTTCAAGTGCTGTGCTATACGACTGACGATCCGGTGATTGCACGGCGGCTGAAGCAGGCCGGCGCCACCTGCGTAATGCCGGCCGGCAGCCCGATCGGCTCCGGCCAAGGGGTACTCAATCCGAACAACATTCGGATTTGTCTGGAGTATCTCAAGGATGGCGACCCCGACTATCCGGTGATCGTTGACGCCGGGGTCGGCACCGCCAGCGACGTGACGATCGCGATGGAGTTGGGCGTGGACGGCGTGCTGCTTAACACGGGGATCGCCCACGCCCGCGACCCGCTGACGATGGCCCGCGCCATGCGAGCCGCCACGGAAGCGGGCCGCCTGGCGTTCCTCGCCGGCCGCATCCCGCGGCGGTTGTACGCCACCGCCAGCAGCCCGGACGAAGGGTTGTTCACCGCCCGGCCGCGGTGAGTCCTTAGTCCGTAGCGTGGGTGCTTGCACCCACGATTTTGCGGCCCGAAGATTCCGTGGGTGCAAGCACCCACGCTACTTTGCTCAGCGATCCCGTGCCCGCATCAGCAAGTACACCAGCGTCAAAACCGCTTGCAGCGTCGCGGCAACGTACGTCCACGCCGCGGCGTTGAGCACGTTGTTCACGTACACCATCTGCTGCTGCGGCACGATTCCCAGGCTGACCAGTTGCGCCTTGGCCCGGTTGCTGGCATCAAATTCCACCGGCAGGTTGATCAGTTGGAAGAACACGACGGCGCTGAACAGCAGGATGCCGGGCAGGATCAGGAACTTCAGCGCAGTGACGAAGATTCCCAACATCGCCAGCGTCAGTCCGATGCCGCTGCCGATGCCGGCGACTGGCACGATGGCGTTGCGTACCGTCAGCGGCGCGTAGTTCTTCGCGTCCTGCAGGGCGTGCCCCGCTTCGTGAGCGGCAATCCCCACCGCCGCCAGCGTGCTGCTTTGATAGACGTCGGTGCTTAGCCGCAGCACTTTGTCGCGCGGGTCGTAGTGATCGCTCAATTGCCCACCGATCGGTTCGATTGCGATGTTGCTTAGACCGGCTGAATCCAAAATGTGCCGGGCCGCCGCGGCGCCGCTCAGTGGTGCCGGCTGCTGGCCGGCAGTGGCGTAGGCGCTGTGAACCCGATACTGGGCCCACATTGCCAGCAGCATCGCCGGAGCGATGAAGAGCATGTAGAGCGGATCGAACGGCATAAACATGTTAGTACCCCTTCTTGTTGCCTGCGGGCACGATCACTGCTTTCCGCGGGGATAAAATCCGCGGCTTGGGGAGTGGTTGTCGCGCAGCTTTACAACAGTTATTACGTGAATCGGATCGCTGTGGTTCGCGATGAAATCCCCCTATTGGAAGGGTGTGCGGCTGGCAGTGGCGCTGCGGTGTTTATTCGTCATTCACGCCCCAACATTGGTCATTCTGGCCAATCCCGCACGACGCAGTTTGCGATATTCCGCCCCCCGGTTTGCCTGGATTCACTTTTCCCGCCGTGGTATGCTCGGCGCATCGAGCGATATACAGGGCATTACCAACTAGCGAGTTTCAACCGGAGCATTGTCCGTCATGCGCGTTTTCCACAAGTGGTGGCTGTTGGGTGTGGTAGTGCTGGCCGGTTTGACGTCGTCCAGCTGTGGGCCGTCCGCCACCACGGGGCCGCTACCGAGCGACGATCAACTCCGAGCGATGCTCGACGAGGAACTCAACTACACCTACACCCGGCGGTCGCTCAATCTGGCGGACAACGGCGCCTGGCAGATCATGCACGCGGTGCTGCCGTTTGGCACCCACTTCAAGGTCTACAACGGCGATCAGCCGGTCGCGGCCGTGCAATGGGTGCTCGACGGCAACCGGATGAAGGGATGGACGCTGCAGCACGGCACCGAAAATCTCGGCGGCCGGCGGGGGCTCAAAACGCTCGTTGAGCCGGGCAAGATCGGCCAAGGGCATCCAGAGCAATGGCTTTCGATCCTCGCCGCCAGCGGGATCCCCTCGACTCAAAAAATCGTCTACGACGGCCGCGACTATCAAGTCGCCGATTTGCTCCGCCAAGGGCTGTGGGACACGTACAAGGGGAAAGAAGCGAGTTGGACGCTGATGTCCACACTGGTCTACCTTGGCCCCGATGCCAAGTGGCAAAGCTCCGATGGCACGGATTGGACCGTCGAGAAGCTGGTGGCGATGGAGGCGGATCAAGATTTGGGCAACAGTGCTTGCGGTGGCACGCATCGACTGACTGCGCTGAATAAGGCAGTCAAAGCCCGCAAGCTGAAAGGGGGAGACATCACCGGCGGCTGGAAGACGGCCGACGATAAGGTGCGCGAGGCGATTGAGACGGCGCATCGCTTTCAACAGCCCGACGGATCGTTGTCCAACAATTTCTTCGTCCGCCCAGGCGCGTCGTCGGACCCGGTGGCGCAAATGTATAGCACCGGGCACACGCTGGAGTTCATCGTGCAAGCGATCCCGGATTCCGAGTTGGACGCCCCCTGGGTGAAACGGGCGGTGGTCAAGCTGTGCGACCTGTTCCACAAGACCCGCAACATCGACATGGAATGCGGCTCGCTGTATCACGCCACCAACGGGCTGAAAAAATACCGCGAACGGAAGTTTGGCGTGTGGCCTTATCCAGACGAATCGACGGTAGTTCCACCTGTAGCGGTGCCTGGCGGCGATCATGCTGTTAATGAGGCCGATCGTACGAATGCGCTGTTGCGAATTGCAAGAGCCCTGGAACGACACAGCAAGATTCCCAAGCTGGAGGAGTTGAAGGAAAAAGACGATAGGGAAGCTGTGCTGGTACTCAACCTCGCATGGCTTACGGTCGTCGAGCCAAAGTCCAAGAAGTTCAAGAGTGGCACGATGACTACCGAAGAGGTCAATGAATTGTCCACCTGGATGGAGAAATCGCTCGACGATGCTGAAGCCAAGTTGGCAAAAAATCCGGCAGTGGCGCAGCCCGATCGCCAAGACGCTCCTGGCCATCTCACAGAACGCGGCAAATAACCCAAGCGGTTGGCCGCCGGCATCGGTCGTCCGCACGAACTTGATCCTCCTCAGTTGTCCTGGGCTTTGTGCTCTTCCGGTTTTACTTTTGTTTTCGTCGGTGCGTCGGGCTTCTTGCCATTTGGCTTTCCGTTGGTCTCCTTTGGCTCTGCTTTGCGGGGCGGCTTGCCAGTCGATGGCGGCTTCTCGCGCTCCTGTGGCTCGACTTTGGGGAGTTGGTCGATTTCCTTTTTCGGCAATTGCGCCATCCACGCTTCTTTCTTGCCGACTTGGGCCACCACGCCCGATCCTTCCGGGAAATTCCCCACCGCGATAGCGGCCTGCCGCTCGCCGTGCCGCGCCAGCAAGATGCCTCCCTGCGGCGAGGCGCCGAGAATCACCAGCGGCAGCCCCGCCTCCGTCGACACCTCGATCTCCCCGTGCTTTCCCAGATCGCGCGAGCCGAGGAACAAGATCGGCATGTCCGACGGGCCGTAAACCTGGATCACCCCGCACGATTCCAGCTTGGGCGGCCCCTCTTTGGGCCGAGCGACGAGCGTGCCGATTTCCACCCTCGGCTTGTGCTGGGAATCGATCACCACCAGCCCCGCGGTCTCGATCCGTTCCGCCGCCATCAGCGGGCCCAACAGCGCGCGGCGATGTCCTTTGGCGTCGAGCAGTTCCACCTCGCCAATGTTGCCCGACAGAACGCCGCCGGGTGAAGCACTTTCATTTGTTTTGGGCAGCACGGGGCGCAGTTGGGCCAGCGGATGATCTCGGTCGTCGGTCAGCACCAGTTGGCGAACTTTCAGATCCTGGCAGACGATGTGCGAGGCATCCAGATCCTCGGGGGCCACGAACTTGTCCTTGAGCGACATGCCCAGAGCCAGGAATAACAGGGGGTAAACGATCCAACGTTCGCGCTCGATCATGGGGTAGCTCCGGTGAAACCTCGACCGGAATAGAAAACACCGGCCTGCCGCCGATTGTCGTGCGTGGCGGCGCAGCGTCAAGGGCGAACCGGAAGGAATGACGAAGGCCTAAGCACGAATGACGAAGAAAACGTGCGCAGCTCCGCCATTCGTCATTCGAGCTTAGACATTAGACATTCGCCGAGAGCACGCTACGGCGTTTCGTCGCCCGTAGTGGCGGAGCCGGCGGACAGCTCGCGGAGCTTTTGCTCGGCTTGGCGGCGCAGTTCGCCGCTGCCGTCGCGGGCCGCCATGCGATAGTAGACGCGGGCCGCGCCGGCTTTGCCCGCTTCCTCGGCCTGGCGGGCGCGATCCAACAAGGCGCGGATTTCCTGCTGATTACCTTGTTGCTCCGCCGCGTGGCGGGCTTCCATTTCGGCCAGGCTCTGGGCCGGTTGGCCGGCGGTGCTGTTACGCGCGTTGGCCAGTTCCTGCTGGAAGCCGGCCGGCTTGGACGCAGCGGGAGTCGAGGTGCCCGCGCCGCCGGACGACGATCCACCCACTTCGCCCGATCGCAAACGGGCCACCCGTTCCAACACCGGGCTCGATACCGGCATCGTCGGCGCGAATTGACGCGCCACGTTCGTCGGCACGCCGTACCGGGCGCCGGGGCCCCAGCCGCCGACGACAGGCGTCACGCTGGTGACAAACGGCGTTTGAATCTGATCGCTGAACGAGCCCGCCTGGCCGTTCATCACGGTAACCATGGGAGCTTCCATCGTGTGCGACGTGGAACTCCCCTGCCCTGCGTTAATGTTGAAGAACGCGTCTCCCCCTTTGCCACGGATGGCGAAACCGGTGGTGGCGCCGCTGCCGGGAGTCGCGCCGCCGAACTGCGGCTGGGCGGCGTCCGCGGAACCCTGGCGGAACTGGATGTCGCCGTTGGGCGTAAAGGCTCCGTTGGGAAGCAGACCGACAACCCGCGTGCCGCGTCCGTTGGGATTGCCGCCGCGAAGGTTGAAGCCAAAGTTCACGCCGTTGTTTTCAAAGAAGCTGTTTTGAAAGTTCTGGTTCGGCGTGGTGATGGTCACCTGCTGAGCCAAAGCGGGGCGGCCTGCGAGTTCACAGGCGACGACGGCGCAGCACAGCGCCGCAATAGATTTGGTCCAACGCAACTGGGTGGACCTGTACAGTGGCCCGGTCGATCGACTTGGCATTGCCATTGCCTCCGTGTTCCTGGTCGGCCCGCCCCCGGGGACCGGAAACTGCTTCCTCCCGGCCAGCACGCCAAAGGCGGCACCTGCCGGGGTCTTCTCCGGGATGTATTGTAGCGATTAGCGGCGGGCGGAAACAACCGTTTTGAGCCGGATTTAGGGAGAGACCTGGGGTAGGGGATTGCCACCTTGAGGGGTGGGCTGTTTTCCGCGGGGATAAACCCCGTGGCTCGGGTTTCTGATTAAACTGGATTGGGGCCTTTAGCCGGCTTTCCAGAACCAGAACCAACTACCGAGACTTTTGCCATGTCCCCCCTTTGGACGAGTGCGTTGATGACCGGATGCCCCCTGCTGGGGACGCTGAGCGAAAACAGCGGCCCGGTGTTCTTCCTGTCGCTGTTGGGGGTGTGTGCCCTGATGATCGTCGGCGCGGTGATCGTCGACCTGATGCCGCAGCGCGTCCCCAAGGCCGCGGACGCGGAAGAAGACGACGCCGAGGCCGATGAAGCCGCCGGCAAGAAAGCGGACAAGAAAGCCGCTGCCTTAGCCAAGACCAAAGCGAAGCTGGCCGCCAAGGCGGAAGCGAAGGCCAAGAAGAAGCAGCAAGACGCGGAGCGCAAAGCGGCCAAAGGAAAAGGGAAGGAAAAAGCAAAGGGCAAGGGAAAAGAGTCGCCCGCTGCCGAGGCCGCAGAGCCGGCCGAGCCGGCCGCTGCAGAGCCGGTGGAATTTGATGAGCCGGAAGCGCCGGCATCTGAGTAATGACGAATGTCTAAGCTCGAATGACGAATGGTGGAGCTGCGCACGATTTATTTGTCATTCGTTCTTCGTCATTCTGTCGTCATTCGTACTTGGACATTAGATATTTGCCTCTGCCGCACCGCGCTTGCAACCGCGCAAAAAAATAGGGTGTGAGCCAGTGCGGATGCGTCTGGCTCACACCCCGGGTGGTTGTCCGCGGCGGTGTCGATGTTTGCGTGCGGTGTGTCTTGCGTCCCTGCAAGTCCGAGTCTTCCGACCCGGCCCGCGTGCTTCCGTGCTCCGCAAATCTCCACGCCCGGCTTCCCACGGCGAACGGCGTTCGTTCGCGAAGGGGGTGTTGTACGGCGGGTCTGTCGGCGGGCCAATAGCAATTGAAAAAAATGCTTTTGCGACGCGCAGAAAAGCTTCGCGCGCGAATACCCCGCATGCCCGATACGCCCTTCACGCCCCTCCTTCGCACTCTGCACAACTTCGCATCCTTCACACCGCGCGACGATTTCGCACGCGCCAAAAAAATCAAACCAGGCGACGGAATGAAACGTGCATGTGCCGCACGTTTTCGCCGGGTTTCTTTGGTGCAAAGATGCTGCGGCGTTTCTGCCATGCGGCAACGCTGCGGCCTCGCCAATCGTCCGCCCGCGAAAAATTTGCCGGTTTTGACGAGCGAATTCTGAGTGGTAGCATTGCCATCACTCCCGTAGGGCGCTAAGCAATGGCGGCGGAGTTTCTCTTGTCTCGTTCGGGTCGGGCCCCTATACTCCGCCTCTTGTTTTTGCTGTTGGTTCCGTCTCAGCAAGGAGGCTGGCGGATGCATGTTCGCATGACGCACGTTTGGATGATACTGTCGCTGGCGGCGATCGCACTGATGGCCCGCGGCGCCATGGCCCAAGCTCCCGCCGGCGCGCCGGTGTGGCGTCCCCCGGCAACCGGCGCGGCCCCCGCGCCCCCACCCGATACGACGGCTGAGCGCACTGCCACGCCACCCGATGGCATCGGCAACAGCGTTTTGAAAACCGCCTCGCTCCCGCCGCAACCCGGCGTAGCGCCGCCGGCAGTGGCGCCACTCGCCACTGCGCCAACCGCCGCAGCGCCGCTGGCCGCTGTGACCAAAGGAAATGGCACGCTGCCCAACGATCAAGGGCAAGTGTGGCGCGAATACGACATCACTTCCTACACGCTCCGCGTCCCTTCAACGAATCATGCCGAGCAGGCCATCGTCGACTGGATCATCCGCGACACGGGTTACGCCGCCTGGCATTCCGAAACCGTGGCGATGCTCGGCGCCGATCGCCGCACGCTGCGGGTCTATCACACGCCCGCCATGCAGCAGACCGTGGGCGAAATTGTCGACCGGTTTGTCAACTCGCAGGCCGAGAGCCATGCCTTCGGCGTGCAGGTGATGACCGTTGGCAGCCCGAACTGGCGCGCGATGGTGCAATCGATGCTCCATCCGGTGCAGGTGCAAACCGCCGGCGCTCAAGCCTGGCTGCTGGCCAAGGAAGACGCGGCCACGCTGTTGGTGGCACTGGGGCGGCGGAATGATTTTCGCACGCACTCATCGCCGCATTTGCTCGTCAACAACGGTCAATCGACGGTGATCACCCTCGGCCAGCCGCGCAATTACGTGCGTGGGTTGATCGATACCGACGGCCGCGGCGGATTGCAGCCGGAAGTGGGGCAGGTGTTCGACGGTTTTTCGCTCGAACTCAGCCCGCTGCTGTCGCGCGACGGCCGGATGATCGACACGGCGCTGAAGTGCAACATCGACCAGATCGAAAAAATGATCCCCGTGAAGCTCGACGTCCCGGCCGCCACGCCCGGACTGCAAGTCAGCAACATCGAAGTGCCGCAGATCAGCGGCACGCGGCTGCAGGAACGCTTCCGCTGGCCGGTGGACAAGGTGTTGCTGGTCAGCCTGGGCGTCGTCCCGGCCCCGATGCCCGGCGCACGCAGCGCGTTCTCGTTGTCGCTGACCAGTTCGCCTACGCGGGCGGACGTACTACTGCTGGTGGAGAGCAAAGGAATCGTCGCCCCGCAACCCGGCGCGACCCCCGCCGCCGCCGTCGCGCCCCCCGGCGGGGCCCGGTTTGTGCGGTGAATCGCAAAAAAGCCGACAGCCGACAGCCCACTTCCCCTCACATCCCCAATGCCTTCCGCTTCTCCTCAATAAACTGAACATGATGCGGGATGTGCCCCGTGATGTTGTGCAGGAGCTTTTCCAGCGTCAACGGGCCGGACTCGGAGTGGATTACGCGGCGTTGAAAATCGGCCGCTGACAGCACGCCTAGAATCCGGGCCATCTGCCGTCGGGTGATGTCGATCAGTTTCAATTCTTCGGCCACGTCGCGCTCGTTGTACGCCAGCTTGGCGGCGAAGGCGTCTTGATCCCCGGACATCACCGTGGGCTCGTCGCTGGCGATCGCCCGTTTCATCCGGTCGGCGTACACGGGCTCGAAATCGGCGATGTGGCAGATGATCTGCTGCGTCGACCACTTGCC
>JAIOQB010000490.1 GCA_021413585.1 Planctomycetia bacterium
TACATCAAACTGGTCGTTGTAACCTTGGAACCAGACGAAGCCGGCAATGTCGTAGCCCGCCTTTTCGTCGTAGGCGGGAAACCGCTCTTTCAAATGGTCCAACGTGTCGTGGACGTAGCGGATCATTGCTCGATATGTCCCGCCAACATCCTCTGGCTTGATTCCCTTTCCTTGGATCTGGCCGGCGCTGGGAGGACGAAAGTTCATATACAGGCTCTGCCCGCCGACGGCGAACTTGATCAGCAGCACCTGCTCGTCCAGCGCCTCTCCCATGAAGTAGCCAAACGCGTATTCCGGGCCGATGTTGTGGCCGAGCTTGTCGTCGCTTTTCCGCCCGCCGTAGCCCGGGCCCAGCTTGCCATACACACCGCGGTGCGCTACCCACACGTCGTCGCGCGTCACCAGCGTCTTGCCGTCGGGCTTAAACTTCTTGAGCAGATGGCCGTACTGTTTGTCCTCGCCGAGGAAGTCGATCGTCGAAACATCCGCCTGTCCGTCCATGTTTGACTGGCCGGCCAGAATGAAGACTTTGAGCGGCTTCTGGGCGGCCCTAGCTGCATTGAGCGCGAACAACTGCGCGATCGCCAGCAGGGCCAACGCGACCACAATGGTTATTTTTGATTTCATGGCGGTACGGACAAGGAGTGAAAACAAAGTCAACTTGCGGGTTCTTGTCGTAAACCAAGGCCAGGTACCGCCCGGCAGGCGGAACCTACTGGGGCTTCTTTTTCTCGGCTGGTATCACCTTCTTCTCCGGGTAATCCTCGCCCGCATAGCTGCGGAGCACGGACTTTTGCCACTTGTCCAACCCGGCCTTCATCCGCTCGACGATTTCCGGATGCTGCTGGGCGATGTCGTGGCTTTCCTCGCGGTCGACCGTCACGTCGAAAAGCTGCCATTTGTTCGGGCTGAGCGTGACGAGCTTGTACTGGTTGTCGTTCCAGGCGGCCGGGCCGTTGGTTTTGTTAAATGTCGTGCCGTTTCCGACGTATTGCCAGAAGCCAATCGGCGTGGGACGCGATTGCATTTTCCCTTCCAGCAGCGGCACCAGGCTGATGCCGTCGAGCGGCTGGAGTTGCTTGGGGTCTTGGATGTGCAGCAGGTCGATCAGCGTCGGGTAGATGTCCGCGACGCTGGCGGGCACCTGGGTAGCGACTGGCCGCTTGATCTTCGCGGGCCATTCAATGACGCACGGCACGCGGATGCCGCCTTCCAGCACGTCTCCCTTCCGCCCTCGCATGCCGGCGTTGCTGCCGTGCGCGTCGGGATGGGCCGGATCGAGCCAGCCGCCATTGTCGCTGCAGAACCAGAGGAGCGTGCTGTCAGCGATTCCCAGGTTGCGCAGGCCGGCGCGGAGCGTCCCCATGCTGCGGTCCACGCCCACCAGCTCGCCATAGTAGGCCGAGCCGCCGGCCGCTTCGAGATCCGCGGGCAGCGGCTTGTGCGGCGTGTGCGGACTGCCGAACCAGATGACCGCCAAAAACGGTTTTTTCTCTTTGGAGAGCGGCCCGATGAACTTCAGCGCCTGCGCGACAATGGCGTCGGAGCCGTCGCCGGTCACCTTTTCCGGCACCCCGTTGTGGCTGAATGTCCAATCGGTCTCAAAATAGTTCGACACGGAAAACGATTCATCGAAGCCGAAATGACGCGGCGACAGCGGATCGGAATCCGGAATCAGCTTGCCCGGGCCCGCCACGCCGTTGAGATGCCATTTGCCATAATGGGCCGTGACGTATCCAGCGTCTTTCAGCGCCTCGCCGATCGTGCGTTCCTGCTTTCTCAACGGCATGCCCGGCCAGAAGACGCCCATGCGGTTCGGGTGCCGGCCGGTCATCACGCTGGCCCGCGTCGGCGAGCAACTTTGCTGGGCGTAAAATCGGTCGAGCCGCATGCCCGTGGCGGCCATGTCGTCGAGGTTGGGCGTGCGGATTTTTTTCAGGCCGTTGTAGCTGACGTCTCCCCAGCCCTGGTCGTCGGTCATGCAGAGGATGATGTTCGGGCGGCTCGTGTCCGGAGTCGCTGCGGCCGCAGGCGTGGCGGCGCGGCTGATCAGAGGAAAAGTGAAAAGCACGAGCCCCATCCAAGACAGGGTCTTAATGCGTTGGTTCATGATGGTTCGTCAGGCGGGGGAAGGGGCGGGGCCGAACGCGATGTCAGGCATCGAAACTGGTGGGAATCGTCGCGCGACGCTACTTCAAAACCTTCATCGCCCCCAAAGCACTCGAAATCTTCGCCGCCGGCCGCTTACCTCGCTCGTTGAGGCCTTGGCTTGCGCCGAAGCCGCGACCGGCAAATCCGCGTACACAATATCCGAGCCGTAAATTCGCTTCGCCGTCGAGAGAACTTCGCCTTGCTTGGAAATGATCACGCTAAAGCCAAAGCCCCGCCACGCTTGCTTCTCGTCGACGCTCCAGTTCGCCGCGATCAGATTGTGGTCGAACCGCTTCACCTTGGCGGGAAGCTGGTGATAGAACCACTCGGCAGGGTACTGGCCATCGGCCCAGGCGGTCGAAAACAGCATCGTCCACAAGTGCTTGCTCTGGTATTGGTCCAGAATGAAATGGATGTCGAAGCAGACGGCGATCCCGACGCGGCCGTATTCCGTGTCGTACGTTTGCAGTCCCCGATCGCCGGGCGTGGCCCACGATTTCTCCGCGTGCGGCCAGGGATGGATTTTGCGATAGTGCACCACCAGCTCGCCGCGAGGGTTGGCGAGGCAGACCGTGTTAAAGTAGCGCGGCTTGTCCGTGCCGTCGCGGCAATCCACTTCCAAAAGCGGAATGGTAAGGTAAATCCCCAGCGACTTCGCCAGGGCGCAGAAATGCCTGGTTGACGGACCCGGCACCGTTTCCGCATAGCCGGCAGGATCTTTGCCGACGTACTCCTTTTCCATCGGGCGACCGGCGACATGCCAGTCCGTCTTTCCATCCTGCGATAGATACCCCGTGATGGCCGCCTCGGGCAACACGACGATCTTCGCCCCGTTGCGGGCCGCTTCCTGCGCCAGCTTGGTGAGCTTCTTGGTGTTAGCCGCCACCTCGCCCAAGTCGGCCGAGCACTGCACTGCGGCGACTTTGACCGTTCGGGATGTTGAGGGGCGAGCTTGCTCCGCGGAGAGCGGGCCGGTCAGAGCAATCAACAGCAACGAAAAACCCAGCGGAATCGCGGCCCAGTTTTTGAATTGCCGTCGCGCTGCGCTGTAGAGCATCTTCGTGGCTTCAACGTGGCAAGGTGGGAGCCGGCTTGGCGGCCAAATGGGGAGCATTCATATTAACCTCAGGCAACTGCATAAACCGGACAATTTATTGTTTAATTGGGACGGGGCGGTCAGTAACTGGGTGCCTGGGGCTGAACGTAGCGCAGCGAAGTGAAGCCCCAGACACATGGCTGGGGCATCGCTGCGCTCTGCCCCAGGCACCCTTACGCAACTGACTGTACAAAACGATTTACCGCCCCTGCATCAAAAACGCCACCAGGTCCCGCAACTCGGCATCCGTCAACTGATCCGGCAATCCGTCGGGCATCGCCGAAAAGGGCAACGGATTGGCCTCTTCGATTTCATCGCGCCGCAGCGACGTTAGCTTGCCGGTCGAGTCGGCGTACAGGCGTTGGCCGTCCCCTTTTTCCGTCACCAGCACGCCCGTGATGGTCCGGCCGTCGCGCATCTGCAGCGACCAATTGACAAACTGCGGCGCGATTTCGCGGCTGGGCTGCAGGATCGATTCCAAGATCCGCTGCGCGCCCATCAAGCCAGCCGCGGAAAGGTCCGGCCCGATCTGCCCGCCGCGCCCGTTGACCCGATGGCACATCGAGCAGCGCGGCCCCTTCGGATGAAAAAAGACGCGTTGGCCCGCCTCAGCGTTGCCGCCGGAAAATCGCCCGTTCCACAATTCGGGTCGTTTAGAATCAGGCCGGCCGGTTGGCTTCCAATCGGGTTGAATCAATCGGGCCACGAGGTCGCCACAGTCAGGTTCCCGCTGGGCGATCTTGGCCAGCGAACCCTTCTCGTCCGGCGATACCGCCGCGCCGCGCAAGGATCGCAGCGCCTCGTCGCGCAATTCCGGCTGCGATCCCGCCGCGAGTGTCAGCAGCAACTTGCGGCTCGCCGGATCGTTGGCCGACAGCCCGACGATGGCATCCAACCGCAATGGCACAGCAACCTGCTCGTCCGCTGCCAGGCGCAACAGCGATGCGGCACGCTCTGGACGGCTGCTCTCTCTGAGCGTTCGGACGGCCTCGGTGCGAACCACTTCCTCGGGCGAGTCCAACAGCTTGGCCAGCCGCTCGGCCGAGAGCGACTTATGGTCCGGCGGCAAATAGCGCAGCGCGCGGGCAACCGCGGGCCCCGGCAGATCGGAAATTGCCAGCAACTTCGCGACGGCCCGGTCTTCATGGCTCTCGAACGCGGCCGGCTTCCCGCCACGCTCCAGCAAATCGAGCGTGGCCAGAATCGCCTCGAACATCCCCCCCGAGTCGTCCCCTGCTTTGAGCCGGTTAAGCACATTGTCTCGATATTGCGTCAGCCGCCCTTCGCCCACCCATTGTACGGCCAGCCGGCGGATCCGCCGGTCGTCGTCGTTCAACAGCCGCGGCACCAGCGCCACCGCGCGCGGGTCGCCGGTCTCGCGCAACAGCACCGCGATCTCCAGCCGCTGCACAGCATTTTTCGGCAGGCCGATTCGCAGCAGGTCACCGATGCTCAGCGAGTGCGCCAGCGCCGTACGTGCCGCCTGGCGAATCCAAGGGTCGTCGTCCGCCAGCCACGCGAGCGCGACAACGCGCTGCCTGGCGCCGTCCAACCGACGAACCGCCGCCGCTCGCACTTCCCCCGATTTTGCGCCGGCAGCCAACAGTACCGGATCGATTGGCGTTCTAGGCAACAATCTCATCGCCAAAGCCTGCACTTGAGAATTGGCATCGTCGAGCGCTTTGGCATTCATTACCAACGTCAGCTTTTCCGCCGCCAGGAGTCCCGTGAATGCTGTTGCCCTCACGCGCGGATCGGAATCACTACGAAGTCGGTCCTCAAGTAGTGCGATGCCGTCTTTCCCCTGGGCAATCAATCGCCGCGCCCCCGCTTCGCGCCATGCTCTGTCCGCCGATTTAATCGCCTCCTTGGGTTCGCTGGGCCGCCGCGTCGCTGCGGGCGTGGTGGCCGGCGTCCTGGCTTGCAGATGCCAGATGCGTCCCTTGCCGTGCAACGCGTACGACGCCTCGACCCAATCGGTAAAATAGATCGACCCGTCCGGCGCGGTGGCGATTCCCACCGGACGAAAATGCTCGTTGCCGACAACCAACGGCTGCGCCACGCTCTGAAACGTCGCGCCGCGCGGTTGCAAGCGGAACCGTTCGATCTGGTGATTCCCCCACGACGTCACCAGCAGGTCGCCGCGGTACTCGCTCGGCAAATTGTCCGACTCATACGCCAGGATTCCGCTAGGGGCCTCGCCCGTTCCCGCAACAATCCCTAGCGTTCCTGGCAGATGCCCGAACCACGACGTGAACGGGTGCAGCCCCTGCCGGCCATTTCGCATTCGGTAGCCGTAGTCGCCCCCTTCGACAATATGCAGCAACCGGCACGGCGGCCGGCTGTCGGGATCGTTGTCGACAGCCCACAAGCGGCCGAACGGATCGAACGTCAGATGAAACGGGTTCCAGAAACCGGTGGCCCAGCGCTCAAGTCCGCTGCCGTCGGGACGCAGCTTGAAAATGCTGCCGCCGTCTCCTTCGCCGGCCAGCTTGCGGCCGTCGCTGCCGACCACTTGAAACGACGTGCCGAGATTCTCGCCCATGCTGAGGTAAATGTTTCCCAGCGCGTCGAGCGCCACGCCATCCAGGCCGTTGTGAGGGTAATGCTCCGTGGTGACGAGCCGGGCGAGCGTGGTCCTCTTATGTTCCTTGGCGTCGCCATCAACGTCGGCAAGACGGAACAGTTCGTTGCGCGTTACGACCAGCAATGATCCGGAGGGCTCAAAAGCCATCCCCATCGTGGCCGTGGTGCCTTCGAACACAGTTTCAATGCGGTCTGCCCGGCCGTCGCCGTCGGTGTCTTCAAAGCGACGGATCCGATCGGCCGGCGGGCCTTTGTAGCCAGGAGGCCGAAAGTGCGTGTGGCTTTCGATCGCCAGCAGGCGCCCCTTCGAGTCCACGGCGATGCCCACCGGCGTGACGATCTGCGGCTCTTGGGCAAACAGTTCGATTTTCAGCCGCGGGTCGAGGACTTTTGGCAGCGGGGCGGGGGATGGCGCGCCGGCGGGTGGCGATGGCGCTTTCTCATCTGCCATGCCGAAACGAGTGGCAATCAGACTCAAAACGCAGGCAGCCAAAGCAATCAGCGCCCGAAGCCATC
>JAIOQB010000491.1 GCA_021413585.1 Planctomycetia bacterium
GGCGCAATGGGGGAAACGATATCCAGCAGCTTCAAGGCGTTCTCGGGATCCTGCTTCCCCGATCGATTCACAATGGACAACGCACCCGCAGTCAGTTCGGCCGGCGTCGATTTACCGCGCTGCTGCCGGTTCCATTGCACCGCCTGCTCGTAGATGGCCGTGGCGTCCGTGAGGGTTCCCTGTTTCGTAACCAACTCGACGAGCGCTTTGAACTTGGCCTCAGCAACCGGAGCATGGCTGGTGCTGCCGCCGGCGACTTCTCGATACAGGTTGCCGGCTTCGCCCACGCGGCCTTCCGCCTGGGCCGCCTCCGCGCGGGCAAGCGTTCTTCCGGCGCGATAGTCGGCGGAGTCGAAATAGATGTTGGCCAGCACGACGATGCCTGTCGTCACCACCGCCGCGGCCACGAGCGTGTTCCACGCTTTGGCCAGGGTGGAGAGGGATTCACGCCCCAGGAAGTACCAGCCGCGGCTGCCGGCGGAGGCGACCCGATACGCCGCCAAGGCCAGCACCGGGATGAACACGATGGTGATGAATTGCGTGACGACGTAGGTGCCGGTTTCGGCGTCGTGATCGCGCGAGCCGTAGATCGTCGTGCCGCAACCGTTGATCGTTTGCAGCGTCGGCGGACCCTTGATCGGCCGCATCTCAGGAAAACGAGCCGACAGATCGATGCCAGCCATGGTGCCCCCGGCATTTGAAAAGGAATGTTGTTTTAACGTGCGGCCGGCGACTACTGCACTCAGAATACTGCACTCAGCGCCCCAGTACGAACCGCGTCCAATGTTTCATCAGTGCTTCATCTTTCACGCCGTAGATCTTGCCGATCGCCGCGGCCGGCTCCGTCCCTTCCCCCAGGCTGGTGACCAGCTCCGCAAAATTGCGAGGGTCGCTGGCGAGCATTTCCGTGAAGCTCCAGGCGTCGGCATATTGATCGAGCGTCATGTTGCTGGTGGTGTACGCCATCACCTGGGCGAGCGATTCGACCTTGTGGTTCTTGAACCGCTGGCGGACGGTGTCGATCCAGCGGGCCTGGCCACCCCCCAGCCCCCGATCGCCGTATCCAGAGACTACCGTGGTGACCGGATCGTGATACACCATCGCCTCCGCCACGTTGCCAAAGCCGGTGCGAATCGCGTCGGGACCGTGATTGTTGGTCAACTGCCCCATGTATTGGAATCCGGCGGCGAAGGCCAGGCTGCGTCCGGTCGATTCGGCGTCGCGCCCTTCCAGGCACACGCTGAAGATGCCTTGCACAAACACGGCGTTGGTCGCCAGCATCGATTTCAATGCGTCGGGACTGTTGAACTTCAGGCCGGCGTCCTCGTGTACTTTATAGAGGGCCTTCATCCAGTACTCGTATTCGCGGCGAGTTTCCAGCAGCACGATGTTCGAGCCGCGCGGGTCGACGCCGGTGGCGATCGGCTCCGGGAATCGATCGGCCAGCAGCTTTTCCACACGGTCGAGATTAGGACCAAACTGGGCGGCGATTTTCGGATTGGCCAGCAGCGTGATATGCTTCGTCAGGCGCGGCGCCACGGTGGTGCCGCTGGAGGCGACGATCTTCTTCACGCGCTCGGCGATCCCTTTGTACTCTTCGTCGGTGGCGGCATCGATCTGGCGGCGGATGCCCGCGATGCGCCCCGGTCCCGCCGCGCCGCCCGGTTGCTTGGGATCGCCTCCAGCAGCCGGCGCTTCTCCCCCTGCCCCGGCAACGGGAGCAGCGTCCGGCCCGGCGGCCTTCTTCCCTTTGAGTTGCGACACCATCTTGGAGGAGAAGCTCATGCGGCGAAGCTGCTTTTCCGCGACATCGTCCACCGTGAATCCCAGCCCGCGCTTTTCGATGGCGGACATGATGTCCTTGATGCTGGTGCGTTCGCGGCGCAGGTCGCGAATATCATCGAGCGTGATCGGCTCGGTGGCCGCGGGTTCGGCTTCGGCGCCGACCGCGCGATGTGGCATCGTAACTGCCAAAAGTGCAATCGCTAAAATGATCAGGCTGAGTAGCCTGATAGCGCGAACAGCCGTGGGCATGGCTTCATCTCCCCGTGGTGCCGGTCCTTGCGATCGGACCCTGCTGCCGAAACCTAGGCGAAAGCGTAAGTCCTTGCAGGGGGCCAGGCAATGGGCTGGCGGCAGTTTATCGATCGTAACATCCAGCGTAGCGGCCAGCAGCGGCTGGGAAAACGATTTTTCGTGGGAAATGCCGCAGATCGGCCGTCCCAATTCAGCCAATCGCCCAAGTTTGACACCCTAGAAAGAGGCAATTATAATCGACCTAGATAGTTGTCCAGCAACAGTTTACGGACTGTGGAATAACGTTGGAATAACTTCGGCCACGATCTCCGATTGGTAGTTTGTTCACAGGCGCCGAACGCGGGAGGCCGTGTTGGTACGCTGCCGCGTTGGGGGTGCCTGCTGAGCGCTCGCGCCGCAAATCGCCAGCGCCACTATTCGATCGAGTCGTGAGTTATTCGAAACTGCTGAGGGGCCTCAGGTCTTTTCTTTGCCCGGAGATTCGTTCATGGCCGCCAATCGACCCAATCTGGGACTACAAGTCGCGCTGATCATTTTCGTGTTGATCACCATCGCGCTGGCTGTTTCCACCTTCATGTTCTTCAAGCAGAACCAGGAGACGCTGGCGTCGCAAAAGGAGGCACTGGGGAGGGCTGCCAAAGCCGCAGAAGATACAGAAAAGGCAAAAGCGGACCTGAAGGCTATTAAGGACATCGTCGGCAAGGGAGACGGCGACGACGTTAAGACGATCCTCGCCGAATGGGAAGCGGACAAGAAGCTTTACGGGGCGACAAAATTGGACGCGGCGCAAATCTACCCGCAGATGCTGAAAAATTTGCAAGATGCCTGGCAAAGAAATCAAGTTGACATAACTGATCTGACTGAAAAGGCCGAAAAAATCCGTGCCGAATATGAAGTAAAAAAGAAAGAGGCTGACGGCAGAGTCGCTGAATACAAAGCCTCCGTCGACAAAACTTCGGCCGAAGCCCTGGCCGAGTTGAAGAAGCACGACGACGACCGCGGCACCTACGGCGCCGAAAAAGAAGCTCTGGCCAAGCAGATTGAAGACAAGCGCAAGCAGATGGTCGAACTGGAAGCCAAAAGCAAGCAGCAGGCCCAAACACTGTCTGTGGCTCTGACAACCACGCAAGACAAGCTCAAAACCGTCGAAACCGTGGTGGGAACGTACACGAAAGAGGACTTCAGCGCCCCGGACGGCAAGATCGTCCGCGTGAATCAGCGCGACCGTTCGGTGTGGATCGACCTGGGACAGCTCGACAACCTGCGGCGGCAAATGACGTTCAGCGTCTACGACAAGTCAGTCGAGAACATCGCCGACAAGAAATTGAAGCCCAAGCCCAAGGGTTCGATCGAGGTGAATCGGATCCTCGACGGCCATCTGGCGGAATGCACCATCACCGACGACAAGATCACCGATCCGATCATGCCCGAAGACAAGATCATGTCGCCGACGTATCGCCCAGGCAAGCCGGAGCATTTTGCGGTCGTCGGCCTGATCGACTTCGACGGCGATGGGCGCAGCGACCTGAATCAACTGCTGACGCTGATCAGCAACAACGGCGGCGTGGTTGACGCGGTGGTCGACGACGAGGGGGTCCGCACCGGAGCCATCACGCCCGACACCAAGATGCTGGTCCTCGGCGAGCGCCCCACCGAAAACGTCAAGAGTCCCGAGATGCTCAAGTCGTACAGCCAGTTGATCAAGGAAGCGGACGACGCCCACATCTCCACGATGAACCTCAAGGACTTCATCAAGTTCATGGGTTACCAAGGGCGCGAACGCTCCGTGCCGCTGAGCAAGAGCTCGTCGGAGTCCGTCGGCCCGGGGAGCAAGCCCGACACGTTCCGCAAACGGCCCGGGGCGTCGGAGTAGGCCAGTAGGTTCCGCCTGCCGGGCGGTACCAGTGCTTTGTGAGCGGTATGGCGCTAGCCGCCGGTCCCACGTGACTGGCCGCCCCACGAAAACCGGTGGCTAGCGCCATTCCGCTCAATCCGCCACGCCACTTCGCGCGCCAGGTACCGCCCGGCAGGCGGAACCTACTCGCTTGCGCTGCGCCCTGGTGTAGAATTGTGGGCAGGGCATAAGCTTTCGCCTCGCCCCCAAGGAACCCCCGCCATGACCGCCACGCAACTGCTCGACCGCGAGCTGCCCGAGATTCGCTCCTGGATATTGCAACTGGCCGCGGCCCTGGACCGGATCGACCGGGCCGGCACTGACGCCGCGGACGATCCGCGCTGCGAGCGAGTCCGCCGCGGCATTGAATTGCTGCTGCACGGCGACCGCCCCGACCGAGCCGAACAAGTGCAACTGGCGTTCTCCAGAGAGTACGAAGCCGACTGGCGAGCGAAGTATGAAATAGCCCTCTCCAAATAACGCGGCCCCCTCCCCTCCTTCCTCAAGCCTACAGCCTCAAGCCTCCAGCCTCTCCCCATGGACTTCTTCGACCCCCACATCCACATGGTCTCCCGCGTGACCGACGACTACGAGTCGCTGGCCAAGATGGGGTGCGTGGGTTTAAGCGAGCCGGCGTTTTGGGCCGGGTTCGATCGCGGCAGCGTGGACGGCTTCCGCGATTACTTCCGGCAGCTCACGGAGTTTGAGCCCAAGCGGGCCGGCTGGTACGGCATCGCCCATTACACGTGGCTCTGCATCAACGCCAAGGAGGCGGAAAACGTCTCGCTCTCGCGCGAAGTGATCGCCATGATCCCCGAGTTTCTCGACCGCCCCGGCGTGCTGGGGATCGGCGAGATTGGGCTGAATAAAAACACGCGCAACGAAGCCACCGTGTTTCTGGAGCACCTCGACCTGGCGGCCAAGACGAACGAGCAGATCCTGATTCACACGCCGCACCTCGAAGACAAATACCAGGGAACGCGGATGATCCTCGACATGCTCACCGGCGACGCGCGGCTGACGCGGTCGCGCGTGTGCGTCGATCACGTCGAGGAGCACACGGTGCGGGCCGTGCTGGAGGCAGGGTTTTGGGCCGGCATGACGCTTTACCCGGTGACCAAGTGTACGCCCGCCCGCGCCGCCGACATCGTCGAACGTTATGGCCCCGAGCGGCTGTTGGTCAACTCGGCCGGCGACTGGGGGCCGTCGAAGCCCACCGCCGTGCCGGACTTCATTCTCGAAATGCGGAAGCGGGGCCACGCGGAGAGCTTGATCCGGCAAGTGGTGTACGACAACCCGCTGAAGTTCTTTAGCCAGAGCCGCGGGTTCAAGTTCACGCCGCGAGCCTAAATAGCCCCGGGCTCCGCCCGGGGGTTGCAGCGCCAAGTAGCCCGACCTACGCAACCGGTCACTAGCCCGACGCGCAAGCGCGCAAACGAGGGGGCAGAACGAACAGCGCTGCCCCCTCGGTTGCGCTCTTGCGATTCGGGCTAGTGAGCCATTGGATTGGCGTAGCTGTAGAGGGGCGCAACCCCCGGGCGGAGCCCGGGGCTATGGGCGCGCTGGCGCTGCTTACATTCCAAACTGCTTGAGCACCAATCCCGCCACGTCAACGTCGCGCAGTGCCTTGCCATCGAGCACCCCCGGTTGAGAACTGACCAGCACCCCCTGCTGCTCGGGTGTCACCGCCGGCGCGCCGTGCGAGCCGCGGACCAGGTTGGCGTCGAGCGGGATGCCGCGCGTGGCCGGATCGAAGAACAATTCGATCGGATCGTAGCCCGGCTTGCGGTGAATATCGACCGTGCGGGCGAACGACGGCGCACAATTGTCGTCGAGCCAGTAGTAATAGGCCTGCCAGCTGTCGGCCGACGAGATCAACACCACGTCACCGCTCCGCTCATGATCCAATCCATAGCGGGCACGGTCGTCGCCGGCCAGCACTTCGGCAAAACCTTCGCGACCGCGGAAGAGTTGGACAACGTCGTCGATGATCGCCCTATCGGAGTAAGGAATAAACACGTGCGAGAACTGGTGATCGACCAATGCCCAGGCTTGGCTCCGTTCAAAATCGATCAACTCGCCACCCCCCCGCTCTTCCCCGCGCACGTTGAGCAAACCCGCCTCGCGCAGCACGCGGTTGGGATAGCTGACATGCTGGACCGGCACGATGGCGTACTCGCTCGCCACCAGCCATAGCGGCGGCTCGCCATACGCCCCGTTGATCTCGTCAATCAATTTACCCAGCACGGCGTCGAGTTCCACCATCGCCGCTGTGGCCTCCTCGCTATCCGGCCCAAACTTCTGCGCAGCGTAGTCCAGGTGCGGCAGATAGACAAAGAAGAACCGCGGTTTGAATCGGGCCGCCGCGTCGGCCGCCGTCGTGGCGATCCACTCGGTCGACTTGATGTTGGCCAGCGGCCCCCAAAAATGCTGCAACGGAAAATGCCCGTGCGCGTCGCGCAACTCGCCATAAAGCTCCGTCGGCTTCGTGTAGCACCATAGCGACTCGCTGCCATCGGGATTGTGAACCGGTGCCGGCATGCAGATATAGTCCGCGCCGCAGCCCTTGCTGAGCATCGGAAACCACACGGCCGACGTCAGGGCCGGATCGTGCTGATGCAGCCGGTCCCAGATCTGCGGCCGCTCGATCTTGTCGTTGCCGGCGGTCCACATCTCGACCTGCTGCCGCTCGCGCCAGTAAAAGCCATTGGCGATCACACCATGATCGTGCGCCAGGCACCCAGTGAGCATGTTCGCCTCCACCGGCCAGGTGACTGCCGGAAAACTGGGGACCAGCGCCGCCTGCCCCCCCGCGCCCGCCAGCGCCCCCAATCGCGGCATCGCCGCAAGATCGCTCGCCCGCAACCCGGGCACGGAAAGCAATATGACCACGTTAGACATTGTTCATCTCCATCGATTCGCAATCCTCGCCGTCTCTTGCTGATAGCCGATAGCCGACAGCCCCTTCCCCTCACGTCACATACAACCACTGCGCCAGCACCACCGTCGGCACCAACAAGGCCAGCACCCCCACCCCGGGCCACATGCCGGCCACGACGAACGTAACCGCCGCGTCGAACACCACCAGCGACAGAATCCCCTGCCGCACCGCCGCCTGCACCGGCGCGGGCGAAGGATCAATGATCGCGCGGGCGACGCGCCAACCCATCTGCATCCCGAGCAGCCCCCAAAACAGCAGCCACATCTGGCTCTGCCCTTCGAGCCGCGTCTCAGCGGTGAACGGAAACGCGGCGATCAGCGCCATCCCCAGCCACATCAGCACGAGCCCCGCCAGCAGGCCCAGCCGCTGACTCTGCTTCGCCTCGGTCCGTCCGACCCAAGTGATTCCGGCGACATACACGGCCAAGCCACCGGCAATCAGATAATGGAACTTCAGCCACGGCCCGGCGACCAAGCTCATCCCCAGCAGTGCGTTGAGCCCGCGGCAGGCTCCCATGGCCAATGGCCCGAGGAGCGTGCGCTTGAGCACCGCGTCGTACAGCAGCACCGCGCCGACAATGCCCACTGCGATCAATGCCGGCCGCCAGGCACTGTATAGAACCGAAGCGGTGCCTGCCATCGAGACACCGGCCAACAACAGCGCGACGCCCAACCGCAGGGCAGCCGCGGCGCTGACTCGCCCGCTGGGGATCGGCCGCGAGGGGCGCTCGACGGCGTCCTGGCCGCGATCAAAGTAATCATTGAGCACCATGCCCGCCAGATAGAGGCAGCTCGACGCGGCGACCAGCAGCGCGACGATGTCGGGCCGGTCGAGCGTGGCGGTGGCGCTGCCCGGCACCACAAACGCGCTGCCGGCGTCCGCCGCCGCCGCCGTCGACCATGCGGCGACAAATGCCCCCATCAGCACGTCGGCCATCGCGGTGAATACGCTCGGCAACCGGAGCAACTGCAAATACGCTCGCAGCCGCGACGGCGGCTTCTCGGGGGGCGGGGGCTGGAGCTTGATCGTCGTGAAGTCGGTCATGGCGCGGCGGCGCCCAGCCGGGTCATGGCAGCCGTGAGAAACTCGTGCGCCTCGCGGGCGGCCGCGTCGGGATTGTCCATGTACGGATACAACTCGACCGTGATCCAACCGTCGTAGCCGGTCTTTTGAATCTCGCGCAGCGTGGCGTCGAAATCGATCGCGCCGTGCCCTGGGATCAAGTGCTTGTGTACGCGGCTGGCGGCGATGTCCTCGAAGTGATAGTGCCGCGTGTGAGGGCGCATCCGTGCGACCCAATCCTGCGGATCTTCGCCGACGCAGTAGGCATGCCCGATGTCGAAATTGAGCCCTACCCAGGGGGAGTCGATCCGATCGACGAATGTCAGGTATTGGTCAAACCGCTCGATCAGCAGTTCCGGCTCCGGCTCGATCAGCAGGCGTACGCCCAGCTCGCCGGCCAGCTCCACGCATGGCATGAACTCCTGATAAAAAATGTCGGCCCCCTGCTGCCACGTTTGCTCCGGCGTGAGCAAGCCGCCCGGCTCGGTGGTGATGCATTCGGCCCCCAACTCGGCGGCCAGGTGCAACGCCCGCTTGGTGTGCTCGCGGCGGATCGCCCGGTAGTGCGGATCGGGATCAGTCCAGCCGGGATGCCAGTACGGCTGCCGTGGGTCGGCCACGGCGTTCATCATGAAGGCGTTGATGTTCGAGATGGCCAAGCCGTGCTTCGCCAGAGCATCGCGAATCGCCTGCTTGCTCTCCTCCAGCAGCCCCGCCGGCCAGGCGTGCGGCACGTCGGCCGCCAGCTCGATCCCCTTGTAGCCCAACGCCGCGATCCGCTCGATCGTGCTGGCGATCGGAAATTTCAGGTAGGCGTTGGAGCTGAAGGCAAGTTGCATGGCGGGATTATTGTAAAGCGGGATTTTATTTTAACACGGAGAAGGAATGACCAATCACCAAATTCCAATAACCAATATTGGAGCTATGCACGTTTTATTGGAGATTGGAATCTTGGTCATTGGTCATTAGATTTCTCTGTGTCTCTGTGGTTCAACTTCAACTGCTCGCACTACGATACGAATTCAGCGCCCAGCGGAAGATGCGGCGTGATAACCACAGGCTGCCGATGGTCGCGGCCAGCGTGTACAGCGCCAGCGGCCAGCCTTGGCTCGAAAACGGCATCGCCAGCATCCGAGCCGGCACGTTGACCGCCACCAGCACGGGTATGATAAACGTGAACAGCGACCGCAGCCCCAGCCCGGCGTAATACCGCGCCTGTCCTGCGGGGCCGCCGTACACTTCCATCGGATAACGCGAAAAGATCGTGATGTAAAACCAGAACTGTTGCAGCGACTGATTCCGCCCCAGCCACACGCTCATCGACGCCAGCGACATCATCAGGCTGTAGAAAATCCCAATGCCGCACACCACATACACCGGGTA
>JAIOQB010000026.1 GCA_021413585.1 Planctomycetia bacterium
TGCAGGAAGAACGCATTGACCACCAGCGGCAGGGCGAACCATTTCCGGTTGACGGTCAACCCCAGCATGATGCCGGTCAGCGTAAAGCTGGGAGCGACCGTTTCCAGCGTGCGTTCGACGTCCCACTCGTGGTCCAATTCTTCCAGCCGGCGCTGTATTGCCTCCGGCCCTGCCGCAGCACAGCGTGCCACACGCTCCCGTGTGCATTGCTCGATCCGCTCATTGAATGCGTCGGGCGTGTTTACGGCAACGCGATCCATCGTCGTGGTAGCCATCGAAAAGACTCCTGAAATTGTGGCTGTCAGCGAGAGAAGTTAGATTCCGATCGCCTCTCGAAGCTTCTTTCCCAACGACACGGACTTACGATTCTTCGCATCGGCTTTCTTGCCGTTGCCGCTGGCCCCCGTTTCGGCGGCCACGTTGATCCGTTTTGCCAGCCGCGTGAGCGTCTTGTCCGTGGCCCCTTCCTCATTGAGCGTCTGCTGCAGTAGCCGGGCCGCCTGCTTCTTCCCCAGCAGTTCCGCGTAGGTGCGCACACAGCCGTAGCCGGCCATCTCATAGTGCTCGACGCGCTGGGCCGCCGCGATCAGGGCAGCGTCCTTCACGTCGGGATCGGCATCCTCATCGATCACCTCCTGCCCCTCTTCGATCAAGCCTTTCATGGCCTTGCAGGTTTTGCCGGTGGGGGGAACATCCATCTCAGCACACACTTTCTTGAGCCGCTCAACGTGCCGCTCGGTTTGCCGGAGATGCTTGAGAAAACCGTTTTTGAGAGTCTTGGCGTGAGCGGCGTCGGCCATCTTGGGCAGCGCCTTGAGCAGTTGGTTCTCGGCGCTGTAGAGGTCCTTTAACTCGTCGACATATAAGTCTTCCAGGGAAGCGAGTTTCATGGCGATGTTCCTTAAGGCAATAGAGTGCATAGAGCGAAAAAGGTGACGAACTCGTGTGTTGGCGTCTTGCTTTTCAACGGGCCTTGTTGCTCACGGTCGATTCGGCGGAGGTGGAAATGTCTTCGGCGCCGAATTGTTCCAGGACGGCGTGGGCCCGCTCGGCTTCGGTGGCATCATTGACGTGCACGGAGATCAGGGCGGCGCCGCCTTGGATCTTCCCTTCATAGCGCTGTGCCTCATACTCGGGGATGCCCATCCCGATCAGCGCGCCGCTAATTCCGCCCACGGCGCCGCCGACCGCGGCGCCTCCCAAGGTTGCCAGGATGGGACCAGCAGCGATCAACGGGCCAAGGCCGGGGATCGCGAGGGCGCCAATGCCCGTGAGCCAACCCAGCGCGCCCCCCAGCGCCGCTCCAGCGCTGACTCCCGCCGCGGCCCCTTCTGGAGCCTTCGTCGAATTGGCCACGGCGAAGTCCCGAGTGCCGGATTTGTCTGGCATCAGCACGGAAATATCGTCGTACGAAAAACCCGCCACTTTGAGCCGAACGACAATCTGCTCAGCCTGATTCAAAGTATTGGCGATGCCGAAGACTGCCTGGGACATGATACGGATCCTTTATGTTGGAAGTGCCAATAATCCATTCACGGAAGGGTGTCGCCGCTGCGAGTGCGACTAGCGAACGGGTACAAGCAAATTGCGTACCTTCGTTCCAGCGAAAGTTTCGCGGCGCAACTTGGGACACAGGGACGCGTTTGAGATGACTCGGGTGATTCGATCGTGTCGGCGGCCTAAATGGAGAGAACCGCGCTCCTTGAGTCATTTAAAGCATCGGAAAGCATCTCCAGCCCAGTGCGCCGATGATCTTATTTCGGCCTGCCTGGCCGCCGACTGACCACTGGTGATTTTCAAAAAGCGTCGCAGCGTCACCGCTCAAACCGAAAGACCGCGACATCGTCATTCGGCCGCCCCAGATAGAAGTCCGTGATCAGCCGACTGGCAATCGCGCTGAAAGTGATTCCATTGCCGCCGTAGCCAATCGCAAAATACGCCGACGGCCTGTGCGGAACCTGGCCGATATACGCCAACCCATCCGGGCTTTCGTCGAAGGTGCCTGCCCACGCGCACGCCGGTTCGAAGTAAATCGCGGGAAATAGTCTTGCAAAACGTCGCACCAAGGCAGCCGTCTTCCGTTCAATAAACCCTTCTCGCTGATGATCGCTCGAAAACAGTGTGTCCTGGCCGCCGATAATGGCTCTCACGTCCGCCGTTTGCCGTGCATAAAAATAAGGCCGCGCCGTTTCCCAGATCAGCGAATCTCCTGGCCATCCGGCAAACGAACGCAGCGGCTCGCTGGCCACCGCGTACGTGCAGTGCAATGATCCGCCGTCGTTTTTCAAATAGCGGTGCGAATGGTAGCCGGTGGCATATACGATGCGGCGGGCGGCAATCGACCCGTGCGCAGTGTGCAGCCGCACATGGTCCGGTTGCTGTCGATATCGATAACTTCGGACTGTGCGAATGCTTTTAGCCCCCGGCCACCGCTCGGCGGAGCAAGGCTTGCGTCAAACGATAAGGATCAATCCGTGCGTCGCCGCGCGAGACAATCGCTCCGACGGCGCGCCCACCATTCGCCAGATCGAGTCAGCGGAGCGAAGCGACATGGGTAATTCCAGAGCAAAAATGAGTAGGGCCAGCAAACGGCGTCCAGAGACACAAAAGGGCTCGAACCAAAGCAACAAGCATGCCGTTGAGGATCGGCATGAGAATCGCAGGGACGGAAACCCTGGGCCGATGGACAGAACGCATCGGGCCGCGATATAAACGAGCAGCCTGACAGTGCAATTAAGCGAAGAAATGACAATACATTGGAACATCACCCGGCATCACAACAATGGGAGAAACCCATGGCAGACAAGCGCTCAGGCAGTGGCAAAGGTGCCGAAATCACCCGCGAAGAGTTGATCGACCTGCTCAATGAGGACTTGGCGCGAGAATACCAGGCGATCATCGCCTACGTTGTGTACTCGCAAGTGCTCAAAGGAGCGCAGTATATGAACATCGCCGACGAATTGAAGGTCCACGCCGGCGAGGAGTTGGAGCATGCCCTGATTCTCGCAAACCAGATCGATTATCTCGGCGGCATGCCCGTGGTCGTCCCCAAGCCGGTGAAAACCTCGGAAAAGGCCGAGGAGATGCTGCGCTTCGATTTGGACAACGAGAATGAAACGATTCGCAACTATCGCGGGAGTTCCGCCAGGCGGATGAGCGCTCCAAATTCAAAGCTGGGGCCCGAAGGTTTTGAGGTGCCGTGGCTTGGCATGGATTGTGCTATTAGTCTTGTCTGTAAACTCAACTGAAACGCCAGCATGAGGTATCGCAGGATCTCCGATGGCCGCGCCACCTATGAACCCGCACGTCGAAAGGTCCATCACCGGAATCCCCGGTCTCGACGACATTCTACAGGGAGGGCTGATCTCCCATCGCCTGTACCTGATTGACGGCGATCCAGGAGCGGGCAAGACCACGCTGGCCCTGCAATATCTGCTCGAAGGGGCGCGGGCGGGCGAAAAATGTCTCTACATCACTCTGTCGGAAACGAAAGAGGAACTCACCGCCGGGGCCGCTTCGCACGGCTGGTCGCTCGACGGCATTGATATCTTGGAA
>JAIOQB010000439.1 GCA_021413585.1 Planctomycetia bacterium
GTGGCATATTAAACCACCCTGGCCGCCTCGCGTTCGACAAACCGCAGGCGTCCAACTCACGCATCCGGGGCGTGGCGCAGGCTGGTTAGCGCGTCTGGTCGGGGACCAGAAGGTCGCAGGTTCAAATCCTGTCGCCCCGACACGGACATTCTGCTGCGAAGCAGAATGTCCTTTTTTATGCGCGCCTGCAAATGCGATCGGTTGCGCCGCAAAGGTTTTTGCGTTCACGCAGACCAGGGGAGACGAGTCCCCTCTCCCCTGGACCCCCTCTACCCTCTTCTCTGTTCCGGGGCGGATAATGGCCTCCCGGCGTTCAGACAGCCCCCAACTCGCCTGCGCCGGCCAATGAGGTGGGCTGGCACGTTCAACCACGGAGGCTCAATTGTGGCGTTTCCCGACATCGGCACTTTTCCCGAAAGCGACCCCGGCCCCTATGAGCGGCAGATGGGCAGGATGATTGCTGGGCTACTCGCCGTGTTCGCCGACCGGATTCCGGACAGTGAGAGCAATGCGCGTGTTGCCGAACTAGCTGGCAACCCGTCTCGATGGTCCGCCGGGCACGCGGTTTTCAACGAGGTTCGCGGCAGGCTATTGACCGCGATGGCCACCAAGGAGCGAGCGAGGGGGTGCCAATACATTTTGAGGAGTCGTGTTGCCAAGCGATATACAATGCCATTAACCCGCAGGATCCGTTCGACCCTGGATCATCATTCTTCGTCGCTCCACAAGCACTCGGGCTGGCGCAAGTGGTTGGATTACCAATCGAGGATGTTGTCGCCGCGATGGGCCACGGATTGTAGCGCGCGAGTCCGGAATTTCACCTCCACCTGCGCCAAGCAAGCAAGTGCAGAGTTTGTAACTCAGTTGCTGCTACCCGACAGTTGAGCGGAGCGTCGTAATGCGGATATTACAACGTCGATCAGCTGGCGCGGCCAGCACTGTGGATCGACCATAAGCGGTTCTAACTATGTCCTGTTGCCCCGACTAAAAACGCCGAAAAAACGCTGGTTTCCGGAAACGGCCGCCAGCGTTTTTTCGTTGGTGCTAGGTTTGAAAAAGGAAGCCCAGATGGGGATCGAAAAGTTGCAAAATGGATCCGAGGCTGAAAATCCCGGCGAATGGGTGCATTTATCGAGTAGCCGCTACATGGTCAGCGGCGCCGAGCTTGCCCTGGACGTGCAGCGGCACCCGGATGGCCGATACCTCATTCGGGCGTCGCGAAAGAAGCCAGGAATGCGGCCGGAGGGAATGAGCGCCATAGCGTCTGACGCTCATTCCGCCGTCGAGGCAATCATGCCGGCAGGGAATTGTCGCTAGTGATCAGCCAAATAGAAGACGCTTTAGCGAAGGTACTTAGGGGCTGATGCACCTCCCTTGGTTAATTCTCACTCAGACCCTACCCCCCGGCGTTCAAGTAGGGGGTAAATCGTGATTAGGTGTTGCCCAGATAATGCGGGCTGTCTGATGCTCTGTCATCCACCAATGGCTTTAATTCTTTTGCCGCGTCCAAAGTTAAATCCAACGCCCGCTTGAAACGCGCCTTGGTATTTTCATCAAAGCCGCTTTCGTCACTCAGACCATGCAGCGCAACCAAATACTCGCGAGCGCTTACCAGTGAATCAAACGCCGCGGCCCCTGCTTTCCAGGCTTCGTGGTTGGCATCGTCTTCGGGTGTCTTTTCCATCGCCCTCGCTTCCATGTTATTTCTCCATTTCCGAATCAGCTTCCGAATCACGCGGCCGATCAGCGTTCCCGTTACCGTTCCTGCCGCGATGCCGCCCACGGTGATAAGTGCCGGTTCCGTTTGAGTTATCAGCAGATAGGGAACGTAGAGAAATGCAATGATGCCGGCATATATCCAAATCATTTGCTTGACCATTGGTATGCACCCCGTTCACAACGTATAAAGAATGCGGGCCGCCGGTGGCCGGAGCTTCCCGCGGCCTATTTCCCATAAAACGTTGTGGAGGTATCGATAATCCTGTTTCCCTGCACTTCGATAATTACTATGCTGCGATTGGGGCGATCATTGCGCGCACAATGCACGCGACCGAATAGCATGTCGCTGAATGTGCGGTTGTTCGGGAACAAGTATTTAACAGTATTGGGGTTTATTTCGCCGGGTTGGAGGGGAGCATTGCCATAGACGACGCGAACGGGCGGCTGACACAACTCATTCGCTCCATCGATGTCGCGAGCTATACACCTCGCGGCAAACTGATCCCAGGTCTGAGTCGGCAAAGCGATCCACCAAGCCGCAACAATGCCGAACAATACAATCAAAGTTATCAGGATCAAGAGCGTCGGCAGGCTGAATTGAAACCAGCGGCGTTTTTGTTGAGCAGGCATGAGGGGTTCTCGCGTGGTCATGTTGTTTTAGTGGAAAAGGTTTGCAGTGCAAAATAAAAACAGCCGGCGGCCAGGAACGGCCCAGCCGCCGGCGGTGTTAATCACGCCCCATCGTAGAACGCCATCACCATATCGGCCGCGATGCCCTGAATGTCGCGTTCTGGCCCCTCAGGGTCGTAGTCCTTGTCGTGGTGGGGCGCGTCGTCAAGGTTGCACAACTTGCCCTTGATTTCGAACTCCCCCTCGAACTCCCGGGTATCACCAATCTGGCGCCCGTGAACTTTCAATTCAGTTGCCCCTGACCAAATCCGCTGGAGCTTGCGCGATTCGCGCTCCAGGCATTCGAGGGTGTGGCCAACGCCATCAAAGCCCGCGGCTTTCAGTGCGGCGTCGCGGTTCTCGATGATCTTGGCGCGAATACACGCTAGCTGGCTGAAAAGTTCTAACCGTGTCCTGTTGCCCCGACACCGAGCACATTCGATCAGATGAGTGAGCGACAAGCCATCATTCGGTCAAAGATAGAACTTGCGGTTCGTGCGGCGAACTGCGATGAAATACTTTATCGGTCTGAGTGGCTTGGCTATCTTCCTTTTGGCGCCTATCACTGGATCGAGTGTCGAGGTGAGAACATCACAAAGGACTTCCCGGAGGATTGGAGCGTAGACGACTTGGCGGGGCTTGAGAGAGCCAGTTTCCTGGAGAAGATCGAGGAGTATCAAAGCCCAACGAACGATTTCAAAGTCGGCATGAAATATCGGGTTCGAATCAACATAGTGGCCAGGAATGATAGAACCCCCACGCTCACCCGCGCAGGAGTTCAGAAGGCAGCACAAAACTAGCTGACTGAAAAGTTCTAGCCGTGTCCTGTCGCCCTGACTTTTCTCCAAAAAGAGCCCTTCAGCGAGGCAAGGGCCGTTTCCCTGCGACCTGGAGTCACGTCGCCCAACCTGATCATTTACCCTCACTCACCTGAGCAATGTAGCGGAGCAGAGGGCAACAACTAAAGTCTTGACAACAAAGACTTTCGCAAGTTAAGCTCCCTCTCAAGGAGACTGGGGTGGTGGTTTACTTCTTTGAGATCTGCCTGGCGCTGTGGCTTGTTGTCTGTTCGCAGAAAATCCTGCGATATGGGCTGGCGGCCAATCTTGTCGCGCTCGGTCGGTGGGGCATCTCCTTTTGTGCGGGCGCCGCGACGACCTGCATCGTTGCCCGGCTGGCATGGCGGCACATGGATAATTTCTTCGCAGAGTTGTTGTTCGCTTACTTGACGGGGGCGGCCGTATTCGGTCTGGCGGCGTGGTTCCTTGGCCGTTACGCCCGGCGACACCGGTGGGACGCGCGCAGCGCGGCGGCGCTGAATGTGCCCCGGTGGTGCAGTCGGCTCTTGCGAGTTGCTCTATTAGCGATGGTGTGGGGCGGCGGTTTGGTCGTCGGTTCAGTCGTGCTGGACCTAGGCCTTCATCTTCTCGCTCCGCTACCGAACCGGTCCGCGACGGCTGCTCGTTTGAAAGAGTCATCGCGCGATGCAATCGCGCTGCGCCAATCGACCGCACCGCGATTTAATTTCGCCGCTGGGACGTTCGCCGCAACGGCTGATGAAACCGAGCAAGTCCGCAGCGCCATGCTGCACCAGGAATCCACCCTGGCACCGATCACGCGTGGCTGGACTAGCTTGAAAGCAAACTGCTACCGCGCGACCGGCGCCGACGAACTGGTCGATCAGGTCGACGCCGTGCGCGAGATTATCGGTTTACCGGTGGAGGAAAAATTGTGGCTACTAAAGCAATATCCCAAGATCGCGCAGTTGGTCGATCACCCCGCAGTCCAGCGTATCGCCGGCAACGAGCGGCTGATCGACCAACTACAGCGCGCCCGTGACGGTTCGCTCAAGGCGATGTACCAAATTGGCGAAGACCCCGACGTGCGCAAATTGCTCGAAGACCCGCGCGTGCTGGAGATCGCGCGGGAAATCAAGCCCTTGACCATGCTGCGCCAGGTGCGGCGGCATCGGGAAAACCTGCGGATCATTCAAAGTCCCGTGCCGCGCGCAAAGGTAGCGAGGTCGGCGGCAAAAACTCCCAGTTTGGATTGACCAGCACCGGCGCTTGCCGGCGTGCGGTTTCATCCAGCGGCGTGCGCAACAATTTCCGCAGTTTGGCCTGCCCCTCGGGGTTCTGGACATAGCCCTCGAAGACCCGATCGCCGACGGTGCGCACCAGCGTGGCCAGCGCTTCCGTGGATTGGACCAACACGACTTCAAACTCGCCGTCGCGCGTGCGTTGATAGCCTACCGCGCCCCCCTGCTCGTCGGCCAAGGCGCGATAGTCTTTGAACAGCTCCGCCACTTCCGGCATCATCTTTGGCCGCGGCAACGTCAAATACACGGGGGTGGTCACGTAGAACCCGCGCTCGGGATCGAGCTTCAATTCAAACACCTCCGGCGGCCATTCAAGATTGGCGAGTTGCTTAAGAATTTCCTCATCGGAGCCGCCCTGCAGGCGGATCGCATTCGCCTTGGCTAGGAAATCGCTCGCATCCTTGTGAACCAGCGTTTCCAGATCGACCATGATATCCGTCACGTCATTGACCGACTGCAAGATGCGGGCGATCTCAATCTGGTTGGCGTCCGCCGGCACGTGCGCCGCGGTCAGCAGACGCTTGATGGCGGGCGGAATGGGCTTCCGCTCATAATTGGCCAGCCCCGCCGCGTCGCGACTGCCGGGGCAGAGCAACGTCAGGTTGCCAACGTCCCGGCCGAGCGTGAACCGGCGATTGATCAGTTCATGCTCGTTGTAGCCAAACCAGCCCCACTGCGTGGTGTAGCTGGTTTCCTCGGTGATTTTCGTGACGTTGCCCGGCAGTTCGGCAAACGCCACGCGACAGTCGCGAACGTACGATGGCGCGCCGATTCCAGTCTCCTGCAGTAGTCGCCGATAGACGCGGTCGTTGAGGTTGTTGGTGCGGGCCTGCTGCTCGATAAACTCCTTGAGGAACCCGGGCTGTTGCTTGGGGAAGGCCGTGACATTGGTCAACTCCTGCGATTTGTGCCACGACTGCACGTAGGACATCAACGTGGCTTCAGCGTCCGGCTTGATCGGTCCGCTGCCAAACATGGAGGAAATCGTCCACGGCACCTTGGATTCCAAACCCTCGGCTGGTTGGTAGTCGTCAAAGGCCTTCTTGAGCATCGCGTGGAAAGTCAGCGGCAACTGCTTGGCTTTCATTTTCGCGCCGATTCGTTCCAGGACGTCGCCGATGATCTGCGCCTTGGTGGCCGGCGGACTCTGCCCGGCGATCAGCAGGTAATTGTGCGTGCCGGGAACCGAGCCGATCGCCGGACCAACTTCGGAAAGCGGCAGCGGTTTGGCTCCCCCGGCGGCCTTGATCGAGCGGGAATAGAGCGAAAAATGAGCGCGCTGAAAATCGGCCGACACGTTCAGCGCCAGGCTTGCTCCGTCAAACGTTGCCGCTTGTGCCAACAAGTTCTCCGCCAGAACTTCATACGATCCGGCCAGGACGCACTCGACGTAATCCAGCAGTTCGTTCACATCGCGCACACCCAGCCGCTTGCGCAATTGAAGGTTCAATGTCTGGAGGTCTCTGCCGCGCATGCCAGAGAGCAATTCCCGGCGCAGGTCCATCACAGCGCGGTCGGGCACCGAGGCATAGCGATTCAGCATGGGCAATATCGGACGCAAAGGGGCCGCATCAAAGATCAGCACCAGGTTGTCCTGCGGATGTTGCTGAAGCACTCGGCTGATAAACGCCGATTTGTCCAGTCGCTCGGGCGCCGAGAGGAGTTGCTCGGCAATTGGACGCGATCCGCAAACGCAGACGGTCTCTTGAGAAGCGACAATGAACAGCCGCCTTCCCCGATCCACTTCCAATTGCAGCGCCGATCCACCTTCCAGCGCGACCTCCTGGGGAGCGCCGCGAATGGGAATCTGATTGAACATTGCGGAGAGCGCCGCCAGATCTTGCACCGGCAGCAACAGAACAAACGATTCGTCGGGAACGCCAGGGTACACAGAAAGCGAAATCGGCCGCGCCGGATCGATGCCACTCATCTTGGCAAGCGCCTCGACCGATAGCGGCTTTCTCATCGTCTGCATGCCGATGATTGCCAACAGCGCGTTGGGTTCGTCCATGCTTTTCTTGAGCGGTGGCGGTACAGCCCGTGGCGGGACGAAGGTCTTTGCCAACTGGCTCACGTTGTCCAAGAGCGACTGTGCATTTTTGAGTCGCAGGTGCAGAATCACGCCTGCCGGAAGAACCTTCTCCGGCGTCTGGCCCGCGGGAAGCCCGCTGGGTTTGATCATCCAGAGAGGTGCGGGAGCCCCATCTGGTGCGCGGCCCGCCGGAATTTCATTCGCGTCGGGTGGCTGTGCGAGCACCGAGTTGGCCCACACCAGGGCCACAAGAAATCCTGCCGCGCAAAGAGTCCGACTTATGAAGTTGCTCATGGTGATCTACCCCTCATGATTTAAGAAAAGACCTAGCGGGGCCGAATCCATTCGC
>JAIOQB010000440.1 GCA_021413585.1 Planctomycetia bacterium
CCGCCGCGAAGCACTTCATCGGCATGGCGCGAGTTTTGATAGCGATTCTTGGCGACGCCGATAATCGAGCAGCGCTGATTGATTGCGGCGTGCAAATGCATGCCCAAGCCTGGAAGCTTGTCGTCCGAGAGATAACAGTAGGCATCGATGACCAGCACGTCGATCGGTTCGCCGATCTGCCCAATTACCGCCAGCAGCGGCGCGAGTTCGCGAAGATAGAACTTGCCCGGCTCATACTCGCCGCTGCCGCCAACGACCGTCGAGTATTGTGCAATCGCCGCGTTTGCCGTCCACTCGTCAAACACAACCGCAGCCGCGGCGGCGAGGTGTGCATCGTAATGAACGTCGAGGCAGGCGATCATGGTATCCGCGCATCGGCAACAAAACCTAGGCCAGCGGAAATGAACAACGGCTACTCACACCTAACGGTCACTCGTCGGAACGCGTTGACTTTTGGGCCGTCTCCCAAAACTTGTCGTTCATCGCGGGGCAGAATTCATTCAATAACTTCTTCATGCGATTTACTTTATTATTGAGAACACTGTCGTTCTTGGTCCGACTTTCGACATAAGCGAAATCGACAATGAGGTTCGCAAACACTTCCGCCTTGTCCTCCTCCACTCCAGTAGTGGAGTAGTGGTTGATAAAGCCGGGTAGCTTTGTAGTCAGGACGGACGTTTCTGGCACGTCTTGGACCGTTTTTCCTCCGCTGCCATATCGGAACGAGGCTGGGTTCAATGACTGCCAGCTGTCGTCCTTGTAAAGGTTTCCATCATCGCGGAAATCGATCATGTGAAAAAACTCGTGATGGATGACTTTTCGTAGATAAGCCTTGCTGTACGTTCCGCGACTGACGTCAAGGTATAGCGTATCGTGTTCAAAATCGGGAATGGCATTCCTGCGCTGGCCTGCAAATGCCAGATCACGGCAAAGCACAACTCGCTTGAGGTGCGCTTTCGGCATCAAGTCCGGTGGATAGAGGGAAAACTCCGGCGCAAACAGTGTTGAGTAGTCTTGTAGCGCCTTCGCGTCAGCGTTCTTGCCTTCGATTGTGCCATAAGTTGACTTGACGGGGAAAACCAATCCCGTCGTGAGGACTTCGATCTTGAAGGTCTCGGCGATCTTCGCCAACTCCCCGCGCGGGGTTTCAGGTGTTTCACTCCGCCCGCATTCAGTAATAGAGAAAAATATGACGGCAAGAAAAGCAATGCGCAATAACCGTTCTGACTTCAGAATGACCCCGCTCAAGATACACCTCCACTGATCGTCGTGAACAAATCAGCCCTAGAACCGTCCACTTTGAAGACCACAATTGTGAGGCCAACGGCAGGACCTACGGCTACGGCACAACCACAATGACCGGTGGCTAGCGCCATTCCGCTCACTTCTCCGTGCCTCCGTGACTCCGTGGTGAACCATCCCGTGCCGCGGTCATCGCCCTGCGCCATTCCACCTCAAACTCCGCGAGCGGCCGCCCGACTAGCTTTTCAAATCTCTCAGTCGGATCCCGCGGCGTCTTGGACTTGCTCAGATATTCCTCCATCGCCGGCGTGCCGAGCAATTGCCGTTCGAACGTCAGGTAGTACGCCAATCCCCAGGCATAGACGTACAGCCGGTTGCCGCTGGGGGTGGCGTCTTGATGCCCTTCGAGAAAATCGGCGGCGGGGGCGCTCAGCAGCGTGGCCAGCGGCAGCGGGGATTTCGATTGTACGTCGGTGGTCAGCGCGGCCAGCAGGTCGGCCCGCGGGGCGTCGACGCGCAGCGTGTCGCTCTCCAGCAGCCCGGCTTCAAAAATCTGTGCCCAGCCTTCGTTGAGCCAGCGCGGCAGATCGTGGTGCGTGGCGTCGAACACGTAGTTTTCCAGATAGGCATGAAACGCCTCGTGATACAGCCGCGAAAAATGCCGGTAGTAGAGCTGCGCGTTGTCCGCCTCCGCCCGGTGGATGTCGCGCATCAGCGCCTGCCGCTGCTCCTGCCATTGGGCGCGGGCGGCGGCGAGCAACTGGCGGCGTTTTTCCGGATCGGTGCCGTTGCGTTCCAGCGCCTGGCTGAGGTCCTTCGCCAGCCGGCGGAATCGCTCATCGAGCTGCGGCAACTCCTGCAACAACTGCTGATGATGCGCGCGGGCGTCGGCCAGCCGCCTGGCCAGCGAGCCCAGGTCGCCGCCCGCCACGATCAGGTTTTGCCGCGGATCGTAAAACGCCGGGTTGTCGATCCGCAGCCCTGCTGCCGCCACATACGCGCGAAACTCCGCCACCGTGCCCATCAGGCGGATCTTGAGCGGCTTGTTGTTCACAGGTTTCGCGTTTGGTGCGGAGGCCGGCTCGCGACGCGGCCGCAGCAGTGTCCGGTACGCGGCGAACGTCTGCTCGATCCGGACGGTCGCTTCGCGCGTGACCGCTTCGTCCGCCGTGCTTTCGAGCGAGAACCAGGGCCCTTCGTACGTCCAGCGGCGCGCGGCGGCACCATTTTGGTTAGCACTGTCGCGATGCTCGACCAATCGGACGTCGCTGACCAACTCGGCCATCACCGCCACGCGGTTGCGAAAGGCGTCGATCCGCTGGCCGAGCAGCTCGCGCTCCGCCGGGCTGAGTCGGACAATCTTCTTCACTTCGGACGAGCGAATCGGCCGGACCAGCAAAAACATCGGCTTGCCAGGACGGCGGCCGACTTCAACCAGTTCGATCTGCTGGTCGTCTTCGTGGCGGATCAAGCCGCCGAACGTGCGGCCGTCGCGGCAGGTGATCTGCTCGAGCGGCCAGCGGGAGACGTCGGTGAGGATGGGGGGATCGGCGTGTGCGGTTGCGGAAAGCACCGATAAGATTAGCGCGGCGCAACGTGCGTTGCGCAAATTAAACGCGCTCCGCAGTAATACCGCGCTCCACAGTAATACCGCGCTTCGCGTTGCGTCGCGGCTAAACATACATTGGCTCAGCTATTGGTTTTCACGCTCGGATCGTCGGCCACGTTGACCCAGACGTGGACGTGGGGCGAGCCGCGGAAGTACCACACGAACGACGGGCCTTCCAGCCGCCAGTTGTCCCACACCCCGTCGCTGCCGACGTCTTGATCCGTGTAGAACGCCAGCGCGCACTTCTCCAGCCCCCCTTGGGCCTTGAGGCATTTGGCCACTTCGTCGCGATCACCCTGGCGGTACGGCTCGACGAGTTTTGCCAGCACCTTCTTGAGTTGCTCCTGCTGATCGGCCGACATCTCGCCCACCGGCATGCCGGGGAGCGTCCCCTTCGGTCCGCGGAACGCCACCGCCTGCTCGCGCGGCGACTGCGGCACCTGGGTCAGCTTGCGCTGCTTGCCGTCGAGCATCTTGTACAGATCGTTGGCCAGCACCGCCTGCGGCCAAAAAACATTGCCCGGGTGATCGGACGGCTCGTCGAAGCCGGAGGCGGCGTGGCCGTAGAAGATCGGCCCGCCAAACGCCACGTGGTCGGCCGAGTGGCCGTCGCAGCGGAGCGTCATGTGGCGGCCCGTCATCACGAACTCGAACTT
>JAIOQB010000144.1 GCA_021413585.1 Planctomycetia bacterium
TGCTCGCGCAGGGCCAGCGTCATGCAGGTGTTTTCCGCCAGCGCGGCCGCATGCTGCTCGACGCCGCCGCCGCCGATGTACACCACGTCGGTGCCGGCCGGCAGGGCCTCGTCTCGCAACGGCGAAAACACTTCCAGCCGGGCACCGTGCAGCTCCAGCAGATCGAGCGTCTCTTGAAAGTAGCCGTCAAAAACTTCGTCGTGGGCAATTGCGATGCATGGCGAGCGGTCGATTGTCCGCTGGCGAAACAGCCGCAGCAGCACGTCTGGCCAGCGTCGCGCGGTGGTGAGGCGAATCAACGCGTCGATTTTCAATGACCGCTCCAGCGAATCGGCCAACATCGCCTGCCAATACGCGGCCTCGATTGAACCAGAATTGCGAATGCCTGATGAATATTTCGACATAGCCGCTCGGTCGAGCCAGCCCAATACCGGCACGCCCCACAGCGCGCTGAGCTGCGTTTCCAGCCGGGCCGCGGCCGTGACATTTTCCAGCCCGATCAGCAGCAGTCCGTTGGTGTCCGCCGGCAGCGATGGCAAGTGGCAAACATTCAAAAGCGCGGCGTCGAGCACCACCAGCCGCGGCAGATCGAGCCAACGGCAGAGCGTTTCCAGCCGGGCACAAGCGTCCGTAGTCGAAGCGGGCCAGACGGAATCGCGTGGCGTCAGGCATTCGCTGCGCAGCGGAGTGCGGCCGGAGCCGGGTTCAAATGCACCCTCGACCAGCCCCAGCCCACCGTCGGGCGTGCCGTGGGCAAACACTTCGCGACACGTGGCGGCATCCATCAGCCAACTATCGAGATGGCGAGCGCGGCCGATCGTCGCGCACTCACTGTGACCATCGGCCAGCACGGCCCGCGAATGAAACTGCTGCACGTTCGCGCCGCAACGCCGCAAGCATTCGGCAAGCGCGCCTACGAGCGCAGTTGAACTCGCCCCCGGTTGGACGGTGCCTACTGCCAGCCTGGCAAGAGAAGCCATGGTCTGCTGCCGAATCTGATCGAAAGGGATCAATAACTCTGAGGGGTCGAATTGAATCGTCGGCCCACGGTGACTTTATAAGCTGGACATTCCGAGGTTATTGTTAGTAGAACGGGGCCGAGGGTCAAGCGTTTGGCGAGGATGGCAGGTGGCGAGCGGCAATGATTAGCGTGCTATCGAAACGCGGATTCGGCCGGAGGGGCGTCACGAAAGTAGGTTCTGCCTGCCGGGCAGTACCTTCATTCGGTTTGGACCCTGCGGCAACAAGGCAATTAGTCCTTGAACCGGCTTCTTGCATCAGGTACGGCCCGGCAGGCCGAACCTACTTAAAATCGTGGCGCCTGGCCGATATGAACCGCGATGATTACCTCTGCTAAAATACGGCCATGGAAAAGACCCGTTTTCAATACACGCTTCGCGGAATGCTCTGGGCAACCTTCTGGGTGGCTGTATGTGCTACGGCTTGGACAGTCATCGAGACTTCAGCATTTAACAAGTGGCCATGGGAACTGCAATTTCTCCCTACTTTGATCCTGGCTGTCAGTCCGATTCTGGCGATCGTAGCAATATTTGGCCGAACCCGACTCGCGGTCTTCGTTATGGCCGCCGTTCATTCGGCATTTATTCTGTTCATGGTGGCGACTGCCCCAACCATTAATCGCTAGTCCCCGCACAGGATTAAGACGCAGCCTCCTGCTAGAATCGGGGCCATGGAAGAGAAGCCAAAACGCGGTTTTCAATTCAGTCAGGGATCCGCCAATCATTGAGGGTATCCGCATGTCGGACGGAGGGGGCGCATGGTGGGTCGCCACCCACATCCCAAGCGAATCGAAATTTGATCGGGAAACAGGCAACATCCCGCCGCCTGAAGATCCCTGCCCGTGCGGCAGCGGCAAGAAGTTTAAGCATTGTTGTTGGCCCAAGTATCGGTCAACACGCGCCAGCCTGCTAAGGCATTTAGCCTTTGCTCTGGCGATTTTTATTGTCTTTGCGTTGTTGATACGGCTGTTCTGGGACCACTAGCTGTCAGACCGTCCGTTGACACCAGTCCATTCCCCGACCTTCGGGTCGGCAGCACACTAATAGGACACACCCGCCACCTCCATCGAGTTGACAATTCACCCCCCCGCCGGTACGGTGATTGGTTTCATCCAACCCAACCAATCCACCAGTCACCCCAGCCCTTTCCGTGTCGATGTCGGACAACAATCAGCAGCCAGGCGGTGAAGAATCTTCCGATCGGCTGGAAGCTTGCGAGCGGCGCATTGGTTATGTCTTTCGCGACAAGGAAATCTTGCGTTCCGCGCTGACCCACGCTTCCGGGGCCCAGCATCGGCTGGCGTCGAACGAGCGGCTGGAGTTTCTGGGCGACGCGATCCTCGGCGCGGTGGTCTGCGAGCTGCTGTACCGGCAGTATCCCGAGTATCTCGAAGGGGATCTGACCAAGATCAAGTCGATGGTGGTCAGCCGACAGACGTGCGCCAAGATCAGCGAGGCTCTCGGGCTGGAAGAGTTTTTGATTCTCGGCAAGGGAATGGCCAGCAGCCCTAACGTGCCGCCGTCGCTGCTCTCTGACGTGTTTGAATCGCTCGTCGCTGCGATTTATCTGGACGACGCCGGCACGGCGGCGCGGGACTTCATTGAGCGCTTCATTGGCCCGGAAGTGGAACTGGCGGCCAGCGGCGAGATGGGGGGCAACTACAAGTCGCTGTTGCAGCAGTTAGCCCAGCGCGATTTTGGCACCACGCCCTCGTATCACCTAGTCGAAGAGCGCGGCCCCGACCACAGCAAATCGTTCAAGGTGGCGGCGCATGTCACGGGGCGGACGTTTCACCCCGCCTGGGGACGCAACAAAAAGGAAGCCGAGCAGCGGGCCGCCTGGAACGCCCTGAGTGAAATCGACGGCAAGCCGATCCCGTATCCGACCGATTGACTCAAGTGCCGGGTGCAACTCGTAGCGTGGGTGCTTGCACCCACGAATTTCAGGCCAAACATTCGTGGGTGCAAGCACCCACGCTACCTTGTGAATCCCATGACCATCAAAGCCGTGGCCCTGCTTTCCGGCGGGTTGGACAGCATCCTGGCGATTCGCGCCTTGCAACTGCAAGGGATTGAAATCGCCGCGGTCAACTTCCGCACGCAATTCGTCTGCTGCCGCGAAACCGCCTCGCAGGCCGCGCAGATGCTCGGCGTCCCGCTCTCCGTGCTTGCCGCCGACGATTCGTATCTCGATGTGATCCGCAAACCCCGCTTTGGCTACGGCCGCGGCGTGAATCCGTGCGTCGATTGCCGGATATTCATGTTTGTGCGGGCACGCGAGGTGATGGACGAACTTGGCGCGTCGTTCGTCGTCAGCGGCGAAGTGCTGGGCCAGCGCCCAATGAGTCAGAAACGCCGCGATCTGATGACCATCGCCCGCCACAGCGGCCTCGAAGGACGTCTGCTGCGACCACTCTCGGCCAAGCTGCTCCCTGCTACGATCGCCGAACTGCGCGGCGAAGTGGATCGAAACCGCCTGTACGACTTCACCGGCCGCTCGCGGAAGGGCTTAATCGCATTGGCCCGTGAGTTTGGCTTTCCCGATCAGGATCTGCCGACGCCGTCGACCGGCTGCATGCTCACGCAGCAAAGCTTCGCCCCGCGGGTGTTCGACTTGCTGCGGCTCGATGTGGACAACAACGCCTGGGATTTTGAGTTGCTCAAAGTGGGCCGCCATGTGCGGTTCGACGCGGCCACCAAGGTCGTCATCGGTCGCAAGGAAGCGGAGAACGAAGCCCTGCGGCGGCTGGCCGCCCAATCGGCCTCGAAGGCCAGTGCCGTGCTGGTGCCCGAGAACTTTCTCGGCCCGACGGCGATGGTGGTCGGCCCGGCTACGGAAGAGGCGATCGATTTCGCCGGTGGGCTGATTTTGCGATTTTGCCGCAATGATGGTACCGAACCGGCACAGGTCGCGATTCAAAATTCGGCGGGTTCGGAGTTGCGCGCCATCAATCGCCACGAATTGGCCGATGCCGCGGCCACGCTCTAATTGCGAACACTTCACTCTGGATGCACCTCATGACCCTCGGCATCGGCGTTATCGGCTGCGGAATGATCGCCAATTTTCACGCCAAGGCGATCGCCGAATTGCGGTCGGCCCGGCTGGTGGCGTGCTTTGACTCGAGGGCGGAATCGGCCGATCGATTTGCCGCCGCGCATGGCTGCCGTGCGTATCACAAGTTGCCCGAGATGCTGGCCGATCCGAAGCTGGATATCGTCACGATCTGCACTCCCAGCGGGGCCCACATGGAGCCGGCGATCGCCGCCGCAAATGCCGGCAAGCATGTGATCGTGGAAAAGCCGCTGGAGATCACGCTGCGGCGCTGCGACAAGATCATCGAAGCGTGCGAAAAGAATAACGTAAAACTATCGACGATCTTTCCCTCGCGGTTTCACGCGGCCAGCCTGGAACTGAAGCGGGCGATCAACGAAGGCCGCTTTGGCCGGCTGACAGTCGGCGATGCTTACGTCAAATGGTTTCGCACGCAGCAGTATTACGACAGCGGCGCCTGGCGCGGCACTTGGCAGCTTGACGGCGGAGGCGCCTTGATGAATCAGGCGGTGCATAGCGTCGATCTGCTCACCTGGCTGATGGGACCGGTGGTGGAGATTCGCGCCCAAACCGCCACGCTGGCCCACGAGCGGATCGAAGTGGAAGACACCGCCATCGCCACGCTCCGGTTTGCCAACGGCGCGTTGGGCACGATCGAAGCCAGCACGGCCGTGTATCCCGGGTACTTGAAGCGGATCGAGATCCACGGATCGGAAGGAACCGCCGTCATCGAAGAGGAAGACATCAAAGTGTGGGAGTTTGCCAACAAGGGCCGTCGCGACGCGGCCGTGAAAAAACACATGGCCGAACTGCACAGTTCTGCCGGCGGCGCCAGTGACCCCTCCGCCATCAGCCACGCAGGGCACGCCCGCCAGTTTCGCGACATGCTGGACGCGATCCGCAACGACCGCGCTCCGCTGGTCAACGGCCACGAAGGGCGGCGATCGATCGAGATCATTTTGGGCATTTACAAAGCGGCCGAAACGGGCCGCGGCGTGCTGTTGCCACTCTCTGGCGATCCGACGCTCAAGGCCCGCTTGCGGTCAAAGAGCGGGAAAAAGGCCGAATAAAGCGGCTTCTCTGTCCATCGCTCCAGGCAAATCGGCGTTGCCCCGGTTCGGCCTTCCTGGCACAATCCGCACCTTAATCGGTGGCCGCAAAGGCTTTAGGGCTAGGTTTGAAACCGACACTAATGGTCTGTCAAGCGAGTATTTTCGGGTAAGGGTGCCATGTCCACGTCCGCGTGGACATGCCTTTTAACGGTGGACAGCAAAAACATGCCCACGAAAACGTGGGCATGGCACCCGAAAATATTACCTTGACGCAACACTCGTGTCCCCGCGGAGGAGATTACGGCGCGTGAAGCGGGTTGTGGACTATCTGGTCTATATCATCGTTCGTCTGGTGATCAGCGCGATCCAATCGCTGCCCATGCACACCTGCGCCGCGCTGGCAGACAAACTGTCGTGGCTGCTGAGCGACGTGCTGCATGTTCGGCAAAAGGTAATCGACGACAATCTGCGGCACGCCTTTCCCAATCTATCTGAGCACGAGCGGCAACTGCTCACGCGCCGGCATTGGGAGCATATCCTGCTGTTGATTTTCGAGATGGCGCACGCCGATCGAAAAATTCACGAGACGAACTGGCGGCGCTTTGTCCGCCTGCTGTCACCCGAGGTGTTGGTACGGCATCTGCTCAACGACCGGCCGACGGTAATTGTGTCAGGGCATTTTGGCAACTTTGAGATCTCCGCTCGCATGCTCGGGTTGTATGGGTTTCAAACCTTCGCCGTCGCCCGCCCGTTGGACAATCCGTTTATCGACCGCTGGCTCAACGCGTTTCGCCGCCGGTATGGTCAATGCATCCTGCCGAAGAAAGGGAGTGCCCCGGAGGCCGAATCGCGCTTAGCCGCCGGCGGCATTCTGGCGGTGCTGGCCGATCAATCGGCGGGACCCAAGGGGTGCTTTGTCGAGTTCTTCGGCCGCCCCGCCTCCACGCACAAGGCAATCGCGGTGATGGCCCTGGCGCACGAGGCGCCGCTGATGGTGTGCTACGCCCGGCGTGCCGACGGGCCGCTGAACTTCGAGATCGGCACCGAAGGCATCGTCGATCCCTGCAAGGACGAGGCGGCCGCCGCCGGCGTTCGCGAGCTGACCGCCTGGTACACGCAGCGGCTGGAAGCGGTCATCCGCCGCGATCCGGAGCAATATTGGTGGGTCCACCGCCGCTGGAAAGAACAGCCGCCGCAGCGTGCCCAGCGAAGAAAGGCGGCGTAGGTAGGTTCCGCCTGCAGGGCGGTACCTGTTCGATACGCTATAACCAACTTCGCATCAACTGTAAGGTCACGCCCGGCAGGCGAGACCTACTGTCCTGCCCCGTTGCCTCGCGGCTTGAAACCGCCCAAACTATGTGCGGCCACGTTTCCATTGAATGCGTCACTTCACACTTGCGACTGTTCCCATGCCTGAGTGGACTCGAATTGCCGCGGTGGCGGATTGCCCGCCCGGTTCGTCGCTGGAGGCGGTGGCGGGCGATCGGATCGTCGCGCTGTTCAACGTGGACGGAACGTTTTTTGCGCTGGATGGAGTTTGCCCTCATCAGGGAGGACCGCTAGGGCAGGGGGGCCTGTGCGGCGCGATCGTCACCTGCCCTTGGCATGGCTGGCAGTTTGACGTGCGAACCGGGCAGCATCAGTTCAGCCCACGCGTGGTGCAACCGCGGTTTGAAGTCCGGGTGGTCGATCAAGACGTGGAAGTGCGCACGGCGGCAGAGTGAGTTGCTCTAGGAAGTCGGAATTGAGTCAGTAATCACTCCAGGCGGCACCGTGATCAGCTATCGCCCCTTCCGCAACACCGACATACCGCACATCCTGCGGATTTGGCGGGCCCAGCCATTGCAGCGCGGCCGCGCTCCGTCGTTGGGTGTTGCCGAGTTTGAAGAGCTGGTGCTGGCCAAGACCTATTTCGATCGGCATGGGTTAATCGTGGCCTGCAACGACGAACTTCCGGTCGGCTTTGTCCACGCCGGATTCGGCCCGACCGACGATCAGCAAGGCCTGTCGCGGCACTTTGGGGTGATCAGCGCGCTGCTCGTCGAGCCGGACTTCCACGATATGCCAGTTGTCGACGAACTGCTCCACCGAGCCGAGAGTTACCTCACGGCGGCGGGGTCCGAGCTGGTGGTGGCCGGCGGTGTCGGGCGATTGTGCCCCTTCTATCTGGGATTGTATGGCGGCAGCAGCCTGCCGGGGCTGCTCGATTCCGATCCACAGACGCAGGAGATTTTCCGGCGAAACGGCTACGTGGCGGTCGATCGCGTGCTGGTGCTGCACCGCGACTTGATCGGCTTTCGGCCGCCGGTGGATCGCACGCAACTGCAAATCCGCCGCTGCACGCAGTTTCGGATTGTCGAGGATCCGCCGTCGCGCAACTGGTGGGAGGCTTGCACGCTCGGGTGCTTCGATCAACTGGCGGTCGAACTGCTGCCGCGCGACGGCAGTGCGGCGTGGGCGATTGCCCGCTTTAGAAGCCTGGGCTCGTACGTCGCCGCGCGCGGCATCTCCACGCTGGGCCTGTTGAACATTGAAGTCGTGCCCGAGCAGCGCCGCAATCGCGTGGCCACATTTCTGCTGGCCGAAGGAATGCGGCTGTTACAGGAGCGCGGAGCGGCATTGATCGAAACCCAAGTCGAGCCGCAAAACGCCGCGATCGTGGCCTTGCTGCTGCGGCTGGGCTTTGTGCACATCGACTCGGGCACGGTGCTGCAGAAGTCCCTGCTGATGGGATAAGGGAGAGAAGTTCAATGTCTAATGTCTAAATCCCAATGTCTAAGGAACGCGCTGCCTACGTTTTTTGGACATTGGGATTTAGACATTGGACATTAATAGCAGCTCGATCTATTTACGGGCCCCGCCATCTATCTGCTGCAAATGCTCGACCAACTCTCGGTTGGCATCGTGATGACGCTCCAGGACCACCGATTCCAGCGGCAGCGGGTGTCGGTGGTCGTGCAAGGCCGCCAGGTAGCCCAGCAGCAGCCCGCGGTTCTCGGGAGTGGAGTGCAGTAGCCAGTGGATCCAGGTCCATGCTTCGGCGTAGTCGGTCTGGTTCATCTGCTCCAGTGAATCGAGCCGAGCCAGCCGGACCACGTCGGGTTGCCAGCGCCCCTGACGCATCAGGGCCAGCAGACGATCGACGTGCGGGCGGTTCAGCCCATGCTCGTCTGGCTGCACTTCAAAGTATTCGGCGAGCCCTTCGTCCACCCACAACGGAAGCTGCGGCGCCATGCCGTGCAGATAAGCGTGCGAGGTTTCATGCCGCAAATCTTCCGCCGCCCGATCCCCCCATTGCGCATACACCGCCAGTTGCGACTCGGACTCGATGAAGAAGGCACGGCGGTTGGGGAGCGTGGGAAAATGCTTGTGCAGAAACGCGCGGTACGTGCGCTGCGTCTGAAACAGATACACGTCCACTGGTAGGGTCGACGCGGGCAGTTGCAGCTCCGCCGCCACGCGCGGCCGCAGCGCCTCCAGTTCGGCCAGCAGGCGATTGTCCGCCGCCAGATCAAAGTCCGCATGGACAATCAACTGGCCCACGTTGACGTTCACCGCGCTAGGCAGCGACGGCGAAGTCCGCCACGACGCGCAGCCGCCAACGCAAACGGCAACCGCGGCGCACATCAAAGCGGAACGAGACATCGCGGGCCACCATGTGGGCCACCGGTGGGGAGAAACAGGCGGGGGATTATAGCAAGGCTAGCGGCGAGCCCAAACGGCAATCCAGTGCGGCGTTTTGCCGCGAATTACGCCCGGCGAGACACACTGCGTGAGCGGCAAGGCGCTAGCCGCGGGTTCCAGTGCGGGCCAGCGACTGGGACCGGGGGCTAGCATCCTCCCGCTCACTGAGTACTCTGTCGTTACGTTGCACCTGTCCCAAAAAGCCAGCAATTTGTCCGGCCAAGGTAGCGAAGTTCAAGTACATTAAAAGGGAGACAAAATCCCACCGATGGCTGCACACCAAGCCATCACCCTCCCACCAATTTATGCCATTTGGCGAAAGCGGGCCTCCCCGTGAATATGAAGCACAGCTACAAAGCCGCCCTGGCCGCAGTCCTTGCCCTGTTCCTCCTCGCGTCGCTTTCTCCCCGCCTCATCGCGGCGGAACCCAGCAGCGCCGACCTGGATGCGGCGATCAGCAGCGGCGACTTCAACGGGTACGTTACCAACCTCACCACCTGGCTGAGCCAGAAGGCGCCGGCGGATTCGAGCAAGATCACGCAGGCTGCGCTCGCGCCCGTACTTCAGAATCCCGCCGTTTCCTTGGCGCTCGCCCAGCGGCAGTTCATCGTCAAGGTGGGCAACAGTAAGCTCGGTGCGTTCGCCAAGGCGGACCCTGCGAACAAGGTGTTCTTGACTTGGCTGCTGAAAAACCCTCTGGCCTTGCACGAATATCTGATCGCTGTCACGCCGCTTTCGCAGCATGCCCGTGACGACAACAGCTTCGGCATCTCGACCGCTTCGCTGGAAACGTGGAAGAAAATCTTCACGGCCGATCCGCAATCGAAGCAGGGCGTGTACCTGCGGCTGGCGATCGCCACCGCGCTGCGTCCGCCCGGCACCGGTTCCCCCGGCTCCGGCCAGCAGAAAATCCCCAGCCCGCCGCTGGTCCGCTACAACTATTTCAAGACTGCCCACGAGAAAAAGGAATTGTTTCCCAGCTTCGACAAGCTCACCGCTTGGGAGATGCAGTTTGTCGTCTGCTCCGGCGCGTCGGAGGCGGACCTGACTTGGGGCCGCGAAATGGTGAACACCTGGCGGCCCGACCTGCGCACCGGCGAGCGGGTGGTGGACACGACGTCGATGGTGTGGCGCCGCAACTCGCCCGTTCCGCACGTCGACTATAAGGCGGTGCTCGACGGCGGCGGGAAGTGCGGCCCGCGCTCTTCGTGGTCGGTGTTCATCTGCCAGGCGTGGGGGATTCCGGCGATCGGCGTCGGTCAGCCACGGCATGCCTGCGTCGCTTACAAATCGCTCAACGGCTGGCAAGTGGCCTACGGCCGCGGTTGGGACGCCTCGAAGCTCGAAGGAATGGGAGGACGCGAGTTCCTCGCTTCGGTCACGGATCGCGAGCGGACGGAAGTCTTCTCGCAGGTCGAGCAACTGCGCTGGTTTGCCTCCACGTTAACTGCGAAAGAACAGATCGCGGCAGTCCGCGCAATTGGTCAGACGCTGGCCAAGTCCGCGCCGACGTTGAGCGAAAAGAAACTCAAAGCCTCTGAAAAAGCAGATGAGGCGGACGACGAGCCGCGCGTCGCGGGGCCGGCGAAGAACGGACCCGCCGTGACGAAGGGCCTGGCCAAGGCCGAGTCGTCTGCCGCGGCCCCGCCCGGCGTGATCCGCATCGACGGCACCGGCTTTTTCGAGACCGGCGGAATCACCGTGTGGGGTGGCGAGCCGCGCGTGACGGTGATGGACTCCATCGACGGCGGCAAGCAGGTCCACTTCCAGCAAGGAATGGCGTCCACCTGGGTTGGCTACAAGATCGACGTCCCGGAGACGGGCATCTATGAACTGACCGCCAAGGTGGCCACCGTCAACAACGGCCAGGCGATGTTCGTCCGCTCCTTCGGCGCCATGGCCCCGGTAAAGAAAGCCACCGCGTCGGCCGTGTGGAAAGGGACCAAAGAACTCGGCCCTCAGGCGGCGGTCGACAATAATCCCAGCACCCGGTGGGCCGTCAACTTCGGCGTCGACAAAGCGTGGATCGAACTCGACCTCGGCCAGCCGACCAAGATCAGCACGATCATGATCGACGAGCGGGCGTACGAAAAGGTCGCCAAGTTCCTGCTCGAATACAAGGACGGCAACGAGTGGAAGAAGATTCTCGAAGGAACGACCATCGGCAGCAGCTACGCCAAGGACTTTCCGGAGGTCACCGCCCAGCATGTGCGCTTAAGCACGCTCGATTGCAGCGGCAAAACCGGCGGCCCGACGTTCTGGGAAATCAGCGTGGGCAGCGTCCAGGATGGACACGGCTGGATCGCGCTCCCCTGGACCGCCGGCCTGTGGCAAACCACCAAGCCAATGGACATCCGGCTGGCTAAGGGCCAACAGACGATCTGGCTGTTCACGCCGTATCAACGCGGCGTGGCGATGAAGTCTTTCGATCTGAAATTGAAAGGGCGAGAGGTGTCGAGCACGTCGCCCCAGTCCAATTCGCGGCCCGAATAGGAACCGTCCTGTAGGTCTCGCCGGACCCGCTAAAAAACCTCCGCCATCGACGGGGTTTTTGTGTCTCGATTTTGGTCGGGCCAATTACCACGAAATTGCCGAATTGAGCCGGTTTCTGGCCCCACACGCGGAATGATTTAGGCACATACCGCATGAGGTGATGTATTCATCATCAATGAAAGCTGTTTGTTCTTCACAGTACGCTCGAAAAGCAGCAAAATGCCTCGTTCAAATGATGCATGCAGGAGCTAAAATCGGGATACACATTGCCAAAAGTTCATAGCAGGCCAGGCGAGACCCACTTTCGTGGTACAATCGTCTTAGCCCCGGCCCTTGCCCGATGACTCAGCCCAGCATCCTGATCGTCGAAGACGACGCCGCGATCCGCCGCGGGATTGTCGACGCAGTGCGCTTTGCCGGTTATGTGCCGCTTGAAGCGGCCCGTGGCGACGACGGCCTCAAAATGGCCATTGGCCGCGACTTCGATTTGCTGCTGCTGGACCTGGTACTCCCCGGCATCTCAGGGTTGGAGATTTTGCGGCAATTGCGCGAGGGGCGCCCCACGCAGCCGGTAATTATTCTCAGTGCCTTGGGCGAAGAGGCGGACCGCGTGGCGGGCTTGAAGCTGGGGGCTGACGACTATGTGGTCAAGCCGTTTAGCGTGAAGGAGTTGCTGGCCCGCGTCGAGGCGGTCATCCGCCGCTCTCCGCAGCGTCCCAGCAACGTCAGCCATTTTGAGTTCGCCGGTGGCCAAGCCGACCTGGCACGCCAGGAAGTTCGCTTTGCCAACGGCGATCGGGAAGAGCTTTCGTCGCGCGAAGTGGAGCTGCTGGGTTACCTCGTCCGGCACGCGGGCCGGGCGGTGTCGCGCGACGAGCTGCTGTCGAACGTCTGGCGGATCAGCCCGCGCGGGCTCGCCACGCGGACGGTCGACATGCACGTTGTGCGGCTGCGCGAGAAACTTCGCGACGATGCGCAACAGCCGCGGCTGCTGCTCACCGTGCGCGGCAAAGGGTACATGATGGCAGCGAGCGAACACCCATGAACCGTCCCTGGCAAGTCTGGAGCATGTTCGGCGTCTGCCTGGCGGTGGCCATCGCGGGCATGGCGTGGCTCAGCCACCGCGTGGTGGGCCTGGAGCGGGCCGATGCGATGCAGACCTTCCAGGCGGACTTTGAGGGGAACGTCCGCCTGGCGTTGCGGCGGATGGACTCTCAAATCAGCGAGCTGGTCAATGGGCAAAATGTCGTGCCCTATCAGGCGTATCAACCGACGTACCGTCCGCCGTCGACCGGCAAGCTGCCGGCGGCCCTGATCGAGTCGCCGCTGCGGTCACCCGGCTCGCCACTGATAAAAATCTATTTTGAACTCGGTCCAGGGCACGAATTGCGCTCCCCCAGCGTCGCCGCCGACGCCGGCCAGAGCAGCAAGCCTTCGCAATGGGCCACCTTCGATTCAATGCCGCTGCGCCGCTTGCAGGAGTTGAAGCAAATCCTCGACCCTGCCGTATTGCTGGCCCACTGTCCACCCGCGCAACCGTGGTCGAGCGAGCAATTCAACGACCTGCCCCCGACCAACACCGCATCGACCCCCGCGGCGCCATGGCAAGGACCGATCAACGTCAATCCGCCTCCGCTGGTGCCCTTGCAGGATCAACAGGCCCAGCTTTTGAGAATCAGACCGGCAATCTGGCCGCTCAGATTAAAGGGCGGGAAATGTACAACAACAGCTATAACAGCAACGGTACCTTCACCGTTTCGCCCGAGACCAAATCTTTTACCAAGGGGCCACCCGCCTCCAGCACCAACACTCGTGAAACGGCGGCACGCGGCCCCGCGCCGTTCGCCGCGGCGGAGGGATTGATCCAGCCTGTGTGGTTCGGCAATGAGTTGGTGCTTGCCCGCCGCGTGGTTCTGGGGGATCAGACGTTCATTCAAGGCTGCTGGCTCGACTGGGCGGCACTCAAACGGACGCTGGCCGCCGGCGTGAGCGATCTGCTGCCCGAGATGGACCTCGTGCCGGCCCCTGAGGATCCGGCGAGCGTGCGTGCTCGCAATCCGGGGCGGATGCTGGCGACGATCTCGGCCAAACTGATCGCCGAGCCGCCGGCGTTTACGAACTTCAGCTCGGCGGAATTGTCGCCCGTGCGGCTGTCGCTGCTGGCGGCCTGGGTTGGCTTGGGTTTGGCGTCGCTGGCGGTGGCGATTCTGCTCCGCGGCGTGCTGGCGCTCAGCGAGCGGCGCGCCGCGTTTGTTTCGGCCGTAACGCACGAGCTGCGCACGCCACTGACCACGTTTCGGATGTACAGCGAAATGCTGGCGGAAGGGATGGTGCAAGACGAGTCGCAGCAGCGACATTACCTGACCACGCTCAAAACCGAGGCGGATCGGTTGTTTCACCTGATCGAAAATGTGTTGTCGTACGCCCGGCTCGAGCGGGGGCGGCGAAGGGCGGCCGGTTGCACGATCACCGTCGGCGAGTTACTCACGCCGATCGCCGCGCGGCTGCGCGAGCGGGCGGAGCGCGACGACATGCAACTGGTGCTCGATCTGCCCGAGGACGTTGCACATCGCACGCTGACCACCGACGCCGGCGCGATCGAGCAGGTGTTGGTGAACCTGGTGGACAACGCCTGCAAGTACGCCGCCGCGGCCGCCGATCGCCGAATTCATTTGCAGTTGAGCACGGAAGGCAAATGGCTGCGCGTCCGCGTCTCGGACCACGGCCCGGGCATCGCCACCGCCGAAGCCCGGCGGCTGTTCCAACCCTTCACCAAATCCGCCAGCGAAGCGGCGCAAACCGCGCCCGGCGTCGGCCTGGGTCTGGCGCTCTCGCGCCGCTTGGCCGGCGAACTCGGCGGCAAACTGCAATTCGCGCCACGTGGAAACGTCAGCGAAGCCACCGGCGCGGCGTTTGTGCTTTTTATTAGGCTTGAGGCTGGAGGCTATAGGACGGACGCAAGCGGACATCGCATATCCGCAATCGCACATCGCACATCGAAGAGGGTGGCAGATTCTGAATCTTGAAGTTTCGCGCGAATCTGATATACTTACGCTCACAACACGACGAGTCAAACACAACGGTATCTAGAAGCGCCCGACGAACCGTCGGGTAGCATGAAGAGCCCGCGTGGCAAAAGCTTAATTGCCAGCGCGGGCTTTTTCGCGCTCGCGTGGCCACGAAGAACAGTTTTTAGCCACAAAAAGACACAAGAAGCACAAAAAAAGAACGAAGCCGGGCAGATAAACAGTTCTTTTACCACGGAGACACGGCGGCACGGAGAAAAGCAACGACCGTGAAAACCCATTCTACAAAATCCTTCTTCCTTTCTTTCTTCGCGCTCTTTGCGACCTTCTGTTCAAAAGTTTTTAACAGAAGGTCGCAAAGAGCGCGAAGAAAGGAAGGAAGGAAGGAAGGAAAAAACCTTTAGTTGGTTCGTCCGTCCATCCGTCTCTGTGTCTCAGTGCCTTCGTAGTGAACTTCCGTCAGAAATCCTTTTTTGTGTTTCTTGTGTATTTTGTGGCCAAGTTCCTTTGTTAGTGTTAGCCGCCATGCTGACCACGCCCATTGATGTTGCCGATGCGACGTTCGACGCGACGGACTTTGCCGCCGCTGCTCGTGGCGCATCTGTTGCGCCTGAAGTGGCTACGCCTGACGAGGCAGCGGCAACTTCTGTTAGCACCGCGTCGAGCGACATTGCGGCCGAGCTGGCCACGATCGACATGTGCAAGCCACGATCGACATGTGCAAGAAGTGTCTGATGCCCGCGGTGGAGGCCGGCAAGATCACGGCGATCCGCGAGATGCGGCAGTTGGTTCTGGCCAAGTTGAAGATCGCCGAGTTCTGTGACCGCCGCAAACGGCTCGACGCGAAGGAAGAAGCCGCGGCCGATCAAGCCGCCCGCTCGGCCCGCCCGTGGGACTACATGCACGAACTCGTCCCGCCGCCGTCGGGCATCGTTCATCCGCCAACCTCCAGGATGGCAGGGGCAACGCCGCAGCGGCAGCGCAAACCGCGGCGCGCCCGCCCAAGAGTGCCTGGGGCAACGCCCCAGCCGTCCGACCCCGGTTCGGCCAGCGCGATGCCCGAGGCGCCCGGCCCAGCGAACATGTTTCCACCGCCGTCGCCCGCCTATCTCGAATCCACCGGCATCAGCCAGGAAATCTACATCCGCGCGCTGCACCTGCTGCGCGACAAACTGCGCGAGCGCGCCGCCAGCGAAGACGCCGCGGTCGAATCAGCAACCATCACCACCCCGGCAACGGGCGAGCACACCGACACGTCGCCGAGTTCATCCGATCCCGAACCCCGCCCGCCCTAAAGTAGGTCTCGCCTGCCGGGCGTGACCTGTTGGGCGGTGAGAGCTGGTGAGGTGCGAACTCGCGAACAG